>JBIKJV010000013.1:0-30911 GCA_044360755.1 Phycisphaerales bacterium
CTGATCATCAAGCCCGCTGCGCTGGCGATCCGACTCTTCGCGAACATGGTCGGCGGCCACACCCTGATGGCCACCCTGATGCTCTTCGGCGCGATGGCCGCCGGGCTGGGCGTTGCCGCGGTCAGCGGCATCAGCCTGCTCGCGGGCGGCTTCGCCGTCGTCATCACCTTCCTCGAACTCTTCGTCGCCTTCCTGCAGGCGTTCGTCTTCATGTTCCTCACGGCGGTGTTCATCAGCCAGATGGCCCACCATGACGAGCATCACGACGAGGAACACGGTCACGAAGATCACCACGGCTCGGGCAGCGCGGATCCCCATTCGCCGAAGGCCGCGCACCCGCACTGAGCCAAGGGCCACGGCCCTCGAATCCCCACCTTCCCGTCGCGTGGACCGCGGAAGGCAACGACACGAACGACGCGGTCCACGGCGTCACCAACTCCAGACACGGAGCACACAGCAATGAAGAAGATCACGACCCTCGCCGTCCTCGCCGCCGCTGCGGCCGCCAGCTCGACCTTCGCCGCCGACGCCGTCGCCGGCGCGGACTACAAGGGCATGGGCGTCGGCATCGGCGCCGGCATCGTCGGCGGCCTGGCCGTCATCGGCGCCGGCCTCGGCATCGGCAAGATCGGCGCCAGCGCCAACGAGAGCACGGCCCGCCAGCCCGAGATGGGCGGCCGCATCTTCACGAACATGATCCTCACCGCGGCGCTGGTCGAAGGCGTCGCCCTCTTCGCGGTCGTCGTCTCGCTGCTCGGCATCAACAAGTGAGTTGAGGCCGCGCGGACCGCGATGGTCCGAACCACGGTTTCCCGTCCCGAAAGGGGCGGGAAACCATTCCCAGGGCCCGGACGTCGGGCCGAACCAACCAGGAGTCCCGCATGAACGCTCTCCTCATCCTCGCCAGCGCCGAAGGCGGCGCGAACCCGGTTTCGTTCGAGGCGCTGCCCGCCATCACCACCTTCGTGGTCTTCGGCGTGGCGTTCGCGATCCTCGCCGTCAAGGTGTGGCCCACCGTGGCCAAGGGCCTGGACGACCGCAACAACAAGATCGTCGGCGAGATCAAGGCCGCCGAGGACGCCCGCGCCGCCGCCAAGGCCGCGCAGGCCGAGTTCGAGAAGCAGCTGGCCAGCGCCCGCGAGGAGTCGGCCAACATGATCCGCCAGGCCCGCGCCGACGCGCAGCGCATCGCGGACGAGCTGAAGGCCCGCAACGAGCAGGAGCTGGCCGAGCGCGTTGCGCGCGCCAACGCCGACATCGAGGCCGCCCGCAAGGCCGCGGTCGCCGAGCTCCAGGCGCAGTCCGTGATGCTCGCCACCGACATCGCGGCGCGCATCCTGAAGCGCCAGGTCACCGAGCAGGACAACCAGCGCCTGGTCCAGGAGTCCCTGGCCGAGCTCGCCTCCGGACGCCGCTGAGGTACCGATGCCCACCCAGATCGACGAAGTCGCCAAGGTCTACGCCCGCAGCCTGTTCGAGCTCGCCCGCGAGCTCGGAGGCAACACGGGCATCGCCGCGATGGGCGAGGAGCTGCGCGGCGTGTGCGAGGCGGCCAAGGCCGACAAGCGCACGCAGGAGTTCTTCCAGTCGCCCATCGTCGACCCGAAGCGCCGCGCCGAATCGCTGAAGCGCATCCTGGGCGGGCGCGCCAGCGACACGCTGGTGAACTTCGTCCTGGTCCTGAACGCGAAGGGCCGCCTTGGCGAGCTCTTCGACGTCGCCGAGGCCTACGACGCGCTCGAGCAGGAGGCCTTCGGCCGCGTCGAGGTCGACGTCTTCACCGTGGACGGCAAGCTTGACGGCGCCGCCGAGGCGTCCGTCCGCGAGCGCCTGAAGTCCGCGCTGGGCAAGGATCCCGTCCTCCACGTCTACAAGGACGCCGGCATGATCGGCGGCCTCAAGATCCGCATCGGCGACCAGCTGATCGACGGATCGATCGACGCGCAGCTCCGGCGCGTCCGCAGCACGCTCGCCGCGCGCGGCCTCGGTGGCCGTGACGCTTCCTCGTTCCTCCAGTAAGCCGGCGCCCGCGCCGGGCTCCAGACTCCCCCGTTCCAACGCCTCTCCGAAAGGTCAGCCGTGAAGATCAAGACCGACGAAATCACGTCCGTCATCAAGCAGGAAATCCAGAACTTCGCCGCCCAACTCGAGATCTCCGAGGTCGGGCAGGTGGTCGAGGTCGGTGACGGCATCGCCCGCGTCTATGGCCTGGGCAAGGTCATGGCCGGCGAGCTCCTCGAGTTCCAGGCGGAGGGCGGCAAGACCGTCACCGGCCTGACCATGAACCTGGAGTCCGACACCGTCGGCGCCGCGCTGTTCGGCGACTCGAACCTGATCCGCGAGGGCGACACCGTCAAGGCGACGGGCCGCATCCTCGAGGTGCCGGTCGGCATGGCCATGCTGGGCCGCGTGGTCGACCCGCTGGGCAACCCGCTCGACGGCGGCCCGGCCATCCAGGCCTCGGGTACGCGCAAGGTCGACATCGTCGCCCCCGGCATCGCCGCCCGCCAGCCCGTCAAGGAGCCGCTGCAGTTCGGCATCAAGGCCGTCGACAGCATGATCCCCGTCGGCCGCGGCCAGCGCGAGCTGGTCATCGGCGACCGCAAGACCGGCAAGACGGCCGTCTGCCTGGACGCCATCATCAACCAGAAGCAGTACTGGGGCACGCCCGACGCGGTGGTCTGCATCTACGTCGCGGTCGGCCAGAAGGACTCGACCGTCGCCGGCGTCGTCGAGACGCTGAAGAAGAACGGCGCGATGGACTACACCATCGTCGTCAACGCCGGCAGCTCGGCGCCCGCGCCGCTGCAGTACATCGCGCCCTATTCGGGCTGCGCGATGGGCGAGTACTTCATGTGGCAGGGCAAGGAAGGCAAGACGCCGAAGCACGTGCTGGTGGTCTACGACGACCTGTCGAAGCAGGCCGTCGCGTACCGCGAGCTCTCGCTGCTCCTGCGCCGTCCGCCCGGACGCGAGGCGTACCCCGGCGACGTCTTCTACCTGCACAGCCGCCTGCTGGAGCGCGCCACCAAGCTCTCGAACGAGAACGGCGGCGGCTCGCTGACCGCGCTCCCGATCATCGAGACGCAGGAAGGCGACGTGTCGGCGTACATCCCGACGAACGTCATCTCGATCACCGACGGCCAGATCTACCTGCAGCCCGAGCTGTTCGCGGCCGGCGTGCGTCCCGCCATCAACGTCGGCATCTCGGTCAGCCGCGTCGGCGGCAACGCGCAGATCAAGGCGATGAAGGAAGTCGCGGGCTCGCTGCGCCTGGACCTTGCGGCCTACCGCGAGCTCGAGGCGTTCGCGCAGCTGGGCACCGAACTCGACGCCTCGAGCCAGCGCCAGCTGGACCGCGGCGCGCGCATGGTCGAGCTGCTGAAGCAGGGCCAGTTCCAGCCGTTCAACGTCATCGACCAGTGCCTGTCGATCTTCGCCGGCTCGAAGGGCCTGCTGGACGACGTTCCGCTGCCGCGCGTGTCGGCGTTCGAGAAGGGCCTCCTGGAGCACTTCCAGGGTCCCGCCAAGGCGCTGCGTGACCAGCTGGTCGAGAAGAAGAGCTTCAAGGGCATGGAAGACCAGTTCATCGCCGCGATGAAGGCCTTCAAGTCGACCTTCAAGTGATCCCCCCGCGCCCGGCGGCCCACTGCCAGGCGCGTGCACGAACCACCGCGGCGCCCGGACCATCCGGGCGCCGCGGCTCGTTTTGGCCGTACGCTCCGCAGCCGTGCTCGACCCCGCGCTCCAGGTCCATGTCCGTGCCTACCAGGGCCGCCACGTCTGCGTGACGGGCGGCGCGGGGTTCATCGGCAGCTACCTGGCGGACTTCCTGTGCGAGGCCGGCGCGCGCGTGACCGTGCTGGACGACTTCTCGAACGGCCTGGATTCGAACCTGTCCGGTGCTGCGCGGGCCGCGACCGTGGTCCGCGGGTCGATCACCGATGCCGCCGCGCTGGACCGCGCGCTGGCCGGTGCCGAGGTCGTCTTCCACCAGGCCGCGATGGGCAGCGTCCCGCGCAGCGTCGAGATCCCGGCCGAGTACCACGAGACGAACGTCACCGGCACGCTGCGGCTGTTGGAAGCCGCCCGGCGCCACGGCGTCCGGCGCGTGGTCTACGCGGCGTCGAGCAGCGCCTACGGCAACGCGCCCACGCTTCCCAAGGTCGAGACCATGCCGCCCGACCCGCTCTCGCCGTACGCCTACACCAAGCTGGCCTGCGAGCACCTGATGCGCGCGTGGGCCAGCTGCTACGGCATCCAGACGGTGAGCCTGCGCTACTTCAACATCTTCGGCCCGCGGCAGCGCCACGACTCGCCGTATGCGGCGGTGATCCCGCTGTTCGCGAAGCACCTGCGCGACGGCACGCGCCCCGAGATCTGGGGCGACGGCCTGCAGACGCGCGACTTCACGCACGTGGCGAACGCGGTCCATGCCAACCTGCTGGCGGGGTCGACGGATGCGGCCCTGCGCGGGCAGGTGGTGAACATCGCCTGCGGCACGCGCTTCAGCCTGCTGGAACTGCTGCAGCGCATGGGCACGATCCTGGGCGCGAAGGCCGACCCGGACTTCCGCCCCGCCCGCACCGGCGACGTGCGCGACAGCGAGGCCGACATCGCTGCCGCCGGCCGGCTGCTGGGCTACCGCGTGATCGTCCCGTTCGAGGAAGGCCTGCGCCGCACGCTGGCCCCGGGCGCCTGAGCGCGCCGCGCCCCGCTCACATCCTGCGCGCGATCGTGCTGAGCGTCGCGCTGAGCACGTTGGGGTTGGCGCGGATCGCGTGCAGCTGCTCGTCGCTGGGCGACTGGTCCAGCTGGACGCGCGCCAGCGCGGCCTCGCCGCCGGCGTAGACGATGTTCTCCATCTCCTCGACGTTGATGCCGGCCTGGCCCAGGGTGTAGAAGACGTGCGCCAGGACGCCGGGACGGTTCATGTGCCGCACGGCCAGCATGCTGGTGGCGGGGGTGGCCACCGCGCGGTTGACGCAGTTGGGCACGTGGCCGCGTTCTGCCCACGCACGCACCACGCGCACCACTTCCTCGGCCACGGCGCGCTGCGCCTGCTCGGTGAGCGCGCCGACATGGTGCGTGCCGTAGACGCCGGGCTCGTGCACGATCGGGTCGTCGAAGGTGCCCTCGCCGCCCTCGGGTTCGCTGGCGAAGACGTCCAGGCCCGCGCGCAGGCCGCGGGCGCGCACCGCGTTCAGCAGCGCATCCTGCGCGATCACGCCGCCGCGGCTGGTGTTCACCAGGATGGCGCCCGGCTTCAGCGCGGCCAGGAACTTCTCGCCGATCAGGTTGTCGGTGTCGTCGCCGCCGCCGACGTTGACGCTGACCACGTCGCTCAGCTTGGCCAGGTTGATCAGGTTGCCGCAGAAGCCGCAGCCGTGCTCGAGCGCCTTCTCCTCGGTCAGCTTGGGGCTCCAGGCGATGACGTCCATCCCGAACGCTCGGCCGATGCGCGCCACTTCCTGGCCCACCTGGCCCAGGCCGACGACGCCCAGCGTGCGGCCGTGCAGGCCGGCGGCCTTGGCGTACTCACGCTGGTTCCACGCACCGGCACGCAGGCTGGCGGCCTGGTCGGGCACGCGGCGGTCGCAGGCCAGGATCAGCGCCCACGCCAGCTCGGCCACGGCGGTGGCGTTGCGGCCGGGGCAATTGGCCACGAACACGCCGCGTCGGCTGGCGGCGGCGATGTCCACGTGGTCGACGCTGGTGCCGGCGACCACGATCATCGCCAGGCGCGGGCTGGCCTCGATCGCCTCGGCGGTGACGGGCGTGGTACCCGTGACCAGCACGTCCGGCTCGGTGTCGCGTACGGCGCGCGTCAGCGTTGCCTCGGTCAGCTCCGGGTCGTTCATGACCACGCAGCCGAGCGCCTTCAGGCCGTCGATCCCGGGCTTGGCGATCGGGTCGCACAGGAGGACCTTGGCGGGGCCGGGAACGCTGGGCGCGTGGGCGCCGCTTCGGGCGAATGCGGTCATGCCACGAGTGTAGCCCCGGTGCGCGGGCGGCCGCCCGCCAGGCGCGTGCGGTGGGGGCGGGCCCGTCGGGTCACTCCGCGGGGCGGGCCATCAGCAGGCCCGCGCGGGGCTGCAGCGGGCCACCGCTCGCATGCGTGTCCGCGTCCGACGAGAGGATCGCCATCGCCGGTGCGCCGGCCAGGTGCGCGGCCATCAGTTCGGCGCCGCCGCAGAGCACGCCCTCGGGGTCCAGGTCGCTGAACAGCTCGACGTACTCCTGCGGGTTCCGGACCACCCACGCCGAGTGCGTGCTGCCGTCGTGCGAGACGAAGTGGTAGCCGGGGCGGTCGTTCGAATCCAGCACGAAGCACTGCGCGACGTCGTCGGAGGACTCGACCTTGACCAGGCACGGTGCCAGCTGCGCCCCGAACGCGGCGCGGTCGGCCTCGGCCATGCGGATCTCAACCGGCGTCGCGGCGTCGACCAGCAGGGGGACCAGGTCACGCGTGTCGACGCTGCAGACCAGGCCCATCCACCGCCGCCCGCCGTGCGCCGCGCGGTAGACGAACATGCCGGGCGTGCGATCGACCTCCAGCGCGCCGGTCAGCAGCAGGTGCTGCACCGCCGCCAGGATGCCCGCCGGGTCGGGGCGCTTGGCCAGGACGTGGGCGAAGCTGGCCGGGGGAAAGCTCAGCTCGGGATTCAGGTGGGCGTCGGGCGCGCAGGCCACCTCGACGGCCCGCGCCTTGGGCGGGCGGAGGAATTCGGTGGGGGAAATCCGCATCAGGGAAGGCCGGAGTCTAGCGATCGACCCCCGCTGGGACGCCCCAAACGCGGTTTTTCCGGTTTGACGGGAGATTTCCCCGGCCTGACTTCAGTCGCCCCCCGGCATGGCCGATCCACCCGGTGCGCGGCATTCCGCCGCCGCACACGAGGTCCCGAAGATGCAGCCGTTCGACTCCCGTCGTCCTGTCCCGAACGCCTCCCAGCCGGTTCGTCCGGCGTGGTTCGTCGCCGAGCCGCGCGATGCGCGTGCCGCTTCGGGCACCGACCCGCGGACGAACGGCCTGCCGCTGCCCGCGGGCGAGCCGCTGGCGCACGGCAACTGCGCGCTCTCGAACCTCGTCACCGAACTCGTTTCCCAGATCGATGCCTGCGACCCGGTGAACGCGGGGCATTCCGTGCGCGTCGCCACCCTGGCCACGCTGACCGGCCGCGCGCTGGGCATCGAAGGCGAGGCCATGCGCGACCTGCGCATCGGCGCGCTGCTGCACGACGTGGGCAAGATCCTCCTGCCGGCGGACCTGCTCCGGAAGCCCGGCGCGCTGGATCCCCAGGAACTGGCGATGGTCCGCCGCCACACGGCCTTCGGTGGCGCGATTCTCTCGCGGATCCCGGTCCTGGCCTTCGCGGTGCCCGTGGCCCGCTGGCACCATGAGCGCTGGGATGGCCTGGGCTACCCGGACCGGCTGTTCGGCGAGCGGATCCCGCTGTTCGCGCGGATCGTGGCCGTCGCGGACACCTTCGACGCGATGACCGCTCCCCGTTCGTACGGCGCCGCGCTGGCCGTCGAGGACGCGCTGGCCGAGCTCGAAGCCAACGCCGGCACGCAGTTCGACCCGGTCGTGGCGCGTGCGTTCGTCTCGCTGGTGGCCGAGCGTGACTTCCGCCAGTCGTTCGATGCCTGCGCGTCGTCGATCATCACCTTGCCTGCGGCGGCCTAATCGCCCGCGAATTCACTTGCGTCGACCGGGGATTGCGCTATTATCAGCGCGTCGCAGGTCCGACCCCCCAAAGCGCCCCGAGCGGCGCGTGGACACGGACGTCAGGGGTCGTGTGCTGCCTGCGGACCGTACCAAGCCCGAGCGTCGCAAAGGAGTGCACGCATGGCAGGCCTCGCACAGCGGAATGCGCTGCGCACGAAGCGCGCGTCCGCCTCACAACCGTTGTCGGAAGTGGCCGACGCGCTCGCGAGCGAGGGCGGTTTCCTTGCGCGGGTGGTCGAGTTGCTTTCGCCGCATGAGCGCCAGGCGTTGCGCATGCGTCACCGCGATGGCCTGAGCGATGGCGCGATCGCCGCGCGGCTCGAGGTCCCGGTCGATGCCGCGCGCACGATGCTGGCGCGCGCCGAGGCCACGCTGCGTGCCGCGCAGCGTGCGTTCATCGAGGCGCTGGTCGAGTCGCGTCGCTGAGGGGCGGTGCGGACGGAAGAGGGCGCGGCAGGCGTTGCGCCGCAGGTCAACCCCAGTCACCCAGCAGCAGGCCCAGGTCCGGGCCGCTGACGGTGCCGTCGCCGTTGATGTCGGCGACGCCACCGCTGGTGCCCCACTGGCCCAGGAGGATGCCCAGGTCGGGGCCGCTCACGATGCCGTCGCAGTTCAGGTCCGCGGGGCGGCAGGGCGGCGGTGCGTCGGCGATCGCAAGCTCGAGCCGCGCGGGCGATGCCAGCCCAAGGGTGACGAGCGCGTTCTCCTTCGCGATGAACGACGGGAAATTGCCCGACTGCTGCTGCACGAAGGTGAGGCTGGTGACGGCCAGCATCAGCTTGCCCGCGTCGATGCCGGCGACCAGGTACGCCTGGATCCGCGCATCGTTGACGTCCAGCTCGAACCGCAGCTTGGTGCCTGCCGGCACCAGGTCGCCGGGCGCCAGCCCAGCCGCGGTCCCGATCGCGAAGGGCTTGGGGTCGAAGCGCTGGCGCGGGCTCTGCGAGACGTCGACCAGCGCGCCGCTGCCGTCGAACGCCGCGGCGTAGGCCGTGCGCACGCCCGGCGCCATGAAGTTGCCCGACGTGGTGAACGCCGTGTTCTCCTGGAAAGTCGCCAGCGAGAAGCCATTTCGGAAGCCGACCCCGTGGCACTCGACCGGCTGCCCAGGGTCCGCATCGGCCCGCCATGCCGGGTCCGAGGTGCCCACGAAGCACTGCCAGGGATCCTGCGTCGGGTCGTACTGGAAGATCAGGTTGTTGGAGACCTCGAGCTCCAGCACGGCCTGCATCACGCGGATCGTGCTGCCTTGTCCCGGCGCGACCTGCGCCGCCGTGTTGAAGCCGACCAGCATCTGCCCGTCGCGGCTGTCGAACTCGGCGGCGCCCGGCGTGCTGCCGAACGTGCTGATCACCGGCCGCGTGCCGGGCGTCGAGTTGAAGGGGTACATCCAGCGGTCCAGCGACGGTGCTGGGAAGACGTAGGAGCCGGCGGCAAGCGCGGCCGACGAGCAGCCCAGCGCAAGGGCCGCGGCGGCGAGCCGTGCGGCGGTGCGGCGCGTGGTCGTGGCGGCAATCGATCGGGGCGTGTGCATGGCGTGGTGGGATCCGAGCCGCGCGTCCCTGTCGGTCGGGTCGGGGCGAATAGTATGGATCGACGATGCGCCGCTGCCGCGACGAGGTCGCCGTTTCCCATGGATTCGCATCCCACCTTCGCCGCGTGTGCCGGCCGGGGACGCGAAGCGGCTTCACGCTGGTCGAATTGCTGGTCGTCCTGGCCATTATCGGCATCCTGGTGGCGATCATCGTGCCCGTGACCCTGGGTGCCCGGCGCTCGGTGGCGCGGATGCGCGAGGTGACCGCGCTGCGCACGGTGATGGCCGCGTGGACGTCATATGCCACCGACCAGAAGGGCTGGGTGCTCCCGGGATTCCGCCCGGACCTGCCGGTGCGGCTGCCCAACGGCGAGGCCATCCCCGCCAGCGCGTTCGGCGGCGACGTCGAGATCGCCAAGCGCTACCCGTGGCGGCTGGCACCGTACCTGGGCGACGACTTCCGGTCGCTGTATTCGGGCGCGAACGAGGCGAAGCTTGCCGAACTGCAGGACGGCGATCCGCTGAAGTACTTCTACTTCGCGTCGCTGTACCCGGCGTTCGGGCTGAACAGCGCGTGGGTCGGCGGCGACGACGCGCGGTTCCCGGTGGACGCGCTGCTGCCGAACGGCGCGCCGAATCCGCTGGCCCGCGCCTGCGTGACGCGACTCTCGGCCGCGAAGCGCCCGGACACGCTGACGGTCTTCGCCACCGCTCGGACCGATGCGGCCCAGGACGGCAGCGGCACCATCACCGAGGGTTTCTTCCGGATCGACAGCCCGTTCCTCGTCGGCCCCGCGCCGCGCTGGTCTGCGCCCGAATACGACCCTGCGGCACCGGCGGCCTACGGGAACCTCAGCGCGCGCCATGGCGACGAGGCGATCGTCGCCACCGTCGATGGCGGCGTCGAGAGCCTGCAGATCGAGCGGATGCGCGACATGCGCCGATGGAGCGACGTCGCGACCGGGCCGGCGTGGTACTTCGGTGCGCCGTGACGGCGGGGTCCGCCGCGGGCCTCAGGCCTCGTCGGATTCGCGCAGCTTGGCGAGCACCGTGAAGTCCTCGAGCGTCGTGGTGTCCTGGGCGGTCTCGCGGCCGGCGGCGATGTCCCGCAGCAGCCTTCGCATGATCTTCCCGCTGCGGGTCTTCGGGAGCCCATTGGTGAACCGGATCACGTCCGGCCGGGCGATCGCGCCGATGTCCCGCGCGACGTGCTCGGCAAGCTCCTTCCGGAGCGCATCGCCGGCGCGGCCCGCGTGGTCCGGATGCAGCACGCAGAACGCGGCGATGCCTGTGCCCTTGATCTCGTGCGGAACCCCGACGACCGCCGCCTCGACGACGAGCTTGCTTCCCACCAGGGAGCTCTCGACCTCGGCGGTCCCGAGCCGATGCCCGCTCACGTTCAGGACGTCGTCGATGCGTCCCATGATCCAGAAGTACCCGCGGTCGTCGCGCCGCGCGCCGTCGCCCGCCAGGTACATCCCCTTGACCCGTGACCAGTAGGTCTCGACGAACCGGGCGCGGTCGCCGTGGATCCCCCGGAGCATGCCCGGCCAAGGGCGGCGTATCACCAGCAGGCCTCCGGCGTTCGCGGGCTGCTCGTTGCCGTGCTCGTCGACCACGGCCGCATCCACGCCGAACATCGGCAGCGTGCAGCTGCCCGGCACCGTGGGGGTCGCACCGGGAAGCGGGGTGATCACGTGGCCGCCGGTCTCGGTCTGCCACATCGTGTCGACGATCGGGCAGCGTCCGCCGCCGATGCGCTCGTGGTACCAGATCCATGCCTCCGGGTTGATCGGCTCGCCGACCGTCCCCAGCACCTGCAGGCTCGAGAGGTCGTGCTTGGCGGGTTGCTCGTCGCCCCAGCGCATGAAGCTGCGGATCGCGGTGGGCGCGGTGTAGAAGTGGGTCACCCGATGGCGGGCGACGATTTCCCAGAACCGGTCCGGCCCGGGGAAGTTCGGTGCGCCCTCGTACATCAGGGTCGGCACGCGGTTGGGCAGGATCCCGTACAGGATGTAGCTGTGGCCGGTGATCCAGCCGATGTCGGCGGTGCAGAAGTACGTCTGCCCCCGGCCCGGGACCAGGTTGAACGTCCAGCGGGCGGTCGCTGCCGTGAAGACCATGTACCCGCCCGTGGTGTGCAGGATGCCCTTGGGCTTTCCAGTGCTGCCCGACGTGTACAGCAGGAACAGGGGATGCTCGGCATCCACCGGCTGGCAGGCCCGCGTGCCGGGCTGGTTCGGCACCACGTCGTGCCACCAGTGGTCGCGCCCCGGTCGCATGGCGACGTCGTTCCCGACGCGACGCAGGACGAGCACGCTCCGGACGCCGGGCAATCGTTCGCAGGCGCTGTCGACGTTCGCCTTCAGCGGGACGACCGCGCCCCTCCGCCATGCCCCGTCGCACGTCACGATGACGGAACTGTCCGCGTCCTGCACCCGGTCCACGATCGCCTGCGCCGCGAAGCCCCCGAAGATCACGCTGTGCGGCGCCCCGATGCGGGCGCACGCCAGGACCGCGATCGCAAGCTCCGGGACCATTCCCATGTAGAGCGTGACCACGTCGCCGGCGCGCACCCCGAGCGACTCCAGCGCCTCGGCGCAGCGCGCCACTTCGTCCCGGAGCTGGCGGTACGTGAGCCGCCTCACCTCGGGCTCGCCCGCTTCCTGCGGTTCGCCCTCCCAGATCAGCGCGATGTCGTCGCCGTGCCCCGCCTCGACCTGGCGGTCGACGGCGTTGTGGCACGCGTTCGTCGTTCCTCCGACGAACCAGCGTGCATCCGGCAGCGACCACTCCAGCACCTTGTCCCACCGGCGGAACCAGTGGAAGCCCGACGCGACCTCGGCCCAGAAATCCTCTGGATCGGCGATCGACCGTGCGTGCATCTCCAGGTACGCGCCCATGCCCTGCACATGGAGCGGACCGATCCGGTCGGCCAGGTCCGCCGGCGGCGGGAAGGTGCGGTTCTCGTTCAGCACGGAGCGGATGGTGGCGTCGCTTGCCATGCCCGCAACGTACCGCAATCCCGACGGGATGCGCCCGATGCGGGACTATCATCGCGGTCCCCGGCCAGGAGCCCGTCAATCGTCACATGACCAGCGGTCTCCGATCCATGTTCGAGCATCCCCGGCAGGATGTCGTCGCGGGAATCGTCGTGTTCCTGGTTGCGCTGCCGCTGTGCCTGGGCATCGCCGTCGCGTGCGGCGTGCCGCCGGTGAGCGGGCTGGTGGCCGGGGTGGTCGGCGGCGTCGTGGTGCCCCTCATCAGCCGGTCGCCGCTCTCGGTCACCGGGCCGGCTGCCGGACTGACCTCGGTCGTGCTCCTGGAGGTCGAACGGCTCGGCTCGTTGGAGCGGTTCCTTGCCGCGGTGGTGCTTGCCGGCGCCATCCAGTTCGCGCTCGGGCTGCTGCGGACGGGCAAGTACGCGTCATTGGTGCCGTCCTCGGTCATCAAGGGGATGCTCGCCGCAATCGGCATCACCATCGTGCTGAAGCAGCTGCCCATCGCGGTCGGCACGGACGGCGGCATCTCCGGCATGGTGTCCGGATTCGCCCCTGGCCCGGCGATCATCGCCGCGGTCTCGCTCGTCGTGCTCCACGGGCTGCAGCACACGCCGCTCGCGCGCGTGCGGCTGCTTTCGCCCGCCTTGGCCGCGGTGATGGTGGCCAGCGCGCTGGCGGTCGCCTTCCGTGGCGTTCCGGCGCTCGCGCTGACGCCCGCGCAGTTCGTCGTCGTGCCCTTGGGCGGCATCGAGGCGCTTGCCGGAGCCCTGCCGCGGCCCGACATGGCGGCCTTCCTCGCGAGGGACGTCTGGATCGTTGCCGCGACGATCGCCATCGTCGCCAGCATCGAGACGCTGCTTTCGCTCCAGGCCGTCGACCGGCTTGACCCGCTGCAGCGCCACAGCCCACCTGACCGTGAACTGCTGGCGCAGGGCGCCGCGAACGCGGTGTCGGGCTTCCTGGGAGGCCTGCCGGTGACCGCGGTCATCGTCCGATCGGGCGCGAACGTCGCTGCCGGCGCTCGTGAGCGCCTGTCCGCGCTGGTGCATGGGATCCTCCTCTTCTGCGCGGTCGTGCTGGCCGGCGCCGCACTGAACCTGATCCCGATGGCCTGCCTTGCGGCGGTGCTCATCCAGGTGGGCCTCGGCCTTGCAAAGCCCTCGCTCTTCCGTGCCCAGGCGCGCCTCGGCGCGATGCAGTTCCTGCCGTTCGCGCTCACGATCGCATCGGTCCTCTGGCTGGACCTCCTCAAGGGTGTGGTCGTCGGCGTGCTGATCGGCGTGGCATTCGTCCTGCACCAGAACTCCAAGGACGCCGTGCTGCTCGAGCGCCCCGAAAGAGGTCCGGTCCGCGTCAGGTTCCGCCGCGATGGCACGTTCCTGTCCAAGCCCGGGATCGTCGCCGTCCTCGAGGCGATCGAGGATGGCGAGACCGTGGAGGTCGACGCAACCGGCCATTTCCTCGACCAGGACGTGAAGGAGCTGCTTGCCGCGTTCGTGGAGGACGCCCATGCGCGCAGGATCACGGTCCTCCTGCGCGGCGTCGACCTTGCCGGCGTGACGGCGGGCAACGGGCACTGACAGGGGCGCTGTCCGACCTTCCGGCCCGGATCCGGGCCGGCTCAGTCGCCGAGCCGCGCGCCTGCGAAGGCCTTCGCGGCGCGCAGCGCGTCCGGCAGCTTGGACGGGTCCTTGCCGCCGGCCTGCGCGAAGTCCGGGCGGCCTCCGCCCTTGCCGCCGCAGGCCTCGGCCGCCGCGCGGGCCCAGTCGCCCGCCTTCAGGCCCTTGTCCTGCAGCGCCTTCGGCACGTCGGCCGCGATCGAGACCTTGCCTGCCTCGGCGTCGGCGCTCATCAGCAGGATCGCCGCCTCGCCGCGCTTGGCGCGCACCGCGCTCAGCGCGCTCAGCAGCGCCGCCGGATCCGCGCCTTCCAGCGCCTCGACGATCATGATGCCCTGTGCGGCCTCGGCGATCTGCCGGGCCTGCGCCACCACCACGTCGCGGTTGGCGCCTTCCTGCGCCTTGCGCCATTCCTTGACCTTCTCGCGCAGCTCGGCCACCGCCGGCTCCATGCGGTGCCGGAAGACGGTCGAGACGGGCAGCTCGGTGAGCGCGGTGGCGATCGACGCGACTTCCTCGGCCAGCGCCTCGCCCGAGAGCTTGCGCGCGGCGGCCACGCGCTGCTCCAGGTTGGCGGCGGTCGCCGCGGCGGCCTGCGCGGCCATGCCGGTCAGCCCGAAGATGCGGCGGATGCCGGCGCTGGACGCGCCCTCGCCGGCGATCACGAAGTGCTGCGCCTCGTCGGACGAGTGCAGGTGCGTGCCGCCGCAGAACTCGACCGAGTGCTCGCGCCACGCGGGGTTCGCGGGCTCGGCCAGCAGCTGCTCGACGGGCACGCCGATGCTGACGACGCGCACCGGATCCGGGTAGCGCTCGCCGAACACCGCGCGCACGCCGTTGACCGCCTTCGCCTTGTCCAGCGGCACCACCGCGTGGTGCACGCGCATCGCCTTCGCGATCGCGGCGTTCACCAGCATCTCGGCCTTGGCAAGCTCGTCGTGCGTCATCGCGCGCGGGTGGGTGAAGTCGAAGCGCAGGCGCTCGTCGGCCACCAGCGATCCGCGCTGCTCGACCTCGTTGCCCAGCACCGTGCGCAGCGCGTGGTTCAGGAGGTGCGTCGACGTATGGTTCGACGCGATGCGGTCACGGCGGCCGCGCTCGACCGTCGCGGTGCCATGGTCGCCCACCACGATCGCGCCATGCTCCAGGCGCCCGACGTGCAGCACGTATTCGCCGGCGCGCTGCGTGTCCTCGACTCGGAAGCGGCTCTTGCCGGGGCCCGCCTCGATCAGGCCGGCGTCACCCATCTGGCCGCCGCTCTCGGCGTAGAAGGGCGTGCGCTTCACGATGATCGCGCAGGTCTTCTCCAGCTCGGCGCGGCCGGCCAGCGCGTGGCCGTCCCAGATCGCGCAGATGTCCACGTTGGTCGGCTTCGGCTCGTCGCGGCCCGAATCGTCGGTCGCCGGCACGTGCAGCGCGCTGCGCAGCTTCTCCAGGACGTCCGGCGGCGGCATGCGCAGGCCGCCCTCCTTGGTGCCGCCCTCGCGGCTGCGCTCGCGCGCGGCCTCCATCAGCGTCTCGTAGCCGGCCACGTCGACGCGCAGCCCGCGCTCCTCGGCCATCACGCTGGTCAGGTCGATCGGGAAGCCGTACGTGTCGTGCAGGCCGAACGCGTCCTGCGCGCCGATCGTGCCGCCGGCCGTCTTGGCGCGCGCCGCGGCCTCGTCGAACAGCTGCAGGCCGCGGTCGAGGGTCTTGCCGAAGGCGACCTCCTCCTCGCGGATCGTGCTGACGATGCGACCGGCGTTCTGCACCACGGTGGGGAACGTCTCGCCCAGCGTCTCGGCCACGGCCGGCACCAGCCTGTGGATGAACGGCTCGCGCGCGCCCAGGTGCTGGTGGCCGCTGCGGATCGCGCGGCGGAGGATGCGGCGCAGGACGTAGTTGCGGCCGTCGTTGCCCGGCGCGGCGCCGTCGGCGATCGCGATGCTCAGGCAGCGGACGTGGTCGGCCACCACCCGGTACGCGACGTCGACCGGGTCCTCCAGCTTGCCGCCGTAGGGGCGCGCGCCGGTCACCTTCGAGGTCAGTTCGAAGATCGGCGAGAAGACGTCGGTGTCGTAGTTCGAGCGCTTGTCCTGCAGCACGCTGACCAGGCGCTCCAGGCCCATGCCCGTGTCCACGTGGCACGCCGGCAGCGGCGTCAGCGCACCGCCCGGCTCGCGGTTGAACTGGATGAAGACCAGGTTCCAGATCTCCAGCACGTCGGGGTCGCCGGTGTTCACCAGGCTGGCGGCGTTGCGGCCGCCGATGCGGTCGTAGTGCACCTCGGTGCAGGGGCCGCATGGGCCGGTCTCGCCCATCTCCCAGAAGTTGTCCTTCATGCTGCCCGGGATCACGTGGTCCGCGGGCAGGAACTGCAGCCACAGGTCGCGGCTCTCGTGGTCGGGCTCGACGCCCTGCTTCGGGTCACCCGCGCACCAGGTGGCGTACAGGCGGTTCGGGTCCAGGCCGTAGACCTTGGTCAGCAGCTCGAACGCCCAGCCGATCGACTCCTTCTTGAAGTAGTCGCCGAAGGACCAGTTGCCCAGCATCTCGAAGAACGTGTGGTGGTACGTGTCGCGGCCCACGTCCTCCAGGTCGTTGTGCTTGCCGCCCGCGCGGATGCACTTCTGCGTGTTCACGGCACGCGTGTAGGGGCGCTTGCCGCGGCCAAGGAACACGTCCTTGAATTGGTTCATGCCCGCGTTGGCGAACAGCAGGGTCGGGTCGTCGAACGGGATCGCCGGGCTGGACGGCACCATGGTGTGGCCGGCCTTCTCCTCGAAGAATCGGATGAAGGTGCGGCGGACGTCGGAGGCGGTCCGGGCGGTCGTGGTCATGGGAGGGGAAGTGTACGGATGGGCCCGCGGCGCCCCGGCCCGCGTGCCGTCGTAGACTGCGCGCATGCATGCCGTGCGCAGGCCCTTCGTCGGTGGCAACTGGAAGATGAACGGCGACCTCGCCTCTGCGGTGGAGCTGGCGGACGACGCCTGCGCCGCGCTGGGGGCGGAGGGCATCGATCGCACCGTCGACGTGGCCGTCTACCCGCCGTTCCCGTACCTGTTCACGGCGGGCCGCGCGTTGGGGCACTCGAACGTCCTGCTGGGTGCCCAGGACTGCTCGGCCGAGGTGAGCGGAGCGTTCACGGGGCAGGTGAGCGCCGGCATGCTGACGGATGTGGGGTGTCGCTCCGTCATTATCGGACACTCCGAGCGTCGGCACGGGCTGCACGAAGGTCACGCGCTCCTGCACGAGAAGCTGCACCTTGCCTGCGAATCGGGCCTGACGGTCGTCTACTGCGTGGGCGAGACCGCCGATGAGCGCCGCCGCGGCGAGGCTGACACGATCGTGGCGCATCAGATCCGCCACGGTTTCGGGACGCTGCCGGCCGATCGCGTGGCGCGTGTGGTGGTCGCGTACGAGCCCGTCTGGGCCATCGGGACGGGCGTGAACGCCACGCCGGCCGACGCCCAGGCCATGCACGCCTCGATCCGGGGGCTCCTTGGATCCCTGTATGATTCCCGATTCGCCGCGCAGGCCCGCATCATCTACGGCGGTTCGGTCAACGCGAAGAACGCCCGTGCGATCTTCGACCAACCGGACGTGGATGGAGGGCTGATCGGCGGCGCCAGCCTGAAGGCCGACGACTTCGTCGCGATCTGCCGCGCAGCGGTGGAGGCGTGGTCGGGAGCCCCCGGGCACTGAAGGAACCACCCATGGGCGTCTTCTTCACGCTCCTCGTCATCCTCTTCCTGATCGTCTCGGTCGCCCTCGTCCTGATCATCCTGGTCCAGCGCCCGCAGGGCGGTGGTCTGGCGCAGGCCTTCGGCGGCGGCGGCGGCGGGACCGACACCGCGTTCGGCGGCCGCACGGGCGACGCGCTCACCGTGGCGACCGTGACCGCGTTCGCGATCTACGTGCTGCTGGCGATGGGCCTGAACATCGTGGACCTCAAGATGACGAAGGGTGCCCCTGCCGAGGAGACGAAGGCCGAGGCGCCCGCGGAGCCTGCCGCGCCCGCCGTGCCGGCTTCCGCTCCCGCGGCGAATCCCGCGTCCAGCGCGCCGGTGGCGCCCGCGCCGACGCCCGAGGCCGCACCCGCGCCGGCTCCGGCCGCTGCTCCGGCCCCGGCTCCTGCGCCGGCTCCCGCGCCGGCCAGCACCCCCGCCCCGGCTCCCGCCCCGCAGTGACCCTGCCGCGCGCCGCCGCGCGCCACACCCCAGCCAAGGCTTCTGCATGATCCGCTCGATGACCGGCTTCGGCGCAGCGACCGCGGAGCGGGACGGCACGCGTTGCTCGGTCGAGCTTCGCTCGGTCAACAACCGCTTCTTCAAGAGCGTGATGCGGCTGCCCGCGGAATTCGAGCCGCTGGAGCCCGAGATCGAGGCGCTGGTCGCCCGCCGCCTCTCGCGCGGCAGCGTCACCGTCACCGTGCGCATCACGCAGTCCGCGGGCCGCGTGGTCGCGCGCATCGACACTGCCGCCGTCGCCGCTTACGCCGCGCAGCTGCAGCAGGCGATGCCGAAGGGCGTCGTCGCCGAGATCCGCATGGCCGACCTGCTCTCGCTGCCGGGCGTCATCACCGACGACCGCGCCGAGCGCCTGGCCGAGGATTCGCGCGCGGACCTGCTGCGCCTGGCGAACGAGGCCTGCGACGCGCTGCTTGCCATGCGCGAGCGCGAGGGCGAGTCCCTGCGCCTGCTGCTGGCCGACTTCGGCGCGCAGATCGCCGATCGCCTGGCTGCGGTGCGCGAGCGCGCGCCGCAGGTGGTCTCGCAGTACCAGGAACGCCTCCGCACGCGCGTGAACGCGCTGCTGAAGGAGGTCGGGACGATGGTCAACGACTCCGACCTGATCAAGGAAGTGGCGATCTACGCCGAGCGCTCGGACATCGCCGAGGAGATCGCGCGGCTGGGCGGCCACCTGGAGCAGTTCCGCTCCATCATCGAGCCCTCGAACCCGCAGCCCGCGGGCCGCACGCTCGACTTCCTTGCGCAGGAGATGCTGCGCGAGGCGAACACGATCGCGTCCAAGAGCGCCGACGTGGAGATCGCGCGCCGGATCGTCGAGATCAAGACCGCGATCGACCGCATCAAGGAACAGGCACAGAACGCCGAATGACCGGGCACGAACGGGAGCTGCTCACCGCGGCCGAGGTCCGGGCGGCCATCGCGCGCTGGGGCATCCCACGGCCGGTCGTCGCCGAACCCATCGGGCGCGGATCGCGGCAGAGCGCCAAGAGCCGCCTGCGCACGCCGATGGGCAGCTACCTGATCAAGCGGCGCGACCCGCGCAAGTCGGTGCCGCACGTGGTGGAGTTCGTGCACCGCTTCCAGATGCACCTTGCCGGGGCCGGCGTGCCGGTCGCACGGATCGTGCCGGCGCAGGATGGCGCCACCGCGGCGGTCCTGCCGGACGGCACGTACGAGCTCTTCGACTGGGTCGACGGCACACGCTGGCGCTGCTCGCTGGATGACGCGGCCGAGGTCGGCGTGGCGGTCGGTGAACTGCTGCGCGCGTCGCGGGCGTTCGACCCCGGCGCCAGGCCGCCGATCGGGTCGTTCCACGCCAGTGCGTCGCTTGGCCATGCGGCGGAGCTCGTCGTGCGCCGCGTGCTGCGCATCGACGCCGACACCGACGCCGCGGCGGTCGAACGCGACGTGCGCGCGATCGCGGCCGCGGCCGGGCGTGCCGCCGCGCAGGCCAGGAGCGCCGGTCTGGATGCCGCGCCGCGCCTCTGCATCCACGGCGACATGCACCCGGGCAACGTGCTCTTCGACGGCGAACGCGTGCGGGCGATCCTGGATTTCGACGGCGCGCGCCTTGATTGGCGCGCCAGCGAGGCCGCGAACGCCGCCATGCACTTCGCCAACGACCCGATCGCCGGCAGGCCCGCCGCGGAGTGGAGCCCGGAGCTCTCGCTGGCCCGTGCGGCGGGCCTGGTGGCGGGCCTGGAGCGCGGCATGGGCGAATCGCTCACGCCCGCCGAACGGCGCGCGTTGCCGTGGCTTATGATCGAAGCGTGCGCGCTGGAGAGCATCGTGCCGATCGCCCGGACGGGCCGCTTCTCGCAGTTGCGGGCGGACGCGTTCCTGCCGTTCATCCGCCGCAAGCTGGAGTGGATCGAGTCCAACGCCCACGAGATCGTGCGGCTGGGGGCCTGAGCGCGCGGCTGGCCGTGGCCGGCCTGGCCGCATGCATGGCCGCCTCGGCAGGGGCGCAGGCACTCCTGCCCGAAGACCGCCAGCCCGTCCCGGGCAAGCCCCGCGTGCTGGTGGTGCCTGGCCAGGGTGCTCGCCTGCGCCAGGACGATGCGCGGCTCGCGCGCCTGATCGATGCCACGACCGCCGCCCAGGAGGAGCCGTTGCCCTGGACGCCTGACCGCATGGCCGGCGTCGTCGCCGACCCGGCGGTGACCGCGCTCGTGCGGCAGCTCTCCTCGGTCGAGTGGGCCGAACGCGCCGATGCGACGGCCCGGCTGCTGGATCGCGCCATTCCCGATGAGCAGATCTGGGTGCACCTGCGCGCCGGTGGGCTTGGCCCCGAGGCGCACTCGCGGCTGCTCCACGTGGGCCAGGAGCGCCTGGTCCACGCGCCGCGCGGGGCACTGGGGATCCAGATGGCCGGCCGCTTCGAGGAGAACGACGGTGTGGTGGTGACCGGCCTGGTGCCGGGCATGCCGGCGCAGAAGGTGCTGAAGCCCGGCGACCGGATCGTCTCGATCGAAGGCCAGCGCATCCAGGTCTCGACGCAGCTGACTGCCATCGTGCAGGCCCGCCGCCCCGGCGACCGGATCGCGATGATCGTGATGCGCGGCGAGCGCGACGAGCTTGGCCGCGTGAAGGGCGGCCCGGACGGCAAGCCCGTCGAGACGCGCGTCGACCTGCAGGTGGAGCTCGGTTCGCGCGAGGACCTGGACCGGCTGGGCGACGGCAACGCGATCAACGATGCGCCCGGGGTCGAGGCGCAGGGCCGGCTGCGCGCGATGCGGCTGGCGCAGGAGTTCCCCGTGCCGGTCGCCGACATCCCGGTGACCCAGCTTTCCGGTGAGCGGCCCGACGTGGATTCGCACCCCGAGATCGTGCGGCTGAAGGAGACGCTCGCGAACGCCGAGCGGACGGGCTTCAGCCGCGGGCTGGGCCCGATCCTGCAGGCGCAGCTGCGGCAGCTTGAGGCGCAGGCGCGCGTGCCCAGCCTGGAGCCCGCCGAGCGCGAGTGGTGGGAGGCGGTGGTCGAGCGCTTCCGCGAGCTGATGCCGCCCGAGCTTCGGGAGCAGCCTGCGGGCGGCCCCCCGCGTTCCGAGCCACGGTGAGGCATGGCCCGCCGCACGCGCCGTCGACCAGCGCCCCGTTGCCACTGCCGAACCGAGGTGCATCAAAAATAAACGCGCCGCGGACCGTGAGGTCAACGCGACGCGCTTCCGGGGGCTCGTGAGGACCGCTGGTTACGGTCGTTTCAGGAGAAGTAAAGCATCTCAGGCATGCGCCGTCAAGTCACGCGATCAGGATTTTCCATCTCCCGAGAGAGGATTCTTGAAATGCGCGTCCTGGACGGGCGCGAGGACGTCCAGCACGCGCTGCAGGATGACGGCGGGTGAGCCGACCGCATCGATCTCGTGGACGATTTCCCGTGGATAGAACTGGAGCACGGGTGCAGTTTCGCGCTGGTAGACCTCGAAGCGCCGCCGAATAACCTTCTCGTCGGCATCGTCCAGGCGGTTTTCCTTCAGCGCGCGGCGGCGCATGCGCATCACCATCGCGTCGACGTCGCGGCACACCAGGTGGATGACCTTCAGCACGTCGATGTAGGGCTCCAGCGCGCGCGCCTGCCCGAGGTTGCGCGGGATGCCGTCCAGGACCAGCACGTCCTGCGCCGGCTTGTAGATGCTGAGCACGGTCTGCGCGTGCATGTTCGTCTTCCACATCTCGATGGTGAGTTCATCGGGCACGAGTTCGCCGCGCGAGCTGTACTCGAGGAACTTCATCCCCAGCTCGCTCGTCATGTCCAGTGAACGGAACACGTCGCCGCATGCCAGGTGGAAGAACCCGGGGATGTGCCCGATGATCTTGCCTTGGGTGCCCTTGCCGACGCCGGGGGCGCCGAAGAGGAGGATCGACTTGTAGCGCTGGTTGCTCACGCGGGAAGGGTATCGACTGCGACCCGCCGGGGGCGTGAGCCGGGGGCGGCCGTGCCGGGCGGAAACCCGCGAAAGCACGCCGGGATTTCGGCCTGTGCGGGCCTTGCGGGGCCGGCGGCGCCGGTGCCGCTGGCGCGCCGCCCCGCCGCCCGGGGGAAGGACTTGCTTCTCCGGCCCGGGCTACCCTCCGGGGATGGCAGCCCTGGAGAGCCGTTGGATCCCGACCGGGGACGTTTCCGCCGCCGCGCACGGGGCGTCGCTCGTGGAGCGCGTCCGGTTGGCGCGGGGGTACCCCGCCGACGACCGCTCGGTGCGGATCCTGGAGCAGCCCATGCTGGCGTCGCTGCACCCCGGGCGCACGCTTCCCGGGGCCACGGCCGTGGCCGAGCGGCTGGAGGCCGCGATCCGCGACGGCCGCCGCATCGCGATCTACGGTGACTACGACGCCGACGGGATCACCGCGACGGCGGTCCTGTGGCGCACCATCCGTGCGCTGCGGCCCGATGCCGACCTGCGCTGGTACGTGCCCGACCGGTTCGAGGAGGGCTATGGCCTGAACGAGGGCGCGCTGGAGCAGCTGGCCGCCGACGGCGTGCGCGTCGTCGTCACGGTGGACTGCGGCGTCTCGGCCGTCGGCCCGGCGCGCCGTGCGCGTGAGCTCGGTCTCGAGCTGCTGGTCACCGACCACCACCATGCCGATCCGGACGGCATCGCCGACGCCGTGGCGATCGCGCACCCTTCGCTGCCGGGCCGCGACCCGGCGCCCTTCGCCGATCTCTGCGGCGCGGCGGTGGCCTGGAAGGTGGCGTGCGAGCTGGCGCGCTGCTGGTGCGGCGGCGACCGCATCGCCAAGGTGCTGAACGACGCGCTGGTCGCGTGCCTGCCGCTGGTCGCGTGCGGCACCGTGGCCGACGTGATGCCGCTGCTGGACGAGAACCGCATCTTCGTCGCCTGCGGGCTGGGGTCGATCCAGTCGACCCGCATCGCCGGCCTGCGCGCGCTGCTGGACGATTCACAGCTGGACCGGGGCAAGAAGGTCGAGTCGTCCGACGTCGGCTTCCGGATCGGGCCGCGCCTGAACGTGACCGGCCGCCTGGGCCACGCGGCCGAGGCCGTCGAGCTGCTGATCACCGAGGACCCCGTACGTGCGCGCGCGATCGTCCGCACGGTGTCCGAGATGAACGAGCGCCGCAAGCGCATGGACCGCGAGTTCTTCGAGCAGGCCTGCCTGCGCATCGAGCACGAGGGGCTGGCCGAGGCCGGCGCGATCGTGCTGGCGGACGCGCGCTGGCACGAGGGCGTGGTGGGGATCGTGGCGCAGAAGGTGGCCGAGCGCTACGGCCGGCCGGCGATCCTGATGGCGATCCGCGAGGACGGCACGGCGAAGGGCAGCGGCCGCAGCGTGGGAGGCATCGACATCCTGGCGGCCGTCCGCGGCGCCGCGGGCCCGCTGATGCAGCGCGGCGGTGGGCATGCATTCGCGCTGGGCGTGACGGTGGCAGCAGGCGACGTGCCGGAGTTCGCGCGGCTGGTGGCCGCGGAATGCGCGGCACGCTCTGGCGGCCGGCCGGCCGGGCCCGTGCGGCACTACGACCTGGAGATCGACCCGCAGGAGCTGACGTCCGACGCCGTGGCGGCGCTCGACCGGCTGCGCCCGTACGGCCGTGGCAACCCCGAGCCCGCATTCCTGCTGCGCGGCGTGCGGCCCGTGGGTGGTGCGCGCGTCTTCGGCGGGCAGGGCACGCACCTGGAGTTCACGCTTCCCGGCGCGGTGCGGGTGGTGTGGTGGGGCGGCGCCGAGCACGCCGCGCGCCTGGCGCCCGGGCGCACCGTGGACGTCATCGTGCGGCCCGAGCTGGACACCTTCCGCGGCAACCGCGGCGTGCAGGCGATCCTGGCGGACCTGCGCCCGACGCAGGCCTGACGCGCCGGCCCGGCGCTCAGAGCAGGAATTCGCCGCCGGCGACGATCGGCTTCTTCGGCGGGTTGCGCCGCAGGTCGTCTGGCCCGCTCGCCGTGAGCGGCGAGATCTCGACCATGCAGTCGGGCGCGCCGTTGGCGTGGCAGGGGACCTGGATGCCGGCGTCGCGCAGCCAGCGGACGGCGCGCTCCACCTGCAGCGCCCTGCTGGTGGCGGGGCTGTCCTCGCCGGAGCCGTTCTTGATGGGAGCGAATTCCTCGACGCGGTCCGTGCGCATGACGATCGGCGCCTGCGCTTCCTTGAGCGCGTCGAAGACGAACGTCTCGAGCTTGATCGCGTTGGCCTCGGCCGGCTCCACGCGCTGCCCGGTCGTGACGTCGACGTGCGGCACCTTCTTGATGGCGCGGTGCCACGGCAGCACCGAGCCCAGCGGATGGTCGGTGATGCGGCGGATGAAGTCGACGCCGATCGCGTGGATCGCGATCGATCCCTCGCCGTAGAGCATCTCGCCCTGCGCGTCGCGGGCCTCCAGGACGTCCTGCGGCGCGTCGCTGTACTCCAGCACCGTCAGCCGCGGCGCCTTCACGAAGACGCCGACCTTCTCGGTGGGGTCGCGCTTCAGCACGCTCTTGGAGCTCATCTCGGCGCTGGACTCGGGCGACGCCACGTGCAGGCCCAGGAAGAGCGGGTCGATCACGTGGACGTTCGGGTTGTCCACCTGGAAGTAGCAGAGGTGCTCGATGCCGAGCGACTGCATGTGTTCCAGCGCACCGGCGGTGCGCAGCGCCTTCAGCGATCCGCCGTGGCCGTCGGGGTTCAGCGCCGGCTGCCAGGGTTCCTCAAGCAGCACGCGCCCGTCCAGCGAGACGCTGGGCACCATGCCCTGCACGAAGAGCATCGTGTCCGCGGGCGAGCGGCCGAACCAGCGGTTGTCCTCGAAGAACGCCTCGGTCTCGGCGTGGTTGGCCTCGCTGGTCATCACGTACCACGGGATGCGCGCGCCGTACGTGCGCTCGGCGGCGACGATCTGCTCGGCGAAGACGCGGAAGAGCGGCTTGCCGGCCACCGGCGTCGCGGGGAACGTGCCCTTGGGGCCCTTCCAGCCAAGGCGCGTGCCCTGGCCGCCGGCCACGACGAACGCGGCCACCTTGCCGCGGCGCACCAGGTCGGCGCCGATCGCACGGTACTTGTCGCCGTCCGGGCCGTTGCGCAGCGCGGGCCGCACGGGGCGGATGTCGTTCGCCGCGGGCTTCTGCAGCGACGCAGCCTGCGAGAGCATCGAGGCCAGGTGCTCCAGCGGCAGGCGCGCGACCTCGGACAGAAGGTGCGCGCGCTTCGCCTCGTCCAGCGAATCCCAGAACGCCAGCAGGTGCTGCTGGCCGGTGCGCTCCAGGCGTTGCCTGGTCTCGTTGAGCGTGGGGGTCGCCATGTGTTCGTCCTTCCCGCAGCCGCGGCTCAGGCGTTCGGCGCGCTCGGCTCGCTCCAGCCCTCGGGCCGGTGCCGCACGATCTTGCCGCTCTCCAGGTAGATGACCTGCTCGCAGATGTTGGTGCAGTGGTCCGCGATGCGCTCGACGCTCTTGGTGACGCTGGTCAGGCCGAATGCGAAGCGCACCGAGAGGTGGCCGCTCGCCACCTGCTCCTGCGCCTGCAGCTGGATCTCCTTCTTGAAGCGCTCGACCGTGTCGTCGAACAGCAGCACCTGGCGCGCCAGGTTCGCATCGTGGCGCGCGAACGCGCGGTTGGTGTCGCGCAGCATGCCGAGCACGCTGTTGGCCATCACGCGGAAGGTGTCGGGCACGCGGATCGTGCGCTCGCGCTCGTCCAGCACCCGCTCGGCGATGTTCACTCCGCAGTCGGCGATTCGCTCGTACTCGTTGTTGACCTTGACGATGGTGAGCACGCGGCGGATCTCGTGCTCGTCGGTCTGGCTCATCGCCAGGAGCGGGACGGATCGCTTCTCCAGCTCCACGTCCACGCGGTCCACCTCGACGTCCAGCACCTCGATGCCGCTGGCCTTCTCAAGGTCCAGGTCGAAGTAGCTTTCCACCGCCTGGGTGCAGAGCTCGAGGACCCGGTTCCCCTGTCCGATCATGTCGTGCTCGAGGCCGGAAAGCAGCTCTTGGAAGCCTGGCATGCGGGGGATCCTACCCGTGCGGGCGGGGCGGGACGCGGGCTTCCTATACTCGTCGTGCCGCGCGGGGCAGCCGCGAAGGGCAGCGTCCGCATGATCGAGCTCGGCGTCAACATCGACCACGTCGCCACCGTGCGCCAGGCGCGCCGCGGGCACGAGCCGTGCCCCGTGCAGGCCGCGTTCGAGGCGATCGCGGGCGGCGCGGATTCGATCACCGTCCACCTGCGCGAGGACCGCCGCCACATCCAGGATGCCGACGTGCGCCGGCTGCGTGCCGAGCTGCCCGTGGCGCTCAACCTGGAGATGGCCGCCACCGACGAGATGGTCGGCATCGCATGCGAGGTGCGCCCCGCGATCGCGATGCTGGTGCCCGAGGGGCGCCACGAGGTGACCACCGAGGGCGGACTGGACGTTCGCGCACAGGCCGTGCGGGTGCGTGAGGTCGTCCTGCGGCTGGCGGGCGCCGGGATCCCCACCAGCATCTTCGTGGACGCCGACCCCGCACAGATCGAGGCCGCGGCGCGGGCCGGTGCGAAGGTCTGCGAGGTCCACACCGGGCCGTACGCGCATGCGGTGCTGGCCGCGGGCGGCCGCACCGAGGACACCGCGGTGCAGGCCGAGCTGGCCAAGGTTCGCACCGCGGGTGCGTCGATCGTGGCGGCGGGCATGCAGTTCAACGCGGGG
Source organism: Phycisphaerales bacterium (assembly GCA_044360755.1). Taxonomy (GTDB): domain Bacteria; phylum Planctomycetota; class Phycisphaerae; order Phycisphaerales; family SM1A02; genus UBA966. Next base: position 26,742 of record JBIKJV010000013.1, read on the forward strand.
CACGGGCTGGCCACCGCGAACGTGCGGCCGATCGCCGGTCTGCCGAAGGTGGCTGAGCTCCACATCGGGCACTCGATCGTGAGCCGCGCCGTGTTCGTCGGCATGCGGCAGGCCGTCGCCGAGATCAAGCGCGCGATGGTCGAGGCCGCCGTCGGCTGATGGCGCTGGAAGCGCGCGTGCGGCAGCGCCGCGAGCGGGCGGCGTTACACTCGCCCGGATGACCGCTTCCCGCCCCTCGTTCCGCGGCTGCTACACCGCGATCGTCACGCCCTTCTCGCCGGACGGCACGTCGATCGACGTGGCGCGGCTGGAGCGCAACGTGCGCGACCAGGCCGAGGGCGGCGTCACCGGCATCGTGCCCTGCGGCACCACGGGCGAGAGCCCGACGCTGACCGAGCCCGAGCACGTGAAGGTGGTCGAGACCGCGGTGCGCGTGGGCAAGCCGCTCGGGCTGCAGGTGGTGGCGGGCGCGGGGTCGAACTCCACGGCCCACGCGGTGCACCTGCAGAAGCTGGCCAAGCAGCTGGGCGCCGATGCGGGCCTGCAGGTCACGCCGTACTACAACAAGCCCTCGCAGGAAGGCATCTACCGCCACTTCATGGCGGTGGCCGACAGCTGCGACCTTCCGGTGATGCTCTACAACATCCCGGGCCGCGCCGGCGTGGCGATCGCGCCCGAGACGGTGGAGCGGCTCTCGAAGCACCCGAACATCCAGTCGATCAAGGAGGCCACGGGTTCGATGGACTCGGCCAGCGAGATCCGCCAGCGCTGCGGCATCGCGCTGCTCTCCGGCGACGACAGCCTGACGCCCAGCTTCGCGGCCGTTGGCGCGGTGGGCGTGGTCAGCGTGCTCAGCAACATCGTGCCCGCGCGCGTGGCCGAGCTCTGCCGGCTGCTCAACGGCAACGACTTCCGCCGCGCGCTCGAGGTGCACATGGCGATGTTCCCGCTCTCGAAGGGCATGCTCTCGCTGGACGTGAACCCCGTGCCCCTGAAGTCGGCGCTGGCGCTCCTGGGCCGTGACAGCGGGATGGTGCGCCTGCCGCTGGCGCCGGCCTCGGCCGCGACGGTGGCGCGGGTGCGCGAGCTGCTGCTCGGCGTGGGCCTGGAGCCTGCCGCGGTTGCCGCGCCTGGCCCGTTCGCGGGGGCCGCGCGGTGAACCTGCATGCGCCTCAGTACGACACGGCCGCACTGCCCTACAAGGTGGCGGTGCTGTGCTACCTGTGGGACGCGGACGGCCGCATCCTGATGCTGCACCGGAAGAAGCTGCCCAACATCGACATGTACTCGCCGGTGGGCGGCAAGGTCGAGATCAGCCGCGGCGAGAGCCCGCACGAGTGCGCCGCACGCGAGGTCGAGGAGGAGACGGGCCTGCGCCTGCGCATCGACGAGATGCGGCTCTTCGGCATGGTCAGCGAGCGCGCCTACCAGGGCGAGATGCACTGGCTGATCTTCCTGTTCGAGTGCACGCGCCCCGTACGCCCGGACGAGATCGCGCACAGCGACTTCGACGAGGGCCGCCTGGAGTGGGTGCCCGAGGCCGAGGTCGAGAAGCTGCCGATCCCGGTCACCGATCGCGAGATCATGTGGCGCCAGGTGCGCAAGCACCGCAACGGCGGGTTCTTCGCCGTGGACATCGACTGCACGACGCAGCCCATGACCCACGTGGTGCGCGAGAGCAGGCTCTGAACGGCCGGTTGCGCCCTCAGCGTCGGCCGAGTGCGGACGCCGCCAGGCCCGCCAGCAGCAGCGGGTCGACCGCGTAGTCCAGCGGGTTGTCGGATTCCATCGCGCCGGCGGCGTAGGCAAGCAGGACGATCGCCGTGAGCGCGATGCCGCCAGTGGGGAGCGGCGCGCGCAGCTCCAGCAGCAGCACGGTCGCGCCGATCGCCGCGACGGCCGCGCCGGGGACGGCCCATGCGCCCGCGTGGAAATCGAGCATGCCCGGCCACCCGATGCCCAGGAACGTCGGCGCATAGAGGCACGCCGCGATCAGGGCCGCTGCCGCGACGGAACGCCATGCCACCGGCGGCCGCGGCAGGCCCCGCGCCAGGAGCCACCACGCCAGCAGTGCACTGGTCGCGACCGCGGGATCGCCCCACAGGCCGCGAAGGTGCGCGGCCAGCGGGATGCCGTCCGCCTGCACCAGCAGCGCCACGACCGCGGCGAACCACGGCAACGCGCGGCCGACGCGCGTGTCGGGCCTGCGCAGCGCAAGCCACGCCAGCCGCACGGCGGCGGCTACCAGGAGCGCCTGGGCGAACAGTCCATAGGCGAGCGGCAGGCCCCATTGCGGCGCGGGCGGCGCAGCGGCCGGTTCCGTGGCCGCAGCGGCAGGAAGGTCGACCGTGGCGGATGCCGCCGGCGCATCCGCGTCGCCGGCATCGAGCCACGCCGTCGTGAACGACGCGACGCGGATACCCTTGCGCATCCACGTCCAGCTCAGGTGCACGGTGCCGGCGGCATCCTGCGCCAGCGCGGGGTACGAGAACTCGGCCTTCGCGTCCGCGCTGCGCTCGATCGTGCGCGATGGCTTCCAGGTCGTGCCGCCGTCCAGCGACCGGAAGAGCCGCAGTTCGTTGCGGCCCTTCTCCAGCGGGTTCGCCGCCATCAGCAGTGAGCCATCCGACAGCGCGATCATGCACGTGGCGGAGTCCGGGTTCGGGATGTCGAGCGCGTCGGGCCCCTCCCAGTGGAGCCCGCCGTCCCCGGTGCGCAGGCGGCCGATCGGGCCGTGTGCCGCGGTGCGCAGCACAGCCAGTGCGTCGGTCGCGGCGCGCGGTCCGGGCACCGGCGCGACGGCCGGCTGCAGGGCGCCGCCCGCCGCGGGCGGCATGCGCGTCGCCTGGTGCACGCGGCCGTCCGCGCCCAGCCGCACCCACAGCCCGTGCTTGTGGATGAACTCGTGGTACGCGGGGAGGCCGATGCCGCCGCCCTCCATCGCGACCGGCGGGTTGCGCACCAGCGTGCTCAGGTTCAGGAACGGCGCCAGCACCAGGCGGCGTGCGGACTCCCACGTGTGCCCGCCGTCGCCTGACTGCAGGTGGTTCACCGCGCTGCCCGACCACCCGCCGTAGCTGACGCTGACGACGAGGAGGTGCAGCCGGCCGCTGGCGTCGAACCACGGCACCGGGTTGCCCAGCTTGCGCACCACGCGGCCGACCATCGCCTGCAGCTGCGGCCGCGTCAGCGCGGTCCACGTCTCCTGCACGGCGCCGCCGCGGATGCGCGCGAACTGGATCACCACGTCCGATGCGCCCTCGCGGCTGCCCGTGAACCACGCGGCGAGCAGCGATCCGTCCGGGGCGGCGGCCAGCATCGAGGCATGCGCCGCGGGCGCAACGGCGGGCAGGGCCACGAACGTGCAGTCGGCCGCGGGGGCGACGCCCGGCGCCGGCACCGCCGGTACGGCGAAGCGCGGCTCCGTCGGCAGCCCCGCGCGCCACAGCGCCGCGACCAGCGCGAGCACCAGCGCAGCCAGGAAGACGCGCCGCCTCACACTCCCGCCGCCTCCCGGCAGCGGTCGCACAGCTCGTTGGCACGTTCGGCGGTCGGGGCCTCGGCGATCACGCGCACGATCGGCTCCGTGTTGCTGGCGCGCAGGTGCACCCAGCCGTCGGCGAAGTCCACGCGCACGCCGTCGACGTCGCTGATGCGCTCCTTCGCGAACGCGGCCTTCACCCTTGCGAGCGCCGGCGCCACGGCGGCCATGCCGCCCACGGATGCCAGCTCCATCTTGCGCTTGACCATCGCGTAGCGGGGCAGGCCAGCCACGACGGCCGAGAGCGGCTTGCCCTCGTGCGCCAGAAGCTCCAGCACCAGCGCCATCGCGGTCAGCGAGTCGCGCACCCAGCACACCGGCGGGAAGATCACGCCGCCGTTGCCCTCGCCGCCCAGGATGCCCTTCGCGGGCCGCAGCCCGGCCACGACGTTCGCCTCGCCCACCGCGGTGCGCACCACGTGCGACCCGGGGAAGCGCGCGGCCACGTCGTCCACCATGCGGCTGGTGGAGAGGTTGGCAGCCAGCGTGCCGCCGCCCTTGCGCTGCAGCATCCGCAGCGCGGCCAGCACCAGCGTGAACTCCTCGCCGATGAACGTGCCGCGCTCGTCGACGATCGCCAGCCGGTCGGCGTCCGGGTCCTGCGCGAATCCGCACGCCACGCCGGGCGC
>JBIKJV010000090.1:0-10845 GCA_044360755.1 Phycisphaerales bacterium
CCTGGTTTCCCGTGTGACCGCCCGATCGCGTCCTTCCTCGGCTTCGCCGCCGTGCTGGCGACGACGGCCGCGACATTCGCGTCCCCGGCCCCGGCCGCCGCGATGCCTCCCGCGGCCATCGACGCCTGGGTCCCCGGCGGCAAGCTGACGGTGGCTGGCAACGTCACCGAGACCGTGCGAAGCGGCTGGCGCTACGGCTTCGCCGTCGCGATGAACGATCGCTACGCCGTCATCGGCGCACCGGACACCCCGCTCAGGCGCGCGAACGGAACGGTGGTCAACGGCGCAGGCTCGGCGTACGTGTTCAAGCGCACGCCCGGCACCGACACCTGGACGTTCATGCAGCGGCTGATCGCGCCCGAGCTCTCCCTCTGCCAGACCGGCTGTGCGGTGGCGATCGATCCCGGCAACGACGACATCATCGTCGGCGCCTGGGCGTACGGCGGCGCGGCCACCTTCGGCGGCGGCGCGTTCGTCTACTCCAAGGACCCCGCGTCCGACTCCTGGGGCATCGAGACGACGCTGCCCAGCACGGGCAACGACACGCGCATGCCGTCGCAGGAGCTGCTGCCCAGCGACCTGCAGGCGATCGACCAGTTCGGCTTCAGCATCGCCATCGACGACGGGACGGCCGTGATCGGCGCGCCGCTCGCGGGTTCGTCGAACACCGGTGCCGCGTACGTCTTCGTGCGCAATGGCAGCGGCGAGTGGGAGCAGAAGCAGAAGCTGACCGATCCCGCCGGCGGCAGCAACGACCAGCTCGGCACCAAGGTCGCGGTCAGCGGCAACCTCGCGGTCGCGGGCATCCAGAACGACGACGTCTACGGCAAGGTCAACGCGGGCAGCGCCGTCGTCTTCAAGCGAGCCAACGCCACGGCCGGCTTCGCGTCGACGGGCCGCATCCTGCCCGGCACGATCACCGCAGGCGCGCAGTTCGGCGCGGCGATCGCGGTGCTGGACGGGGCCACCGACTACCTGGTGGTCGGCGCGCCGACCGATACCTCGGACAACACGGCCGGCAACGGCGCGGCGTACGTCTTCTCGAGCGCCGACGGCGCGACCTGGACCGAGGACGCCACCCTGCTGCCGCGCATCGCCAACGTCAACAACAACTTCGGCTACTCGGTCGCGATGGGCGCGACGGAGCCGCCGGCGATCGTCGTCGGCGCACCGGGCTACGACACCGCGCTGGAGACGGGTGACGTCGATGCGCCCTATGCGCAGATCGTGAATGCCGGCGCGGGCTTCTGCTTCGCCAAGCAGGGCGCCGCGTGGGCCATCCGCGGCGGTGCGAGCACGGGCGACCTGTGGTCGCCCTCGATCGTCACGGCCAACACGAGCATCGGCCGGACGGTGGCGATCGCGCCGGGCGACCCCGACTTCTCCATCGTCGGCGGCGAGACCCCCACCTCCAGCACGGGCAACGCCTGGACGTTCAGCTTCGGCACCGGGGAGGTCGGGACCGATCCGGGCGACGTTGCAGGCCCCGCGGCCGGACCCCTGGGCGAGGACGGCCTGCCGCAGGACGGCTCGACGCCGGGCAACGGCGACAACGGCACCGGCGGGGGCGTGAACGGCGGGGGCGCGCCCTCGGGCGGCACGGACACCAGCGGCGGGGTGGTCATCCCGCTGACCCCGATCGTCTATCAGTGGGGCACGATCAAGGGCAGCGCGATCGCGATCAAGGGCCGCAAGGTGGCCGTGCTGCAGACCGACGGCAAGCACGTGGGCAACGCCCCGAAGTTCCGTCCGCTGGCCACGCTGCCGGCCGGCAGCGCGTTCGTGGGCGTCGGCGACATGAACGGCGACCGTTCGGGCGACGTCCTGTTCGTGGCGCCGGGCCGGGTCCTGAAGTACTGGCAGCGCGACGGCCTGGCGGTGCGCGACACGAAGACGATCGATTCGCTGCCGCCGAACATGAACGTGGTCGCGGTGGCCGACTTCAACGGCGACTCGAAGGCCGACATCCTGCTGCGCAGCAGCGTCGACCCGCGCGAGCTCATGGTGTGGTTCATGAGCGCCGGCGCCATCTCGAGCTCCACCGAATACACCCTGCCCCCGGGCAACTGGTCGATCACCGTCGGCAAGTTCCGATCGGCGACGGGCGCTGCGGACATCCTGCTGCGCGACGTGGCGCAGCGCAGCCTGCTGCTGCTGCGCGATGCATCGGGAACCGTGACGTTCCCGGCGCTGGCGGACCGCGGCCCGCGGTGGCGCGTCCTGGCGGTGGCCGACTTCACGGGCGATTCGCAGGTCGACATCCTCTGGGGCGACGGCGGGTCGATCGAGCTGGATGTGTACGGCACGAACGACGCAGGCGCCTACGTCGTGACGCGCCGCGAGCGCACCGGCCTGGGCAACGCCTCCGTGCTTGACGCGCGCGACTGGAACGGCGACGGCAAGACCGACCTGTGGATGCGCAGCGGCAACCGCAACTGGATCCAGTACACCACCTACACCGTGCGGCTCTTCCCGAACGGAAGCCGCGACCTGGGCAACGCCCCGGGGACCGTGGTGGGCGTGGCCGAGCGCTGAGCCGGGCTCAGAGTCCCATCGCCGCGATCACCTGCGCGTTCACGATGCGCGCGTCGAAGACGCGCTCGGCGCGTTCGCGTGCGGCGCGGCCCATGCGGACCGCCAGCGAGGGATCCTCCAGGAACTGCTCCATCGCGACCGCAAGCGCGGCCGGCGCCGAGGGCGGCACCAGCAGGCCGCTCTCGCCGTCGACGACGGTCTCGCGGCAGCCGTCGGAATCGCACGTGACGACCGCGCGGCCGGTGGCCATCGCCTCGAGCACGGCCATCGGCATTCCCTCGCCGTGGCTGGGCAGCACGAACACCGAGCACGCGGCCAGCGCGGCGCGCGGGTCCTCCAGGCGGCCCAGGTACTCGAGCGTGCCCGACTGCTGCCAGCCCTGCACGTCGTGCGCCGAGACGCTGGAAGGGTTGGCATCGACGAAGCCGGCCAGGCGGAAGCGCATGCGCGACTCGTCTGTGCGCAGCGCGCGGAGGGCGCGCGCGGCCTCGGCGTAGTCGGCCACGCCCTTCTCGCGCAGCAGGCGACCCAGGAAGAGGAACGACACGGGGTCGGGGGCGCGCTCGAGCGGCACGTGCGGGAACGCCTGAAGGTCGACGCCGGGACCGGCCACCTGCACCACGGAGTGCACGCCAGCCAGCATGCCCATGTGCCCGAAGAACGCGCGATCGTCGGAGTTCTGGAAGATGACCGCGTTCGCCATCGGCAGCGCGCGGCGGTACAGGCCCATCGCCACCATGCCCAGGACGCGCGCGCGCAGGCCGGAGCCGTGGAACGCGTGCCCGCGGCCGGTGACCATCGCGGCGACGTGCGGCACGCCGGCGCGGCGCGCCTCGGGCACTGCGTAGAAGATCGGCTTGGGGTTGTAGGCCAGCACCGCGTCGGGGCGCTCGCCGCGCATGAAGTCGGCGTAGAAGCGGCGGGCCTCCATCTCGCGGAAGGGGTTGGTGCCGGCGCGGTCGAGCGGCGACTCGACCAGGCGGATGCCGAGCGCGCGCAGGCCGTCGCGCACGCCGGGGCCCGCGGCGGCCGAGGGTGCGGGCACGCAGACGACGACGTCGTGGCCGGCGGCGACGAGCGCACGCAGCAGCGAGCCGCGAAGCTTGAGGACGAGGTCTCCGAAGCCGCCGATCACCGCGACGCGTGCCATGCGCGCGGTTTACCCCAAGAGGGGCCGGAGCGCATCGACGAGCCGGGCATGCAGGTGCGCCGGCGCGCAGACGATGCCTCGCGCGCCGAAGAGGCGGCGCCCGGTGCCGAAGTCGAGCGGGGCGCCCCGGGCGTCGGTGACGGTGCATCCGGCCTCGGCGGCGACGAGGGCGCCGGCGGCGTGGTCCCAGTTGCACTCGGCGTAGGACGCGTCGGGCGAGAGCCGCAGGTACGCGTCGGCGTCGCCGCGCGCGACCAGCGCGTACTTGGCCTGGCTGTCGACGCGCACGGCGTGGACGGGCCCGGCGGCCGCGGCGGCGTGCTCCAGCGCGTCGCCGGCGCTGTGGCCGCTCTCGACGCTTCCCGCGACACGCACGGGCTCGCCGGGCGCCCAGGCTCGGCAGGCGATCGGCGTGGGCGCCCAGTCGTGCGCGGGCGTCTGCCAGGCGCCCTGCCCCGCGATCGCGCCCGCGATCACGCCGGCGCCGTTCGCATGGCCGTGCGCGCCCAGGCGCGGAAGCCCCAGCAGGCCGACGCGCGGGCGGCCGTGCTCGACCAGCGCGATCGCGATGGCGAACTGCCCGCCGCGCAGGTAGCCCTTCGTGCCGTCCAGCGGGTCGATCGCCCAGTGCGCGTGCGTGCCGCCCGGGTCGGCGCCGGCCGAGAGCGCGTCGCGCACGTCGTCCTCGCCGCACTCCAGCCCCGCCGTACGCACCGCCGCGGCCACGGGCGCGACCAGCGCCGCGCCGCCGTGGCGCTCGAGTTCCTCCAGGCTTTCCTCGGCGACGATCCGCACGCCTGCGCCCAACGCGCGGCGCAGTTCCAGCGTGGCCGCCACCTGGCTGGCCAGGTCGGCGACGGTGGCCGGGCCGGCGGCGCCCTTCTCGATGCGCATGGACGATGGATCCCCCACCGCGGCGACGGCGCGCATCGCGGCACGGACGGCATCGAGCCCGATCGCGGGATGGCCGCCCGGGCCGTGCGTCATCCGTGCCCCGCGCGGCGGTAGCGGCCCTCGGTGCCGCGCTTGCCGTTGGGCTTCAGCGCCGGCGCGACGTTCCTGCCGCCGCGCTTGTAGCCCAGGACCAGGCGGCGGAACGCGGTGTTGGCCACCTTGGGGTCCAGCCCCGCGGCGGCGCAGATCTCTTCCTTGGTCTTCCACTCGGCGGGCAGCACCGACACGAGCTTGTCGGTCATGCTGTCCACGTCCGCGCTGGCGGTGCGGGCGCGGCGGCCGCCGGCCGCGCGCGTGCCCTTGGAGCCGGCCGAGCCATATTCCTTCCACGCCGAACGCGCGCCCTCGGCGAGCTCCGTGCTGAGCTCGCGCAGCGTGCCCAGCAGACCGTTGTGCTCGGCCAGCAGCGTGACGTACTTGGCGCGCAGGTCGCGCAGGTCGCGCACCTCGGAGACCAGCGCCTTGATGTCGCCGGCCACGGTGTGCGCCGGCTTGGAAACGGGCCGGCCGCGACGCGGCTTGGCGGCGGCATGCTTGGCGTGCGTGGAGTGCTTGGCCGCGGGGCGCTTGGAGGTCTTGCGTGGCATGGCCGCAATGTAACGGAAATGCTGTGCAATGCACGTGGAGCGCGGACGGCGAGGGCACGCAGCGCGCGATCAGCGCCGCTGGGCGGGGAAGATTGCGTGCACCAGCGCATGCACGCATGCTTCGACCGGGAGCTCCGCGGTGTGCAGCCGCACCTCGGGCGCAACGGGCGCCTCGTACGGATCGTCGATGCCCGTGAAGCCGCTGATCTCGCCGGCGCGTGCACGGCGGTAGAGGCCCTTCGGGTCGCGGCGCTCGGCGACCTCGAGCGGCACGTCGACGAACACCTCGAGGAACGCGACGCCCGCGGCCGCGTGGCGCGCGCGCACGGCCTCTCGGTCGGCGCGGTACGGGCTGATCATGCCGACGATCGCGACGACGCCGGACTCGGCCAGCAGCAGCGCGGCCTCGCCGGCGCGGCGCACGGCCTCTGCGCGGCCGGCGGCGTCGAAGCCGACGTTCGCGTTCAGGCCGTGGCGGAGGTTGTCGCCGTCCAGGCGGCAGGCCAGGTGGCCGGACTCCAGCAGCGCACGCTCGAGGGCCGACGCGACGGTGCTCTTGCCGGAGCCCGAAAGGCCGGTCATCCACACGGTGGCGCCCCGCTGGCCCGCGCAGCGTTCACGGAGCGCGCGATCCGCCTCGCCGTCATGCCAGCGGATGTTGGTGGGCCCTCGGCTCACGGGGCGACGCGACCCATCGAGAGGTGCAGCTGCTCGAGTTGCTTCGGCAGCCAGAAGTGCTTCGCGACCAGCGTCGCGCGGACTCGCTCCACGACTTCGGAAAGCTGGCGCATGTGCGACGCGAGCTCGAACACCTGGTCCCCACGTCCGTTCGAGGAGGCACTGTTCAGCGGGCGCACGGAAACCTTGCGCCGGAGGAAGCGCGTGAGGGCCTCGCTCTTCGCTTGGTCGGAGACATCGGCTCGCATCGTGAGTACGCGCCCGAACTCGCACGGGGACTCGCTCCAGCCGCGCTCGCAGTCGAAGGGCGTGTCCAGCGGCGACCATCCCAGGGACGGCCTGACGTCGAGCTCGAACCACCGGTCGAGCAGGTCAACCGGAGCGGTCCGTGCGAGCGCCTCGGACCTTCCCGGGGCCGCACCGCCGCCGGCCGAGCGCGACCATGACTCGATCAGGTGCTGCTCCTGCGCGGCGATGCTCGCGGCGACCGCCAGCGGGTCGCGCACCATCACGATCCAGAGCGCCTCGCCCCGGCGCTCGATGATGCCGCGCCGCACTGCCCAGTCGCCGACGTGACGGCGCTCGAATGCCTGTGACCCACGGAACGAGGTGCAGTAGCTCCGGAACCGCTCGTCCGGATGGAGGGCATGGGCCTTCACGGCCGGCCAGCGGCCCGATGCGCGGACCGCACGGTGGCATGACGTGCTCGCCGTCCGCCAGCACGCGTAGGTGACGACCGGAGGCCGTCCCATCGAAGCACCGACGGCCAATTCGATGCGCTTCGCTGCCAGACGGGCGCTGAAACTGAGCGCGCGCCTCGCCGACGTCGCCGAGGCAGGGATCATCCCCGGAGTATATGGCGCACGCAGCGTCGCCGCGCACGGCGTCGCTATCCTGACCCGATGCGCCCCGTCACGGTCGCCGTCACCGGCGGCTTCGGCAACCAGCTCTTCCAGTTCGCGGCCGCGCGGGCGCTGGCCGGGGCCTCCGGGCGCGACGTGCGCCTCTGCTTCCGGATGTTCGACGCGCCGGCCATCCGGAGGGTGTTCGTCGCGACGCGCGCCCTCCTGCGTCGCGCGTTCGCCGACGCCGACGAGCGCTTCCGCCTGGGGGCGCTGGAGCGCAACCAGGACATCGTCCGGGTCCAGACCGAGGCGTCGCCCACGGATCGTGCGGACGACCTGCATCGCGGGCTCAGCCGCACGAGCCTGAAGCGCGCGTTCCGCGATCCGGCGTTCCGGATCCCCGGCATGGTGATCCTGCGGCAGCCGGAGGACGTCGTTGCCCACCTGGCGACGGATCGCGCCGATGGCACGGCCACCCCGCTCGTCGCCGGGTTCATGCAGGGAGACCGCTTCGTGGCGCCGCAGCTCGCAGGCTTGCGCGAGGCGATACGGACCCCGGCGGAGAACGACTACCGCAAGCGATGGATCGATCGACTGGCCGGGCGCCCAACCGTCGGCGTGCACGTCCGGCGCGGCGACTACCTCAAGCCTGCCTACGCCCGGATGTTCCCGATCGTTCCCGCATGGTGGTTCCGGCGGGCGGCGGAGGTCGCCATGGAGCGGATCGGGACCGAGGCGAGGTTCGCCGTCTTCACCGACGAACCGGCATGGGTCCGCGAGAACATCCGCCTGCCCGGCGAGACCATCCTCGTCTCCGGCGAGGCCGCGGTCACCGGGCTGGATGACTTCGCCGTGCTGCGTTCGTGCGCACACCACGTCATCTCGAACAGCACGTTCGGATGGTGGGCCGCGCGGCTCGCGGCGGGAGGCGGCACGGTCGTGGCGCCCTCCCGGTGGCTGATGGGCCAGCCGCTCCCGGACGACTACCTGCCGCGCGACTGGATCGCGCTCGAGAACCCCGAGACGAGGGGCGAAGCTTGAACCGGCGGCCGACCATCTCGCTCGCGGTGATCACCAAGGACGAGGAACGCAACATCGCGCGATGCATCGGGAGCTGCGAGGGACTCGTGGACGAGGTGGTCGTCGTCGACAGCGGTTCGCGTGACCGTACCGTCGAGATCGCGAGGAGCCTGGGAGCACGCGTCATCGTGCACCCCTTCGACAATTACGCGGCACAGAAGAACCGGGCGGTGGACGCCGCCACCTGCGACTGGGTGCTGAACCTGGATGCGGACGAGTGGGTCAGCGATGGGCTGCGGCAGGAGATCGCCGAGCGCATCGCCTCGGCGCCGGAGCGGTGCGCCTCGATCGGGTTCCCGAGGTTCAACCGAATCTGCGGGCGATGGCCGCGCTTCGGGGGCTGGCGCGAGCGCTGCAAGCAGCGCCTCTGGCGACGCGGCCGGGTCCGCTGGATGGGAACCGTGCACGAGTGGGGCGAGGTGGAGCCGGGCTACGGGGCGCTGCGCATCGCGTCCCCGATGCTGCACGACCTCGGGGACGACTGGGAGAGGTACCGGGCGAAGCAGCTCCACTACGCGGCGCTGCAGGCCGTGCAGATGGGTGCGGCAGGTCGCACCGCCGGGCCGATCGCGCCGGCGCTCCATGCGGCTTCGGCCTTCTGCCGGAGCATCATCGTGCAGGGCGGGCTGCTCGAGGGCGCCCTTGGCCTGCGGACCGCGTCGCTCCGGGCCGCCTACGCGTGGAACAAGTGGGAACGGCTGAGGCTCATGCGCGGCGCGGCGGGCTCGCCGGCACGGCGGCGATGACGAGGCAGATCGACACGAGGGCCATCGGCGCCTTCGCGAAGACCACGGACACGAACGTCCCGAGCAGCACCGCAGCGAAGACGGCGAACGCCGCACCCGATGCCGGTGCGTGACGGGAGTCGCGCCAGAGCCGGACGGCGATCGTGCCGATCGCCCCGATGAAGAGCGCCACTCCCGGCAGCCCGCACTCGAGCCAGATCTGCAGCAGGGCGTTGTGGGCGTCCCGGATCCGGAGGCTTGCGACCTTCGCGCACCGCATGGCCCACGATGCGTCGACCCCCTCGCGCGAGCCCTGCTCGGCCAGCCAGCCGTCGAGGAGCGGGCCAACGCTGCCCTGCCCGGAGCCGAGCCATGGATGCCGCAGGCCCGTCTCCACCGCAGCCTGCCAGATGATGGGCCGGCCGGCAGCGATGCCCAGCGCCACGTCGTTCCCGGGATCCGTGCGGAGCAGGTGCTGGACCTCGCGCGCCGAGCGTGCCCCGGCTGGGGACATCACCACGGCGACCGCGCCGGCCAGGGCGCAAAGGCACAGCACGGCCACGACCAGCGAGGTGCGCATGCGAGGCGGCGGACGGAAGAGCGCGACCAAGGCGCCTCCTGCGCAGGACACGAGCAGCACCCGTGACGCCGAGAACCACGCGCAGGCCGAGGCCAGTGCGGCGGCAAGCGCAGGCAGTGGCGCCGCCGGTGCGGGAAGTGCGCGCAGCAGCGACAGCGAGATGGCGAGTGCGCAGTGCGAGTTCCACTGCAGCTGCCCGAACGCGCTCAGCGACTTCATCTGCGAATAGACCGCCATCCCGGACCCGGTCCAGGAGAGCGCCAGCGCGACCACGACCTGGACGACGCACCCCGCCCACAGCGCGACCAGCAGGACCCATGGGCGGCCGGCTACCGGCCACAGCGCGAGGACGGTGAGGATCGAACGCGGGAAGGTGGGAGCGGCGGCGGAAGCGGTCGCCCAGCCCGCACTCGCCGCGCGAAGCAGGAGCAGGCCGGCGAAGAGCATGAACGAGACGTCCCTGAGCAGGAGCGGATAGCCGCGGCGCGTCGCGGGAAGCCTCAGCAGCGCGACCGCCAGCAGCGCTCCCCACGCGATCCCCTCCGCCGCATTCGAGATCCCCTCGGCGACGCACCAAGCGGCGGCCGCGACGATGTGCATCGCGTGGCCGCGAGGATCGGCACGCTCGATTTCGGCAAGCCGGTCCGCGGTTCGGGCATCGCGAGGCATCCGACGGAATGCTAGCAGGCACCCCACGCGCCCCGACCCTCATCGAACCGCACGCCGACGAGGCGAGGCGCGGATCCGGGCTCACCACGCGTCCCGCGGCTACCATCGCGAGCAGCGTGACCACACCGCTCTCCCACCTCGAAGAGCTGGAGGCCGAGGCCATCCAGATCATCCGCGAGACCGCGGCGGCGTTCGAGCGCCCGGTCCTGATGTACTCGATCGGCAAGGACAGCACGGTGCTCCTGCACCTGGCGCTCAAGGCGTTCTGGCCCGCCAAGCCGCCCTTCCCGCTGCTGCACATCGACACCACGTGGAAGTTCCGCGAGATGATCGAGTTCCGCGATGCCACCGCGCGTCGCCTGGGGCTGGACCTGCGGGTGCACACCAACCAGGAGGGCCTGGCGCAGGGCATCAACCCGATCAGCCACGGCAGCAAGGTGCACACCGACGTCATGAAGACGCAGGCGCTGCGCCAGGCGCTGGACAAGTTCCGCTTCGACGCCGCCATCGGCGGCGCGCGCCGCGACGAGGAGAAGAGCCGCGCCAAGGAGCGCGTCTTCAGCTTCCGCGACCGCCACCACCGATGGGACCCGAAGAACCAGCGCCCCGAGCTGTGGGACCTGTACAACACGCGCGTCCACCAGGGCGAGTCGATCCGCGTCTTCCCGATGTCCAACTGGACCGAGCTGGACATCTGGCTCTACATCTGGCGGCACGGGCTGCCGGTGGTCCCGCTCTACCTGGCGAAGCCGCGCCCGGTGGTCGAGCGCGGCGGCACGCTGATCATGGTCGATGACGACCGCCTGCCGCTCGAGCCAGGCGAGAAGCCGCGGATGCTCAGCGTGCGCTTCCGGACGCTGGGCTGCTACCCGCTGAGCGGGGCGATCGAGAGCGAGGCGGACACGCTGGAGAAGGTGATCGAGGAGATGCTGCGCGCCCGGACGAGCGAGCGCCAGGGACGGCTGATCGACCACGACCAGTCCGGCAGCATGGAGGAGAAGAAGCGGGAGGGGTACTTCTGATGTCCTTCGCGGAACTCAAG
>JBIKJV010000406.1:0-3116 GCA_044360755.1 Phycisphaerales bacterium
CATTTGATCGCTTCCGCGGCCCCCCGGATACCTGAGAGGCGCCGGTCGATCCGGTCGGGAAGGCCGTTATCCGCAGGGGGCTTGCGCTCGCTGGGGCTCGGACTGCGGCTTCAGGGTGAACCGGAAGGAGAGCAGGAAGTGGGACTTCTCGACGGCAAGGTGGCCATCATTACGGGCGGCGGAAACGGGCTCGGCGCGGCCTATTGCGAACTCCTGGCCAGTGAGGGCGCGGCGGTGGTGGTTAATGACCTCGGCGTCAGCCGCGAGGGTGAAAGCGAAGGCGTCAACGTCGCCGAGATCGTCGCCGAGCGCATCCGGGCCCGTGGCGGCCGGGCGGTCGCCAACTGCGATGACGTCTCCACGGTCGAGGGCGGCCGGAACATCCTTCAGTCTGCGCTTACCCACTTCGGCCGGATCGACATCCTGGTGAACAACGCCGGGATTCTCCGAGACCGAACCTTCGCGAACATTTCGGAGAAGGACTGGGACGATGTGGTCAAGGTGCATCTCAAGGGCGCCTACTGCGTCACCCATCCGGTCTGGCAGGAGATGAAGTCGTCTGGCTCTGGCGGCGTGATCATCTTCACGACCTCGCCATCGGGCCTCCACGGCAACTTCGGCCAGACGAACTACGGGGCGGCAAAGGCTGCGCTCTACGGCATGACCCGGGTCCTGTCCCTGGAGGGGCGGAAGTACGGCATTCGGGTCTGGGGGATCGCGCCAGGCGCCCACACCCGAATGACGGCGGACCTGACCCAGAACCACCTGGGGGAGGCGATCGCCCAGGAACCCGATCCCATGAGCCTGCCAGAGCGCATCGCGCCCGCCATCCTCTACATGGCGTCGGAACTGTCGGGTCACCAGACCGGCAAGACCCTGCTGGTGTGGGGCCGGACCATTCGTGAACTCAGGATCATGGACGCCCCGGGCTTCCTGCCCGACCAACCGTGGACGGCCCAAGACCTCGCCGACCACGAGGCGCAGATCTTCTTCCCGGAAGAGCGCTGATTACGGCGCGGACGAATCCCCAACGGCGATAGGCGGAGAACAAAATGGAAGACGCAGTCATTGTCTCTTACGCGCGCACAGGGCTGACCAAGTCCGTCCGTGGCGGCTTCAACACGACCGCCCCAATGACCCTTGCGGCCCACGCCATCCGGCACGCCGTGGAGCGGTCCGGCGTCGAGCCCGACTTCGTGGAGGACTGCTGCTTCGGGAACGGAACGCACACCCAGCAGAACATCGCCCGGGTGGGCGGCCTCCTGGCCGGACTGCCGGTGACCATTGCGGGGACCTCCGTCAACCGCCACTGCGCCTCGGGGCTCCAGGCCATCGCGATCGCCGCAAACCATGTCCGCGCTGACGGCGCCGGCTGCGTGGTCGCGGGTGGGGCGGAGAGCATCTCGATTCCTGGTGGGGATACGCCGCCCGAACTGGGCGATCCGGCGCTGGGCGCGCAATACCCGCACATTGGCATGTCCATGATCGAGACCGCCGAGGTGGTCGCCCAACGCTACGGCGTCAGCCGTGAGGCCCAGGACGAGTTCTCCCTGATCAGCCAGCGCCGGATGGCCTCCGCGCAGCAGCGCGGTCTGTTCGCCGATGAGATCGTATCGGTCACCGCCACCATGAACCAGGTCGACAAGGCGACCGGCGAGGTCTCTCGCGTCGACGTCGTGGTGAACTCCGATGAGTGCAACCGGCCGGGCACGACGATCGAGGACCTGCAGCGTCTCAAGCCTGTACTGGGCCCCGGGACCACCATCACGGCGGGAAACGCCTCCCAGCTTTCGGACGGCGCTGCGGCGGTCGTGGTCATGTCCGCGTCCGAGGCGGCGCGCCGGGGCCTGCAGCCGCTGGGCCGCTTCGTCTCCTGGGCTGTCGCCGGCTGCGAGCCCGACGAGATGGGGATCGGCCCCATCTACGCGATCCCCAAGCTCCTGAAGCGCTTCAACCTCAGGATCGACGATATCGACCTGTGGGAGCTCAACGAGGCCTTTGCCTCCCAGTGCCTCTATTGCCGTGACCATCTCGGGATAGATCCCGAGAAGTACAACGTGAACGGCGGCTCGATCGCCATTGGTCACCCCTATGGCATGACTGGCGCGCGCCTGGCGGGGCACCTGCTGCTCGAGGGGCGTCGCCGCAAGGCCAAGTGGGGCGTCGTTTCGATGTGTATTGGCGGCGGCCAGGGCGGCGCAGGCCTCTTCGAGATTTTTTCCTGAGTCTTGCTGGCCCCCACGCCTATTCCCGGGAGAACACGGGCGGCTGGGACGAGGCCTCGCGAGTCAAGGTCGGGCCCTCCTTTTCCCGGGTGGCGGCCACGCCCTCCTTGCTGTCCTGGATGACCGAATCTTTCAGACGGTCATGCAGGTCCTTGAGGGTGGGCGCGTGGCATTCGTTCAGGCCCAAGGCGCTCCGCTTACGGTGATCCCTACTCCCGGCCCAAGTCCCGCGAGTGGGGGGAGGGCAGGGGCGTAGGCAGGCTCGGCCAACCGTCGCGGAGGGGCTGATGCAGGGGCTGAACGCCCTGTCCCGGTAACAACCGCGACGCCGCTGAACCTGCGCAATGAATGCCGCGAATGCTGAGGCGCGCATTGCGAATTGGACCGGGGGTCTGAAACCCCGAATAGAATTTCAACCGTTTATTGAGCCACATCGACCGGAAGACGCCATGCTGAACTCACCCGGCCCTGCTGCTGACACAGCCGCTTCCGGAGCGGAGACGCGGCCTTCCGCCCTGTCTGGTGTCCGCATCTGTGATTTCAGCGGGCAGCTCGCCGGCGCCGGCGCCACCAAGTGGCTGGCGGCCTTCGGCGCCGAGGTGATCCGGGTCGAGGATCCGGCGCGAAACGGGCTCTGGGACATCTTCCGTGGAAACCCGCCCTATGTGGACGAGCGCCGGGGGATTGAGTTCGGCGGCGGATTCAACAACCACAATACCGACAAGCTGGGCGTAACGATCAATGTCCGGACCGAGCGCGGCAAGGAACTCCTGACCGAACTGATCCGGCAGTCGGACGTCGTCACAGAGAACTTTGCCGCCGGCGTGCTCGAGCGCTGGGGGTTTGGCTACGACACCCTCAAGTCGATCAAGCCGGACATCATCTACGTCT
>JBIKJV010000091.1:0-10809 GCA_044360755.1 Phycisphaerales bacterium
GGCCCGCAGGCCCGTGTCGGCGGGGCGAAGCCCCGACGACGGCGCGGCGCCCCGCGCCGCGCCGTCCTGCGAAGCGCGCACGGGCACGGCTGCATCGCAGCCGTGCCCGTGTGCGCGAAGCGGGAGACGGGACTCGAACCCGCAACCTGTTGCTTGGAAGGCAACTGCTCTGCCATTGAGCTACTCCCGCAGGACTGCCCGCAGTCTAGCGGATCCTCACGCCAGGATCGCACGCTGGACCACCGCATCCTGCGCCACGCCCGTCAGGCGCCGCTCGAGCCCCGCGTGCAGGTACGTGAGCCGACGGTCGTCCAGCCCCATCAGGTGCAGGATCGTCGCCTGCAGGTCCTGCACCCGCACCGGGTCGCGGGTGACGCGATAGCCCAGTTCATCGGTCTCGCCATGCACGTAGCCCCCCTTCACGCCGCCCCCGGCCATCAGGACAGTGAAGCAGTGCGGATGGTGGTCGCGCCCGAAGTAGTCCTTCTTGCCGTCGCGGAACTCCGCCATCGGGGTGCGGCCGAACTCGCCGCCCCACACGATCAGCGTCTCGTCGAGGAGCCCCCGCTGGCGCAGGTCGCGGATCAGCGCGGCAACCGGGCGATCCGTCTCGCGGCACTTCTTCGGCAGCTGTGTCAGGATGTCGTCGTTGGGGCCGGTGCCGTGCGCGTCCCAGCCCCAGTCGAAGAGCTGCACGAACCGCACCCCCCGCTCCGACAGCCTGCGCGCCAGCAGGCAGTTGTTGGCGAAGCTCGCGCGGCCCGGGGTCGCGCCGTAGGCCTCCAACACGTCGGCCGGCTCGCGCGAGATGTCCATCGCGTCGGGCACGCTGGCCTGCATCCGGTAGGCAAGCTCGTACTGGGCGATGCGCGCAGTCGTCTCGGGATCGCCGGTCTCGGGCGCGGCCATCGCGTTCAGGTCGCGCAGCGCGTCCAGCATCCGCCGCCGACGTGCGCGATCGATGCCCGACGGGTCACGCAGGTACAGGACGGGGTCGCCTGAGGCACGGCACTGCACGCCCTGGAACGCGCCCGGCAGGCAGCCGCTGCCCCAGACGCTCTTTCCCGCGTCCGGCGTCTTGTCGCCCGACACCAGCACCACGAAGCCGGGCAGTTCCGACGCCTCGGACCCCAGGCCGTAGGTCAGCCACGAACCCATCGATGGCGCCCCGAACCGTGGCTCGCCCGTATGCAGCAGGAGCTGCGCCGGCGCATGGTTGAATTGGTCCGTGACGCAGCCCTTGATCATGCACAGCTCGTCCGCCACGCCGGCCATGTTCGGCAGCAGCTCGCTGATCTCCATGCCCGACTGGCCATGCCGCGCGAAGCGGTACGGCGTGCCGAGCAGCGTCGGGTGCCCCTTGATGAACGCGAACGTCTCACCCTTCAGGTACTCGTCCGGGCACGGCGTGCCGTTGTGGCGCACCAGCGCAGGCTTCCAGTCGAAGAGTTCATGCTGGCTGGGCGCACCCGCCAGGTGGATGAAGATGACGCGCTTGGCGCGAGCCGGGAAGTGGCCCGGCCGGACGCCCAACGGGTCGACCAGCTCGCCCGCCGACGCCCCACCCGACGCCCGGGCCTCCGACGCCAGCATCGAGGCCAGCGCGATGCCGCCGAGCCCCCAGGCGCCGCGCGCGAAGAACTGGCGCCGCGTCAGGCGCTGCAGCTCGCCCAGCCATTCGGCGGGGCTGTCGACGATGCGGGGCTGGGGGTGGTCGTGGGACATCGTGCTGCTTCAGGTACGCGTCAGGAACTCGTCCATGTTGAGGACCACGGCAGCCGCGGCGGTCCACGCGGCCGCATCGGCCAGCGCGCCCGTGCCGGCACTGGCCGCCCAGACGCTGCCTGCCTCCCCCGCCATGGCAGCTGCAGCGGCGGGGTCGGCCGCGAAGCGCGTGCGCTCGTCGGCAACAAGGACCGCCAGGCGATCGATCTCGGCCGCGCGCGGCTCACGCACCAGCGCCAGGGTCAGCATCGCGCGCGCCACGGCGCGGTCATCCGTCGCCGGCCCGGGACCGGCCGAGTGCAACGCCCGCACCGCCAGCGCACGCGACGCCTCGACGTACGTGGGGTCGTTGAGTGCCACCAGCGCGGCCAGCGGCGTGTTGGTGCACACGCGGCGCACCGTGCAACTCTCGCGCGACGTGGCATCGAACGCGACGAGCGAAGGATGTGGGCTGCTGCGCCGCCAGAACGTGTAGATCGCACGACGCCAGCGGTCGGGGCCATCGCTCGTCTTCCACTGGTCCCCGCTGTAGACCACCATCCACACGCCGTCCGGCTGGTACGGGAACACCGGGGGCCCATGCAGCCGGCGCTCCAGCAGCCCGGAAACGGCCAGCGCCTGGTCGCGGATGACCTCGGCCTCAAGGCGGAACCGCGGTGCGCGGGACATCAGCCGGTTGTCAGGGTCATGCGCCAGGGCGTCGGCACCGGGGACCGCGGTCATGCGGTAGGTGGACGAGGCCAGGATCTCGCGCAGCAGCGCCTTGCGCGACCAGCCCAACTGGACGAACCGTGATGCCAGCCAGTCCAGCTGCGACGTGTCCGCCGGCCGTTCGCCCGCCGCGCCGAACTCCTCCGACGTCTCGACCAGCCCGCGTCCGAAGAGCGCCTCCCACAGGCGGTTCACCTCGACGCGCGCCGCCCGCGGGTTGCCGGGGTCGACGATCCACCGCGCAAGCCCCAGCCGGTCGCGCGGCGCATCGGCCGGCATCGCGGGGAACGCACCGGGCACCCCCGCGGTCACGCGTTCGCCGCGGGCGCGCCAGTTGCCGCGGGTGAAGACGCAGGTCTCGCGGCGGCGGTCAGCGGGCAGCTCCTGCATGACGGGCACCGACGTCTCCTTGCCATCCGCCCCGGACAGGCGCAGTACGGGCGCGTCGTCGGCCCGGTCGGCATCGGCCGTCTGGTTGAAGAACGCCAGCGCCTCGTAGTACTCGCGGTGGTCGATCGGGTCGTACGGGTGCGAATGGCACTGCACGCACTGCATCGACGTGCCCATCCAGACGTTCCAGGTGGTGGCGGTGCGGTCCATGACCGCCGCGGTGCGGAACTCCTCGTCGTCGGTGCCGCCCTCGTCGTTCGTCAGCGTGTTGCGGTGGAAGGCCGTGGCCACGCGGTCGGCGTCGGTGGCGCGGGGCAGCAGATCCCCGGCCAGAAGCCGCACCGTGAACGCGTCGTACGGCATGTCGACGTTCCATGCGTCGATCAGCCAGTCGCGGAATGCCCAGATCTGCCGCCGGTCGTCCTTCTCGTAGCCCTTGGTGTCGGCGTAGCGCGCCAGGTCCAGCCAGATGCGCGCCCAGCGCTCGCCGTACGCAGGTGAAGCCAGCAGGCGATCGACCGCACGTTCCCACGCGCCGGGTGCGCCATCGGCCAGGAACGCCGCCACCGCCTCCTGGTCGGGCGGCAGGCCGCAGAGGTCGAGCGAGGCCCGCCGCAGCAGCGCCCGGCGGTCGGCCGCCGCGGGCAACGCGATGCCAGCACGCTGCAGCCGCGCCGCCGTGAAGCGATCGATCGCATTCGTGGCCCACGCGCCGCCCGCGTCAGGGGGCGGCACCGGCGCCACGGGGGCCATCGACCAGTGCGTGGGGTACGCGGCGCCCTCGGCGATCCAGCGACGCAGCACGCCGACCTCGGCATCGGTCAGCGCGGGACCTTCGGGCGGCATGCGCTCGTCGGCGTCGTGGGAGGCGATGCGCGCCAGCAGTTCGCTTGCGTCTGGGTCGCCAGGGACGATCGCGGGGCGTCCCTCGGCGCGAGGCCGCATCGCGCGCTCGCGGCGCAGCAGGTTCAGGTCGCCGCGCTCGCGGACACCGCCGTGGCAGCGGATGCAGCGTGCCACCAGGATGGCGTGGGCGTCCTCCGACGCACCGGGCGCCGCCAAGCCGACCACGCAACACAGCAGCGCTTCAAGCACGCCAGCCCTACCGCGGGGCGGCCCCGCGGATGCATGCCCGCGCGCGGCTCAGCGGGTTTCCGGGGCCGACCGCGGCTTGACGGTGATCGCCACGTCCACCACCCGCGCGGGGGCCACGCCCTTCTCCCACGGCCGGGCCAGCACGAAGCGCAACTGCGCCTCGCCCTGCGCGATGGCCGTCATGGCAAAGGTGGTGACGGTGCCGCCGCCCGGGCGGCCGGCCTCGCCGGCAACCGGGGCCACAACGCCGGCCGGATCGGTCGACTGCAGGCTCATGACCGCGGGCGCGGGGCCCGCCATCTGCCACGAGAAGCCCGTGCCGGCATTGGCACCCAGACGAACCTCCAGCCGCTGGCCTACTTCCATCTCGCCCTTCAGCGCCTTTGGCTGGGTCGCCTGGCCGGACTCGTTGGCCACCTGAAACACCAGCGCGCCGTTCGACGCCTGCTGCGGGGCCTCGCAGGCCGCCAGTGCGCCGGCAGCCAGGACAAGCACCGAGGCGCCCAACCGGCTCAGCACGAACGCACCGCCTGCTCGATGGCCGCGAAGTCGACCTGCTGGCCCGCCTCGGCGTTGACCTGCGCGTAGACGACCTTGCCGGACGAATCGATCACGAAGGCCGCGCGCTTGCCGACGCCCTTCAGGCCCATCAGGTCCTCGAACAGCGCGCCGTAGGTGCGGCTGACGTCCTTGTTGAAGTCCGACAGCACCTCGAAGGGAATGCCCAGGTCGGCGCGGAACTTGTCGGTCACGAACGGGCTGTCCACGGAGATCGCGTAGACGGTGCAGCCAAGCGAGGACCACTTCGCCCAGTCGTCGCGGAAGGTGCAGAGTTCGGTGGTGCACACCGAGCTGAACGCCAGCGGGATGAAGAGGAGCACGACCTTCTCCTGACCCAGCTTGGCCGCGACGTCGACGACGTGGCCGGGCTTGGAGGCGAGCTTGAATCCGGGGGCCTTCGAACCAACGGTGACCATGTGTGGGGCCTTGGGTGGCTTGTGGTGCGGACGAACGGGGCGCGCCGGCGGCGCGACGGGGATCTTCCCGTGGGCCGGAAAGATAGGCCGCGGGCCGCTTGCATGCCCAGGGGAGCCCCTGGGGTCACCGCATGCCAAAGCACGGAATGGCCGATATTTGCTGAAATCCGGGGATTCCGTGCTTGGAAGGACACATTTCGCCGTTTAGTTTCCGAACGACCCATGCACCCCGCCGCCACCGTTGCGGCGACATGGGTGCTGTGCCGTATCGGAAGCCTGGACCCGTCCCGCAAGGAGCACTCATGCCGAATTGGAAGACCTTGGGCGCGACCCTGTTCGCCGCCGCCGCCATGTCCGCGACCGCGAACGCGCAGTCCTGCGGCTCGCCGCTCACCGCCGGCGAGGGCGACACCCCGGTGGCGACGACTTCGGGCGTCAACCTGAACCTGTCCGGCTTCTGCACGTTGGGCACCGACGGCACGGTCTACAACGTGTCGTACTACCGGTTCGTCGCGTCGCAGACCGCGACCTACACGGTCCAGACCTGCAACTCGGTCAACTTCGACACCCGCATCGCCGTCCTGACGAACTGCGCGGACCCTGCGACGGTCCTTGCCTGCAATGATGACTCGGCAGGCTGCTTCGTCGCCGGATCGACGCTTCCCTACGCCTCGAAGCTCACCTTCAGCGCGACGGCGGGAACCGCCTACTTCATCGCCGTCGGTGGCTACAGCGCCGCCGACACCGGCGCCGGTTCGATGAACATCTCGACGTCCGGCGGTGGCGGCGGCGGTGGTGGTGGTGGCGGCGGCGGCGGCGGAAACGGCTGCGCGGCGGCAGCCACCGCGACGGACGGCCCCAATGACTTCGACACGACGGGCTCCACCGAGAACGTCGATGTCAGCGGCTTCTGTGATCCCGGCCCGTTCGGCGATGACCTTCTCTACGGCGTCAAGTGGTTCACGTACGTGGCCACGTTCTCCGGAACCACCGAGGTCTCGACCTGCAACAGCGCACCCTTCGACACGCGCCTGGGCGTCTTCGGATCGTGCGACGTCACCTCGGTCATCGCGTGCAACGACGACGGCAACGGCTGCGCGAACTTCAGCAGCAAGCTCCAGTTCACGTCGGTGGCCGGCACGACCTACTACATCGCGGTCGGCGGCTACAGCGCCGCCGATGCCGGCGCCGGCACGGTGACGATCACGCCGAACGCCGCGCCCCCGGAGAGCTGCGGCAACAGTGCGAACGACTGCTGCGCGGCCAATGCCACGCCGTTCTGCTCGGACTCGGACTGCTGCGAATTGGTCTGCGGCGCCGATGCGTTCTGCTGCAACACGCAGTGGGATGACATCTGCGCGCAGCAGGCCAGCCAGCTCTGCACCTCGTGCGGCGCCGGGACCTGCGACCTGCCCGCCCACACCAGCGAGGAGGCCGAGGCCTGCGGCACCGACACCAACGGCGGCTGCAACGCCCCGATCGTCACCACGGAGCCACTCGCGATCGGAGCGGCGCTCAAGGGCACCTTCTGGGGAGACGGCGACACCCGCGACACCGACTGGTACGAGTTCACGGTGAACGCCGGCACGCAGCTGGACATCAACCTCTACTCGAAGGGCCCCGGCCGGATCTTCCTGGTCGATGCGGCCTGCCCGCCCTCGGTGCTGGCCTCCAGCCCCGCGGCCGGCGCCAGCTGCCCGGCCAACGTGAGCTTCTGCGTGCCGGCCGGCACGTACCGCATCGTCGCGCTCATGACCGTCTTCAGCGGCTTCCCCTGCGGCGGCGACCGCAACGAGTACGTGCTCACGCTCGGCGGCACGCCGTGCGACGCGTCGTCGCCCCCGAACGATGAATGCGAGACGGCCGTGGCGGTCCCGAGCGGCCCGGTGAACTTCGACACGACGTTCGCCACCACCTCGAGCCTGCCGCTCGACCCGAGCTGCGACGAGGGCTTCGGCACCAACTTCGTCAAGGACGTCTGGTTCGCGTGGACGCCCGCCAGCAGCGGCGTCGGCATCGCGTCGCTCTGCAACGCTGCGGCCTTCGACACGCGCCTGGCCGTCTACTCCGACTGCTTCGGCACCCTCCTGGGATGCAACGACGATGCGGCCGGCTGCGACCTCACCAGCGAGCTGCAGTTCCAGGTCACCGGTGGCACCACCTACCTGATCCGCGTCGGCGGCTTCTCGGGCGGCGGCACGGGCACCCTCACCCTCTCCGTGGGCACGGCCCTGCCGAACGACGAGTGCGAGGGCGCCATCACGGTGAGCGACGGCGACACGTCGTTCGACACGAGCACGGCGACCGACTCGTTGCCGCCGCTCGACCCGGTCTGCGACGAAGGCTTCGGCACCGCGATCCGCAAGGACGTCTGGTTCAGGTACGTCGCGACGTGCAGCGAGACGGTCACCGTCTCCACCTGCGGCACCGCGGGCTTCGACACCCGTCTGGCCGTGTACGACGCGTGCGGCGGCAACACGATCGCCTGCAACGACGATGGCGCGGGCTGCCCGAACCTGACCAGCAAGGTGACCTTCACCGGCTCGCAGGGCACCACCTACCTGATCCGCCTCGGCGGCTTCTCGGGCGGCGGAACGGGCACGATCAACGTGGCATGCGGCGGCGGCGGTGGCGGCGGGGTGCCGAACGACACCTGCGCCGGCGCGATCGTGGCAAACAACGGCGCCAACTCCTTCAGCAACATCGGCGCGGTCAGCGACCCGCCGGCGACCTCGCCTGGCAACTGCGGCACGGCGGGAACGGGCTTCTACAACGACGTCTGGTTCAAGTGGACCGCGACGCAGGCCGGGACGGCGACGTTCTCGACCTGCGGGACGGCCAGCTTCGACACTCGCCTGGAGCTGTGGACGGGCTGCCCGGATGCGGGCGGCGCGATCGTGGCGTGCAACGACGACGGCGCGGGCTGCTCGGGCTTCACCAGCCTGATGACCGCGACCGTCACCTGCGGCACGCAGTACCTGGTGCGCGTGGGTGCCTACGGCAGCACTGGCCTGGGCACGGGCACGCTGACCGTCACGCCCGGCACGACGACGTGCGCACCGCCCTGCCCGGCCGACCTGGACGGCAACCGCATCGTGAACGGCGCCGACCTCGGCATCGTGCTCGGCAACTGGGGCAACTCGGGCGCCGGAGACATCAACGGCGACGGCGTCGTGAACGGCGCGGACCTGGGTGCGATCCTGGGCGCGTACGGGCCGTGCCCGTAAGGCCCCGGGCCCATTGAAGCCAACCAACGCCCCCGGCCTCGGCCGGGGGCTTTCTCTTGCACCGCACCGGACGGAATCGCATGTTCCCGGTCGTTGGGCAGGTTGCGCCGACCGCGCGCACCGAAACAGCCGAAATACCATCTGCCGCCTCGCATCCACACCGCAACCCCGTATTACCTTTGAACGGATCCTGACGCCGCCATGCGCCTCGCTGCCGTCATCCTCGCCCTGCTGGCCGTGTTGACCACGACGGCGGCCGCGCGGGCGCAGAACTGCGGCAACCAGACCGCCGGGGACTGCCTGACGGCCCGCCCCTTCCCCGGCTGCGCGGACGCCAGCTGCTGCACCCGCGTCTGCCAGTTCAACCCGCTCTGTTGCCAGGTGGCCTGGGATGCCGGATGCGTGGATGTCGCAAACATCGAGTGCGTCGGCCTGTGCGGTGCGGCCATCAACGGCGACTGCCGGACGGTGCATGACACGCCCGGCTGCAACGACCGGGAGTGCTGCGCGGCGGTCTGCGCGATCGACCCGGGCTGCTGCGACATCACCTGGGACCTCTCGTGCGTCCTGCAGGCCAACAACGTGTGCGCCGCACCGCCACCGGTGCCTTGCGGCGCAGCGGACGCGGGCGCCTGCAACGTCGCGCGCTCCACGCCCAGTTGCAGCGACGCGGCATGCTGCAACACGGTGTGCGCCCTCGATCCCTCTTGCTGCATCCAGGCCTGGGACGTGATCTGCGTGCAGTTCGCGGCGGCCTACTGCGGGAGTTGCGCGATCACCTGCCCGACGGGGTCCATCGCCGAGGCCGAACCCTGCGGCGGCCGCCAGAACGATCCCTGCGGCGGCGGTGTCCAGTCACCGGCCTCGCTGACGCCCGGGACCGTCGTGTGCGGCCAGATCGAAGGCACCTGGAGCGGGACGGCATGGACCGGAGACCGCGATGTCTGGACGGTCACGATCCCCGACCCGAACCAGGACGGCATCTCGAAGGTCACGGTCGGCCTCTCGGCCGAGTTCCCCGGCTGGGCCGCACTGGTGGCGCCCGGGTGCCAGACGCCGCTCACGTCGGCATCGATCCACGTCGCATCGCAGGGATGCACCGAGCAATCCGCATTCGCCTGCCTGGCCCCCGGCACCTACTGGGTGATCGTGGCGCCGGGCGCGTTCCCGAACGTCGGGCTGACCTCCAGCCTCGATTGCGGCACCACGCCCCGCTACACGCTTCGGGTGACCGCATCCGAAGTGGGCTGTTCGCCTGCCTGCACGCCGACCGCAGGGCCGTGCTTCGAGCCCCATGCGCTGCCGGGGTGTTCCGACGCTTCGTGCTGTGCCGCGACCTGCACGGCCGATCCGTTCTGCTGCACCGACGGATGGGATGCCGCGTGCGCCACGCGCGCCGCGCAGCTCTGCAACGCCCCGATCCCGGCGAACGACGAGTGCGTCGGGGCGATCCCGCTCCGGATCGGGCAGACGATCACGTTCAACACCGCGGTGGCACGCGTCAGCCAACCGGCCCTCCCGGCCAACTGCGACCAAGGATCCGGTGCGTCGATCGGCAACGATCTCTGGTACATGCACGATGCCGAGCGCAGCGGCAACGTGGTCGTGGCGACCTGCGGCAGCGCCACCAACCTGCGCGTCGCGGTCTACACCGGGCAGTGCGGCGCGCTCACGCTGGTCGGCTGCAACTCGAACAGCATCATCTGCATCCCCACGGGCGGCGCGCGCCTGCAGTTCGTCGCCGCGTGCGCGACGCGGTACTGGATCCGCGTCGGCGGCGAGTCGCCGGACCACGCAGGCCTGGGCGCCGTCACGCTTTCGGGCCAGGGACCGGTCTGCGCGCAGCCCTGCCCGGCGGATCTGGACGCCAACCGCCTGGTCAACGGCGCGGACCTGGGAGTGCTGCTGGGCAACTGGGGCAACGCGGGCGCGGGCGACCTGGACGGCAACGGCGTCGTGAACGGGGCCGACCTGGGCGCGCTGCTCGGCGCGTTCGGCCCCTGCCCCTGAGCGGACCGAGCCGTGCGCGCCCCGGGCGCGTCAACCGGGCTTGTCAATCGGGCGCGCGCAGCCGCTCGGCCAGCGCACGCCGCATGATCTTTCCCGTCGGGTTGCGCGGCAGCGCGTCCAGCACGCGGAACTCCTTCGGAACCTTGTAGGGCGGAAGCCGATCGCGCACGAACGCGCGCACCGCGGCCTCGTCCCATGCCTCGCCTTCCTTCAGCTCGACGAATGCGATCGGCACCTCGCCGCGGCTGGGGTCGGCCAGCCCGACCACCGCGGAGTCCTTGACGGCCGGGTGGTGGTTGATGGCTTCCTCGATCTCGCGCGGAAAGACGTTCTCGCCGCTGATGATCAGCATCTCCTTGATGCGGCCCGTGATGTACAGGTGGCCGTCGGCGTCGAACCGGCCCATGTCGCCGGTCTTGAAGTAGCCCTGCTCGTCGAAGACGCTGGCCGTCAGGTCGGGCAGCTTGTAGTAGCCCTTCATCACGTTGGGGCCCTTGATGCGGATCTCGCCGTCCTCGCCGGCCGGCAGCACGCGGCCGTCGGGGCCGACGACGCGTTCTTCGACGCCCGGCAGCGGCCGTCCGACCGACTTCGGGCGGTACTCGTCGGCCAGGCACCAATTGGTGACGGGCGCGGTCTCGGTGAGGCCGTAGCCCTCGTTGATCCGCTTGCCG
>JBIKJV010000438.1:0-3103 GCA_044360755.1 Phycisphaerales bacterium
TGTTAGTGCTCATCATTTGAAGATGCACACTGAACGTGTTATGATGTTGGGAACCAAGGTTGACATGATCGTTGTTGACTATGCTGATATTCTTCGTCCATATCAGAGTGAACGTAACAGCAATAGTTATAGTGAAGCTGGTGGCATTTATGAAGAACTTCGTAGTATTGCTGGTGAACTCCAAATTCCTATTTGGACTGCTTCACAGAGTAATCGTAGTGCTATGGAAGAAGACATTATTCAGGCCAACAGTATTGCTGACAGTTATCGAAAGATCATGACTGCTGACTTCGTTATGAGTGTCAGTCGTAAAGTTACCGATAAAGTTGCTAATACTGCTCGGTTTCATATCATCAAGAACCGGTTTGGTCCGGATGGATTGACATTCCCAAGTCGTATGAATGCTGGTTGTGGTGATATTCAGATCTTTGCTGAGAGTTCCAAGGATGGTATGGCTATTATTAACGAAATGGGAGACAGTGAAAATTTGGTTAAGAAGGCCCTATCAAACAAGTGGAATGCTCATATGAGTGAAGACGAAGAATGATAGTATGTAACAACCAAAAAGCGTCGAAAAAAATTATCAAAAATGAACAATAAGGTCTAAAATTTAGAAGGTAACCGTCATAGTTATCTTTTGTCTATATGAACAAAGAAATCTTTATCAAAAAAAGAAGCGGGTCATTGGAGAAATTCAGTGCTGACAAAATCAACAAGGTTTTGCAATGGGCAACTGAGGGTATCAAGAATGTTTCGTTTGAAGAAGTTGCAATGAACGCACATTTGTCGTTCTTCGATGGAATGTCATCGGGTGCAATCCACGCAATGTTAATTGAAGCTGCTGCAAATTTGATCACGGTTGAAAAGCCGAACTATCAGTTTGTGGCATCAAGGTTGTTGAATTATCAACTTCGTAAGAAAGTGTGGGGTGGAAAGAATCCTCCCAAGTTGCACGATCTTGTAAAAACCAACATTGACAAGTTGGTGTACGACGACGCCATTTTGGAATGGTATTCCAAGAAGGATTTTGACAAGTTGGATGAATACTTGAAGCATGATCGTGATTTTGAATTCACTTACGCTGGAATCAAACAGTTGTGTGACAAGTATTTGATTCAGAATCGTAGTACCAAGGAGATCTATGAGACCCCGCAATTCGCTTATATGCTAATTGCAATGACTTTCTTCAAGGACTATGGTGATAACCGTATTGAGTACGTCAAGAAGGCCTATAACTACTTCAGCAAACACAAGATCAACCTTCCAACTCCGATTATGGCAGGTGTTCGATCAGTCATGAAGAGTTATGCTTCATGTAGTTTGTTTACCGTGGATGATACCCTCAAGAGTATCTTCAGTAACAACAGTGCTGTTGGATTTGCAACCGCTAGTCGTTATGGAATCGGACTCAATTTGAGTCGTTTGCGTGCTACAAACGCTCCAATTCGTAATGGTGAAGTGATTCATACCGGCCCAATTCCTTTTGCCAAGGCTTTTGAGTCTACTGTGAAGTGTTGTCACCAGAATGGTATTCGTGGCGGTAGTGCGACAGTCAATTTTGCATGGTTCCACTACGACATCATGGACATTTTGGTATTGAAGAACAACGCTGGAACTGATGATAACCGTGTTCGTAAGTTGGATTACTGTATTGGTCTTGATAAGTTGATCTTTGAACGCTTCTTGGAGAACAAGGACGTGACATTGTTCAGTTATCATGAGTGTGCAAGTCTCTGGAACACATTTGGATATCCCGAATTCAAGGAGAAGTATGAAAAGGCTGAAGCTAACAAGAACATCAAGTTCAAGAAGACGGTCAAAGCTCGTGAATTGATGGGTCTTCTTGCTAAGGAACGTCTTGAAACCGGTCGTATTTACACAATGTTCGTGGATCATGCTAATGAACATGGTAGTTGGTTGGATCAAGTTGATACGAGCAATCTTTGCCTTGAGGTGAATCATCCTTTGATTCCTATTGAAGATGTGAATGATCCTAATGGTGAGATTGGAGTGTGTATTTTGGCCGCTGTAAATTGGTTGGAGATCAAGGATGACGATGAAATGAAGAGCGTTTGTGACGTTATCGTTCGTATGTTGGATTCTTTGATTGAACACCAGAACTATTTCGTTCCTGCTGCTGAGAATTTCGCTAAAAAGCGTCGCAGTCTTGGTGTTGGAGTGAGTAACTTGGCTGCTCTACTTGCTAGAGAGGGTTTGAAGTATTGGGATAAGGATGCTCCAAACTTTGTTGCCAAGTGGATGGAGAAGATGAGCTACTACTTGATTGATGCAAGTGCTGAAATGGCTAAGGAACGTGGTGTATGTGAGAAGTTTGCACGTACCAAGTTTAGTCAGGGTATTTTGCCAATCGATACTTACAAGAAGGATGTGGACGAGTTTATCACTGAACCGTTGCATATGGATTGGGAAG
The DNA here is from genome assembly GCA_044360755.1 of Phycisphaerales bacterium. Classification (GTDB taxonomy): domain Bacteria; phylum Planctomycetota; class Phycisphaerae; order Phycisphaerales; family SM1A02; genus UBA966. The sequence continues at coordinate 2,432 of JBIKJV010000438.1, forward strand.
AATTGCGTGCTAAGATTAAACAACATGGAATGCGTCACAGTACGTTGACTGCTTGTATGCCTGTTGAATCTAGTAGTGTGATTCAGAGCAGTACCAATGGAATTGAACCTCCTCGTAGTTTGATTAGCTACAAAGGTAGTAAGGCTAACATTTTGCCGGTGGTTGTACCTGGCATTGACAAGTATAGTGAAAATTATACGTTTGCGTTTGACATGCCGGATAATAGTGGATATCTTAAGGTGGCAGCTGCCATTCAGAAGTTTACTGATATGAGTATCAGCACCAATACTTACTATGTTCCGTCACGATACGCTCAAAATAAAGTTCCTGTTCAAGAGGTAATTAAGGATATTTTGTTGGCATACAAGTATGGCATCAAGAATCTTTATTACGCTAATACAGATGATGGTGACAAGCAGACTGCAATGGAAGACAATAAACAAAACGTTAAGGTTATTGAACCAAAAATCGAAGAGTCCACTGGATGCGCTAGTGGAGCTTGTGCTATGTAAAAGAATATGAAAACTGTATTGAATAAAACGAACATCGACCAACTGAGAAACCCAATGTTTTTCGGTGAAGATCTATCTCTTCAGAGATATGATAAAATCAAATATCAAAAGTTCTATGATCTTTATGATCAACAACTCAACTTCTTTTGGCGTCCTCAAG
>JBIKJV010000222.1:0-3090 GCA_044360755.1 Phycisphaerales bacterium
CCGTCAGCGGCAGCGCGGACCCCGCGCAGCCGGTGCTCTTCGTGATGACGCCGATCGGCGTGCCCCGCGGCGACGAGCAGGGCGCGATCAACGCCTACGCGCCGGTGCTGACGGGCGCCGCGCAGCCGCTGGCGCAGCACTTCGCGATCGCGCCGCCGACCCCGCCGCACGCACCGCCGCCGCCTAGCGCGCCGAAGCCGCCGCTGCCGCCGACGTGGCGGCCGGTCGCGCCCTCGCAGGGCATGACCGAGCAGCAGGCCGAGGCCCGGCAGCAGCAGCTGCTGGACGTCTACCGGCGCGGGAACGCGCAGCGGCTGGCGCTGGCGCAGAGCTTCGACCCCTACGCGCCGCCGATCTCGGGCTGGAGCATGGACAACGCGCCGCAGTGGAAGCAGAACGAGGCCAACGAGCTGCAGGCGCAGAACCAGCGCGAGGAAGCGCTGGTGCGCGGCGGCGCGTACGGCGGGTCACCGTACGCCGCGCCGCAGCAGCCGAGCTCGTTCGCGACGCGGCCCGGCGCGGTGCCGACGCAGCCGCCGCCGAATGACCGGCCGCCGAACGTGAATGACGTGGCGCCTCCGCCGAACCAGCGGCCGAATGGTGGTTGACGGGAGCGGCGGCGGTGCCGTGCGCGTCCGTCACGCCCCGCGCCACGCACGCGCCCGCGCGACCAGCGCCGACGTGCTGGAGTCGACGCCTGCGGCGGGCGCGCCGTCGGCGATGGCCGGCAGCAGCGAATTGGCGACCTTCTTGCCCAGCTCGACGCCCCACTGGTCGAAGCTGTCGATGTTCCAGATCGCGCCGGCGGTGAAGACCTTGTGCTCGTAGAGCGCGATCAGGCGTCCCAGCATTCGCGGGGAGAGACGCTCGCACAGCAGGAACGTGCTGGGGCGGTTGCCCTCCATCTGCTTGTGCGGGACCAGCGCGGGCGGCACGCCCTGCGCGCGGAGCTCGTCGGCGGGCTGGCCGAAGGCCATCACGCGCGCCTGCGCGAACGCATTGGCGAGCAGCATGTCCTGGTGGGGCGGAAGGTCGTGCACGCCGCGCGCGAACGCGATGAGGTCACAGGGCACGATCTCCGTCCCCTGGTGGATCATCTGGTAAAAGGCGTGCTGGCCGTTTGTGCCGGCCTGGCCCCAGACGATGGGGCAGGTGGACCAGCGCACGCCTTCGCCGTCCAGCTGCGCGTGCTTGCCGTTGGACTCCATCTCGAGCTGCTGCAGGTAGGCGGTGAACTTCTCCAGGTACTGGCTGTAGGGCAGCACCGCCAGCGAGCCGAAGCCCATGAACGTGGCGTTCCACACGCCGAGCAGCGCCATGAGGACGGGCAGGTTGCGCTCGGTGGGTGCGGTGCGGAAGTGTTCGTCCATGTCGTGGAATCCGGCCAGCAGTTCGCGGAAGCCGTCGGGGCCGATGGCCAGCATCGTGGCCAGGCCGATCGATGCGTCCATCGAGAAGCGGCCGCCGACCCAGTCCCAGAAGGGGAACATGTTCGCCGGGTCGATGCCGAAGGCGCGCACGGCCTCGGTGTTGGTTGAGACGGCCACGAAGTGCCGCGCGACCGCGGCGGGGTCGCCGCCGATCCCGCGCAGGAGCCACGCGCGCGCGGTGGCGGCGTTGGTCATCGTCTCCTGCGTGGTGAACGTCTTGCTGGCGACGATGAAGAGCGTCTCGGTGGGGTCCAGGTCGGACGTCTTCCACGCGAAGTCGTCGCCGTCGACGTTGGAGACGAACCGGAAGCGCATGTCGGGCGTCGCCCACGCGCGGAGCGCGGCATCGGCCATCTGCGGGCCCAGGTCGCTGCCGCCGATCCCGATGTTGACGACATTGCGGATGCGGCGGCCGCCATGGCCGGTCCAGGCGCCGGAGCGCACCCGGTCGGCGAAGTCCGCCATCGCGTCCAGCACCGCGTGCACGTCGGGGACGACATCGTGGCCGGCGGTTCGGATCACCTGCCCGCGCGGGGCGCGGAGCGCGACGTGCAGGACCGCGCGGTCCTCGGTGACGTTGATGTGCTCGCCGGCCCACATGGCGCTGCGGCGGGCGGCGAAGGGCGACGAGTCGAGCAGCGCGGCCAGCAGGCGCATCGTCTCGGGCGTGACGCGCTGCTTGGACCAGTCCATGCGGATGCCCAGGTCCTCGTGGGCCATCGCGGTGCCGCGCGCGGGATCCCCGGCGAACAGGTCGCGCAGGTGCTGGTCCTGCATGGCGGTGGCATGCGCGCGGAGCGCGGCGAAGGCGGGCGTGCGGTCGAGCGGCGCGTGGGCGGTCATGCGGGCCGTAGGATAGGGGCATGACGAACGCGACCCTGCCCGCGACCGGCGCCCCGACCGCAGTCCTCTCGATGGCCGGCCAGTCGATCTGGCTGGACAACATCACCCGCGCCATGCTGGGTGGGCAGTTGCAGCGCTACATCGCCGAGTGGAGCGTGGTGGGGCTGACCTCGAACCCCACGATCTTCGCCAAGGCGATCGCGGGCAGCAAGGACTACGACGCGCAGGTGACGGCCCTGGCGGCGAAGGGGCTGAAGGAGGAGGAGGTCTTCTTCGAGCTGGCGCTGGAGGACCTGACCCGCGCGTGCGACCTGTTTGCCGGCGTGCACGCGCGCACGGGCGGCGTCGACGGCTGGTGCTCGCTGGAGGTGAGCCCGCTGCTGGCGTACGACGCGGCCAGCACCGTGGAGCAGGCCGTGGCGCTGCACGCGCGCGCCAAGCGCCCGAACCTCTACATCAAGGTCCCGGGCACCGCGGCCGGCCTGCCGGCGATCGAGGAACTGACGTTCCGCGGCGTGCCGGTGAACGTCACGCTGCTCTTCGACACCCCGCAGTACCTGGCGGCCGCCGAGGCGTACCTGCGCGGCCTGGAGCGCCGGGCCGCGGCGGGCAAGTCCCTGGACGTGGCGGGCGTGGCCAGCCTGTTCATCTCGCGCTGGGACGCCACGCTGGACGCCAAGCTGCCGCCCGCGCTGAAGAACCGCGTGGGGCTGGCGATCGGCGCCGACGCCTATTCCGCGTACGTGGCGCTGCACACCACGCCGCGCTGGCTGGCGCTGGCCGCCAAGGGCGCGCGTCCGCAGCGCCTGCTCTACGC
>JBIKJV010000092.1:0-10674 GCA_044360755.1 Phycisphaerales bacterium
ACCGATGCCGCAACGCTGGCCGCCACCACGGCGGTGCTGCACCTGCGGCCCCACCTGGTGGTCAACGCCGGCACCTGCGGCGGCTTCCAGGCCCGCGGGGGCGCCGTGGGCGACCTCTACCTCGCCACCGGGCACGCGCTCTACCACGACCGCCGCATCCCGATCCCTCACTTCGAGCTGCAGGCCACGGGCCGTTGGCCGGTGCACTCCGCGCCCGCACTGCGCGCCGTGCTTGGCGCAAAGCCCGGCATCGTCACCACGGGCAACAGCCTGGACTTCACGCCCACCGAGGCGGCGTTCTTCGAACGCGAAGCCGTGCACGCGAAGGACATGGAGGCCTGCGCGATCGCGCAGGTCTGCGCACTGTCCTGCGTGCCGTTCGTCGCCGTGAAGGCGGTCACCGACCTGGTGGACCACCCGGAACCGGTGCAGGAGGCGTTCCTGCGCAACCTGCGCGACGTCAGCGCAGCGCTCGGCGAACGCCTGGCGCACGGCATGCGCTGGCTGGGCGAGCGCCCAAGGACCGTCGACGAACTCTGAACGGCCACGGCCGCGAGCCACCGCCGCAGCGGGACGCGAAACGCCCCAGGCGCGGCTCGAACGCGCGACCTCCAGTTTAGGAAACCGGTGCTCTATCCAACTGAGCTACTGGGGCACAGGGCCACGCTGCCCGGCGACGACCACGGCCGCGACCGCGGCGTGGAACGCGGGCATCGCGAGCATCACTCGCCGCGCTGGGTCTTCTGCTCCTCGCCCTTCGCACCCGCGAAGTAGACGAGCGCCCAGACGGAGAGGAAGACGACCCACGCGATGTTGGCGAAGAGGACGGGCCACATAGAACCGCAAGTATACCGCGCAGCCGGACCATGGACACCGAGCACCCCACCCCTGCCGCCGCGCATCCGCGCCCCGCCCCCCGATTCAACGTGGTGCTGTTCCGGCCGCAGATCCCCAACAACACCGGCAACATCGGCCGCACCTGCATGACCACCGGGTGCCGGCTGCACGTGGTGCACCCGATCAGCTTCCGGATGGACGAGAAGGCGCGGCGCCGCGCGGGGCTGGACTACTGGGACCTCGTCGACTGCGTCGAGCACGAGTCGTGGGAGGCCTTCGTGGCCACCGAGCGCCCCGCACGCCTGTGGCTCTACACGACCAAGGCGGCCCGGCCGCACTGGGAAGCGACCTTCCAGCCCGGTGACTACCTGCTCTTCGGGCAGGAGAATGGCGGCGTGCCCGACGACCTGCACGCGTGGGTCGACGCCACCTACGGCCCCGATCACCGCCTGACGCTGCCGATGCTGCCCGTGGCGCGCGCCCGCAGCCTGAACCTGGCCACCGCGGCCGCGTGCGCGGTCTATGAAGGCCTTCGGCAGACCGGCGGAATCCCGGGCGCCTGACGCACGCGGCCGGATCAACCGCAAAACCGCTTCCGTATACTTCGATCGAGGAATCCACCAGCCATGATGACCACCCCGACCCAAGCCACGGCCACCACCGCCGGCACCCCACGCCCGGCCCGCCGCGCTTTCACCCTCGTCGAGCTGCTGGTCGTCATCGGCATCATCGCCCTGCTGGTTGGCCTGCTGCTGCCGGCGCTGGGCAAGGTGATCGAGCGCGCCCGCGCCACCACGACCACCGGCACGATGCAGGAGTTCGCGAAGGCCTGCGACGCGTACTTCCAGGAGTTCGGCGAGTACCCCGGCGTCGTCCCCGAGAACTACATGGGCAACGGCGATTCCGACGTGCCCGCGATCAGCAGCACCGAGAACGCCCTGCTCGCGCTGATGGGCGGCTACCGCCTTCCCTCCGACAGCGACTACGCCAGCTATGCCGGCACCGAGCTGACCTTCACCGCCACCGGGCAGCCGGACTTCAGGATCAAGGTGAATGGCGACCGCATGGGCGAGGGCCCGGTCCGCAACGGCCGCAGGTACGACGCGTTCTATGCCCCCAAGGGACGCGAGTTCTCCCGGGCCGCAGGCCAGATGCAGCCCGGGGGCGCGCAGATGGACACGGCGGGCACGGGCCTGCTGCCCGACTTGGTCGACGCCTGGGGCCAGCCGATCATCTTCGCGCGGCAGGCGCGCGCGATCGGCGCGCTGGTGCCCCGCGGAACGGACCAGGGGCAGTTCACCCGCGCCGGCATCCTGCCGTACACGCTGTCGACGGGCCTGGGCGACATGAACGTCGACCAGACGTCGGCGAACGCCACCAAGTACTCGATCCTGAACACCGGCGCGGCCGGCGGCCAGTCGGGGAAGGCCGCGCGCGACCTGACGCTGGGCCAGCTGATCCGCCACCCCGCGATGGGCGTTCAGGGCGGCAGCGCCGGCGACGCCGACCGCGTCTGGGCGGGCACCCCGCGCGGCCGCTACTTCCTCATCAGCGCCGGCACGGACGGCATTTATTACTCCGCATCGCAGGGCTACGGCACGACGGCGCTTCCCAAGGGCGACATCGTGACCAGCGGGACCAACAACCCCGACGGCCCCAACGTGGCGCAGCGCTACGACGACCTGATCATCTCGGGCGGCAGCTGACGCGCGACGCGCGCGCGGCCCACGCTCCCGCCGGCATCACTTGCCGGAGGGCTTGCCGTCGCCGTTGGGGCTCGTGCCGGCCGGCGGCGGCGGGTCGTCGAAGTTGAACGGCTTGTCGTTGCTGGGGCGCTTGCCGGGCGTCTCACCGCCGGGCAGCATCGGGTCGCGCTCGCCGGGCGCCGGGGCCTTCTTCGGGTCCTTCGCGTCCTTGCGCGCGTCCTTCTTCGCCGCCGCTTCCTTCTGGAGCTCGTCGTACTTCGCCTTGAACGCGGCCTGTTGGTCCGGCGTCAGCGCGGACCAGATCTGCTGCTGCAGGTCCTCCACCTTCGGCTGCGTCGCACGCAGCTCCTGCATCTGCCGGACCAGATCGGGGTCCGGTCGGCCGGCCTTCTTGCCGTCGCCGTCGCCCGTGCCCATCGAGTCCTTCACCCGCTGCTCCAGCCGGCGAATCTCCTCGCCGTGCTGGTCGCGCCAGGCCTTCATCTTCGTCTCGAAGTCGGCGCGCATCTGCTTGATGTTCGCCTGGCCTTCGGGCGGCAGCGTGGCGACGGTGGCTTCCATCGCCCGCTTCCAGAGGTCCATGTTGCGGCGCTCGGCGACGCGCCCCGCGAAACCGTCCTTGCCGCGCATGCCGGAATCGCCGAAGGACTCCTTGCCATCCTTCGCGCCGGCACCGACGGGCGGCCCGCCCAGTGGCGGCGCGGCGGGTGCTCCGGCCGGAGGCTCGGCGAACACGGGGCCGGCAAAGGCGGCGAAGGCGATGAGCGAAGTGATCAGGGGCGAGCGGCGCATGCGGGGATCCTCCTGCGGGTGCCTGCCGAACGGCGGACGGCCCCAGCGTATTGCGGACCCGCGGGTCGGGGAAGCCCCAACCCGCCCGGCGTCGGCCGGGACGCGCGGCCGGGCTACGATTGCCGGACTATGGCCCTCACGTCCAAGCACCTGCACGACGCCCTCCGCACCGTCAAGGACCCGGACCTGGGCAAGGACCTGGTCACGCTGGGCATGGTGAAGGACGTGCTGCTGGACGGCAACGACGTCAAGCTCGTGATCGAGCTCACCACCCCCGCCTGCCCCATGAAGGACAAGATCCGCGGCGACATCGACCAGGCCGTGCGCGAGAAGGCCGTCGAGACGGGAGAGCCGCTGGGCCGCCTGGAGATCGAGTTCACGGCCGACGTCCGCAAGGCGAACGAGAAGACCCGGGAGGGCGGCAACCCCCTGCCGCTGGTGAAGAACATCATCGCGGTCGGCGCCGGCAAGGGCGGCGTCGGCAAGAGCACGGTCAGCGCGAACCTGGCCGTGGGCCTGGCGCGGTTCGGCGCCAAGGTCGGCCTGCTGGACGGCGACATCTACGGCCCCAGCATCCCGACGCTGATGGGTCTCGACGACATCCCCACCGCAGCGCGCGGCAACATGCTGCTGCCCTTCGAGGTGCACGGCATCAAGACGATGACGCTGGGCAAGTTGGTCGATCCCGACAAGGCGCTCATCTGGCGTGGCCCGATGGCGCACGGCGCCTTCAAGCAGCTGGCGCTGCAGACCGACTGGGGCGCGCTGGACTACCTGATCATCGACCTGCCGCCCGGCACCGGCGACGTGGCGCTGACGATGTCGCAGCTGCTGCCGCTGACGGGCGCGGTGGTGGTGTGCACGCCGCAGCGCGTGGCGCAGGACGACGCGCGCCGAGCGGTGCGCATGTTCGAGCAACTGGGCGTGCCCATCCTGGGCGTCGTCGAGAACATGAGCTACTTCGTTGGCGACGACGGCAAGGAATACGACCTCTTCGGCCGCGGCGGCGCCGAGTTGATGGCCCAGCAGATGGGCCAGCCGTTCCTGGGCAGCATGCCGATCCACATGGCGCTGCGCCGCCACTGCGACGAGGGCACCCCGCTGCGCAACTGGGAGATCCCCGCGCTCGGACGCGACATCGACGCGCTGTGCCAGCGCCTGGCCAGCCAGATCAGCGTGGCCGCGATGGGCCAGCGATACGTGCAGCCGACGCTGAGCGTGCACTGAGGCGCGGCGCCCCGCCGCCTGTCACTCCGTCGGGAACCCGCGCCCCGCGTACGGCCAGTATCCCGCGCGCATGTTCGCCACGCGGAATCCGTGCCGCCGCAGGTACGCGCAGGCACGCGCGCTGCGGTTGCCGCCGCGGCAATAGACGACCAGCGGCACGGCGGGGTCCAGCGTGCCCACCTGCGCAGGCAGCTGGATGAACGGCACGTGGTGCGCGCCCTTCACGTGCCCGCTGCGGAACTCGGCCTTGGAGCGGACGTCCAGCGGCGCCCACTCGCCGGTCGCCAGGCGACGCGCGGCCTCGCGGGGCCCGATCTCCTCGGAACCATGCTGCTCGAAGGCGTCCTCGTCGATCGCACCGTAGTCGCGCGGCGAGATCCACCCATCCAGCGTGTCGATGCCGACGCGGTACAGGATGCGCGCGATCTCCTCGGCACGCTCCGGTTCGCACACCAGCAGCACGCGGTCGCCTTCCTCGACGTAATTGGCCACGGTCGGCCCGAAGTACGGGTCGACCATCGCGAAGATCGAACCGGGCACGTGCCCGTCCAGCCACGCGGACCATTCGCGGGTGTCGACGACCACGGCGCGCGGGTCGCGGGCGGCCGCCAGGAAGGCGTCGCCGGAAAGCCGCGGCGGGAGCGGGAGGCGCTCGTGCAGCGCCGGCCCGCGCTCGTTGGCGGCCTTCACGCGGTGGAAGTACGGCGGCGGGTCGGGCTGGTCGCGCAGCAGGCCCTCGACGAACCGCTGGCCATCGGCCTTGTCGCGCAGCGGGCGGTTGATGATCCGCTCGATGCCGACGGTCGTCTCGGGCAGCCGGCAGATCATCTTGCCGCAGGCGCTGCCGGCGCCGTGGCCGGGCAGGACCAGCGTGCCGTCGGGCATGTCGTCCAGCAGCGCCAGGCTGCGGCGGAGCGCCTCGGCGCTCTCCTCCACGGTCATGCCGCCCGCGGCCAGGAAGCCAAGGTCCGGGCGGCCCACGTCGCCGGCGAAGAGGAAGTCGCCGCTGAACAGCGCGATCGGGAACCCCTGCTCGCCGACGAACTCGAAGCTGAGCGCCTCTCGCGTGTGGCCGGGCGTGTGCCGGACCCGGAAGCGGAGCGAACCGATGCGGAACTCGTCGCGGTCGTGCAGCGCGTGCACGCGGGCGCCGTCGGCGAACGGCCCCTCGCGGACCCACGAAGCCTGCTCGCCCATGCCGCTCAGGTACAGCGTGACCGGCCGCATCGCCGCGAACGCACGCATGCCGCTCACGAAGTCGGCATGGTGGTGCGTCTCGGCGACGGCCACGATGCGGACGCCCTCCTCGGCGGCGGCGCGCTCGTAGCGGTCGATGTCGCGCTCGGGGTCGAAGAGGATCGCCTCGCGGGTCTCGTCGCAGCCCACCAGGTAGCTGGCCTGCGCCAGCGCGGGGTCGTAGATCCGCCGGTAGATCACGCGAATTCCTTGCGCAGCTGCCGGAGCGCCGCGCCGAAGGCGTCCAGGTGCTGCTTCTCGTGCGCGGCGCTGACCTGGCAGCGCAGGCGCGCGTGGCCCTCGGGCACCACCGGGTACCCGAAGCCGATCACGAAGACGCCCAGCTCCAGCAGGCGCTTCGACATGGCGATCGCCTTCGCGGTGTCGTGGACGATGATCGGGCAGATCGCGGTCGGGCTCTCCAGCACCTCGAAGCCGGCCTCACGGATTGTCCTGCGCGCGTAGGCCACGTTGTCGCGCAGCTTCTGCACGCGCTGCGGCTCGCGCATCAGGACCTCGATCGCCTTCTGCGCGCTGCACGCCACGGTGGCCGGCAGCGCGTTCGAGAAGAGCGTCGGGCGCCCGCGCTGGATCAGGAGGTCGATCGCCTTGCGGCTGCCGACCACGTACCCGCCCGCCGCGCCGCCGAGCGCCTTGCCCAGCGTGCCCGTGAAGTAGTCCACCTTCGTGGCGGGCATGCCCCAGTGCTCGTGGGTGCCGCGGCCGGTCCGGCCCATCACGCCGGTGCCATGGCTGTCGTCCACCACCAGGTAGGCGCCGAACTCGTCGCACACCGCACGCAGGCCCGGCAGGTCGCCGATGTCGCCCTCCATGCTGAACACGCCGTCGGTGACCACCCAGATGGCGCCGGTGACGTCGGGGTTCGCGCGGGCGGCCGCCAGCTTGGTGCGCAGGTCGGCCAGGTCGGCGTGCTTGAAGACGCCCTTGTGCAGGCCCTTCTTGATCACCGCCGCCAGGCGGATGCCGTCGATGATCGACGCGTGGTTCAGCTCGTCGCTGATGACCAGGTCGCCCGGCTCGCACAGCGTCGGGAAGATCGCCTCGTTCGCGTTCCAGCAGCTGGTGAACGTGTACGAGGCCTCGCAGCCGTAGAACTCGGCGATCTTCGCCTCCAGCGTCTCGTGGCACTCGAACGTGCCGCAGATGAAGCGCACGCTGGCCGTGCCCGCGCCGTAGCGCTTCAGCCCGGCTAGGCCGGCCTCGATCACCTCGGGATGGTCAGCCAGGCCCAGGTAGTTGTTCGAGCAGAAGCAGGCGACCTCGCCGTACCCGCGCAGCTTCACGGTGGCCGCCATCGGCCCTTCGATCGTCTGCAGGTGCTTCAGCTGCCCCGAGTCCTTGAGGCTGGACAGGATCTGCTGCGTACGGGTCTCGAAGGGGCGCTCGGCGAGGGTGGTCATGGTCCGGTCAGCGTAGCGAAAGTGTGTCCGGGATAGCCCGGTGCCGATTTCCGGGAAGGGCTCCCACGCGCAGAAGCTCCTCCGGACGAGACCGATGGAAGCGACCCGGTCAACCACTCCAACGGCCCGCCCTAGGAGGCCTGCACGCGACGTGGCGGTGGGGCAGGATTACGGCGCCGAGGGCCTCCACCGCGAGAGCAGGACTCCCAAGTCCCTGCCTCCGACGGTGCCGTCGCCGTCGAGGTCGCCGATACCGCCCGGCTGCGCTGGTCCCCAGTTCGCGAAGAGCACGGCGATGTCGGCACCGTCGACCCGACCGTCCTGGTTGAGGTCGCCCCAAGCGGTTCCCGACTCGCAGCCATCCAGGGTGCCGTTCCCGTTCGGGTCCGCGATTTCGGGGATGTCCCGAAGCTCGAGGGAATCGAGCACGCCGTTGGCGTTGCAATCCGCCGCGGTGCCACCGTCCGGGAGCAGGCTCACGGCCAGCAGCCCCTGGACCTCCGGGGTGGAGCCGTACCCTCGGAGCACTCCGCCGCCGACGACCGCCGTCGAAAGCGGAGCCGTCGCGGACTGGCCTGACGTGGCCGGCACGTAGGAGACCCAGATCCGTCCGTTGAGCCGCGATCCGGCGGCCGCGTCGTCGGAGGTCGCGAGCGACTCCGTATTCCGCTTCGCGACGGGCCAGACGCCCGGACCATTCCCGCCCTGCTCGTGGCTGATCCCGAAGAAGTAGCTCTGTCCCGCGACGCCGAGCGTGATGGGCGCGAAGTCGAAGGTCTGCATGGCTGCATCGGTGATGACGATCGGCACCGCGGCCAGTTCCTTCAGATCGGCGGGGTCGCTGTCCTGATCAGGATCGGACCACACGTGGAGAATCGCGGGAAGGCCTCCCGCGGGAACGGAGTCCTGCGGGCGGGCGATTGGAAGCGAGAGCCTGGTGACGGTCTCCGCACCCACCCGGACGCGTGCGTGGGCGATCCACGCGACCCGGTACTGGCCCGGCGGACAGCTCAGTCGCATGGACTCGGTCCAAAGGGTGGTGCCGGCCGGCGAGGGGGCGACCGCCGCCACGGCGTTTCCCCTGGTCTCGCCGGCGTCGGCGACGCCGTTCCCATCAAGGTCCAGCAGCACCGACGGCGCCTGCAGGCGATCATCGACGAGGTCGCCGTTGACGTCGGGCATCTCACCGCGCAGGATCTGCGCGCGATCAGGCTCGCCGTTTCGGTCCGTGTCCGCGCTCCAGACCGCGACATTCGCCCAGAGCGACTGGACCTCGTCGTAGACGCCCGGGATGCGCCGCCTCGACGACGAGATGGAGCTCCAGTGGTCGACCGACCCGTCGGCGCGCAGTGCGATGACTCCGCCCTGGCCATAGGAGATCTTCGCGTACGGCCCCACCGCGCCCAGGAAGGACCCCGACGTTCCGGCGAGGCTCCCATCCGCGCGGATCGCGGCAAGCCGAGGGCTGGTTGCGCTGGAGAACGGCAGCGCTGAGGCCGCCAGAAGCGGCCCAAGGTCCGGGAGCGCCGGGGGTGCGGCCCCACCCAGGCCGAGCGAGTGGAGCGCGCCTTGCGCGTCGATGGCCGCTCCCCAACCGGCCCCGAGCGTGAGTTGGCGGGCCAGCGCGGGCGCGCCGGCGACGGAGATCGGCCCGTCGATGGACCACGCGACCACGGAACCGCTGGCAGCGATTCCGCCGGCATTCGTGTTGCCCGCAGCCACGGTTCGCCAGGATGCCACCGGGGGCTGGTACGGCACATCGCCTTGGGCCCACTGCACGAGCACGCCGTCGGAACGCCGTGCGATGAACCAGGGCCTGGTGCCGTCTGGCGTCAGGTGGAACACCTGTTCCAGCTCGGTGGCCCCCGCCGGGATCTCCGGAAATCCCTCGGGCGGTGCGGTCCCCTGGTCGAACTGGAGCCGAAGCGAGCCGTCCGTGAGGATCAGGGGCACCGGGACCCGAAGCGGCCCAAGGGTGGAGACGAAGGCCGTCAGAGCGCCCACACGCTTCACCGGCAGCCAGGTCGGAACGGACCGGAGGCCCGGCGTCCGCTCGCTTCCGGTGTGCACGACGCCATTCGGGGCATCGCCTGCGACGGCCTGGAACGCCGCGAGTGAACTCAGGGAACCCGCCGCGATGCATTGGATCGTTAGGAAACGCAGGCGGTCACGGGGAATCATCCGAAGAGTCTCCAGCGATGCGGGGCGCTCCGGTCCAAGGCCGCTTCGAGGCCAGACGGAACCCGGTTTCCCGAAAGTACGCCGACTGGACCGCAGATGCTTGCCGAATCACGCCTCGTTTCGGCAAAATCATGATCGCCGGAACGTCCGGGTCGCGACCCTGCACCCGACTTCACGTCGAATTGGGCACGGGCTACCCCGGACACCATTTCACGCGCCGTAGCGCGCGCGGATCTTCGGCATCAGGTACTGCTCGAACGCGCTCTCGAAGGTGTACGTCGGCGTCCAGCCCCAGTCGCGGCGGGCAGCGGCGTCGTCGCACTCCTCGGGCCAGCTGTCGACGATCGCCTGGCGGCCCAGGTCGGGCACGAAGGTGACCTCGGCGGCGGGGAACGCGCGCTTCACCATGCGCTCGAAATCAGCGGCGGTCGGGCTGAAGCACGAGACGTTGTAGACGTCGCGCGTCAGGCTGCGCTTGTCTGCAGCGGCCAGGCGCAGCAGCGCGTCGATGGCCTCGGGCATCGTCATGAACGGGATGCGCGTGTCGGGGCGCACGAAGCACTGGTACGGCTTGCCCTGCGCCACGACGTGGATCATCTCCGGGCCGTAGTCGCTGGTGCCGCCGCTGGGAACGGTGTCGCTGGAGATGATGCCCGGGAAGCGGATCGACCGGAAGTCGATCGGCTCGGCCATGCGGTCCTTCGCCAGCTTGCGGTAATGGTCCTGGTAGTAGCGGCCCAGTTCCTCGCCGGCCAGCTTGTTCACGCCGTACATCGTGTGCGCGTGCGTGAAGTGGTCCTCGCCGACCACCTTGTTCGCGCGCTTCACGTCCAGGCTGGGCATGCCGTACGCGGCGATCGAGCTGGGGAACATGAACTTCACGCGCTGGCCGTGGCTGCGCGCCTGCTCGGCGGCCAGCTTCAGCAGGTTCAGCGTGCCGCCCACGTTCACCTGATGCGCCACCTCCGGCGCGAATTCGCCGCGCGTCGAGAGCAGCGCGGCCAGGTGGAAGATCTCGCCGATCTCGTACTGCGCGTGCAGGCGCTCCAGCAGGCCGGCGTCGCAGATGTCGCCGACGTACGCGCTGCGGCAGTGCTCGCGCACGGCGGGATCCAGCTCGCGGATGTCGATCGCGACGATCTGCCGGCCCTGCTTGGCCAGGGCGTCGATCAGGCCGTGGCCCATCTCGCCGCCGGCGCCGGTGATGAGGACGACCTTGTCGCGACGCTGGCCGGTGGGGACGTGGGGGTGGCTGTCGGGGCTCATGGGGGCGG
>JBIKJV010000403.1:0-3049 GCA_044360755.1 Phycisphaerales bacterium
GGCGTTTGTTTTTCGTTTACAAAAAAATTCCGTGTGTTTTCGCTTTTGTGGAGGCCTAGGGCTTCGTTTCGGCGTTGTTGTTGGATGGCGCGTTTTTGGTTGACGTAGATGGTTCCGCGTTTGCTGTTGCAGGGCTTGCAGGCCCCGACGAGGTTCATTTCGTCATCGGAACCGCCTGCATCGTAGGGGACTATGTGGTCTGCTTCGGTGCTGGGTGCTTTGTTGCACCAGTAGCAAATGGGGTAGTTGGTTAGTGCTGTTTTGCGGTTTCGTGTGAATTCGGGTGTGGGTCTGCGGGACATGTGTGAAGTGTATTGTATTTCCCCCCACTGGCGCGCCCCCCAGGGGGCTTGCCCTCTTGGTGTGTGTTATAGGTTGCGGGTTGGTGTCCCTCCCGCTATTTGTGCTATGTCTGCACTGGTTGCCGTTTGAATCCATGTAGGGCCGTCACCATCGCCATTTGTGTCGTTTGGAAACGCCGCTTGCTCACATTGCTTTTTTAGGGCGCGAGCATCTACCCACGTCTCCGTGTTTTATACCTGCACAGTGCGAACCCGTACGAGGCCTTGCGTCTTTAAGTTTTTAAATGCTGGCTGTGACTTGCGGCGGGACTCCCGATGTGGTTCCACAGTTACCCTCACACAGACTTCTGCAAGTGTGAGACCAGCGTTTAAATTGTGTAGGGCATTACAACACGCCCCGTTTGGTTATGTCAAGGCTGGTCGCCCTAAACGTTCCGCGATTAGTTCTAACTGGTTAGGCCGCCACACATAATGCTCTACCCAGGGTTTCAAGGCGTTAGCCCACACCATTTGCGCGGGTGACAGTTTCCCTTTTTCTGTTTTCAGTTCCGCGAAAATTATGCCCCTGTCACGATGCGCAAGAATGAGGTCGGGGGTGCCTTGGCCATCGCTTCGCCATTGTCCAGGGCGTACCTGATGCGGTTGCGGGTGATGAATGCACCAGCCGTTCATTTTGGCTATGTGAATTACCTTGTCTTGGAATATACGTTCACTGGCATCGTTCATAGGTGGCATTAGTTCATCCTTGCCATCATGTCGTTATAGCGTTTTTCCCAACGTTCACAGATGTTTTTCCATTGTTCAATCTGGGCTAATGCACGTTCGGTTAGGTCACGCCATTCGTCACGGTCACGGCGTAACTCGTCTACGGTGCGTTCCAGGTCTCTAATTGTTGCGTCTTGCTCACTCATTTTTGTTGGTCTTTCCAGGCTTCGTAATGCATTAAACCGCACCCGCACATAACGCCGCGTAAACATCCTTCACGGTGTCCGTTTTTGTAAACAATTTCGCAAATGCGCACAAGAGTTTTCACGTCTTTTTGTAGTTTCTCAATTTCATTCATTAAAACGGTGCTTCCTCTGTGTCAGGCTCAGGGAATTTGCCCGCCTTTAAATCGTCAATAAGTGCGCTGATTTCTTTACTGGTCAATGTCATCAGCCACTTTGTGGGGGCTTCGCGGCCGTCTTTTTTGTAAAACGAACTAGCAAAATACACCTGTTTTTCACTGGCAAGGCCTGCGGGCTGGGTGACGGTCACGGAAGGCATGCGGGAATCATTGCCGCGTTCTACTGCGGGCCCGTTGCTGGTGCGCTGTACCTTGCTCATTTCTTCACGGCTAGGGCGCTTTGTGTAGTCACTGCCAGCGAAGTTATGCAGCGGAAAGTTACTCAAACAACGCCCAAGGCTGGAGGTCTCACAGTTTTCTACGTGGCTGGTACGGTTCACGTTGCCTTGCCCGCGTACCTCTTCGGCGTGTCCAGTAGCAACCACTACACCATCCAGCAATATTGAAGTTTTAAACACGCATATTTCCGCGCCAGGCGCTGAAAGCATCTCAGAAATAACGGCGTAAAACGCTTCTTTACTCTTGGCCCAATCTATGAACCTTGCAAACCTGCTTTGGACTGGCTCGTAATCATCAAGGTTAAAGCCCATCGGTTACCTCCTGAAAACTTGGGTGCCAAGTGTGGTGAATTATGGATAGTTCCGTAATTCGTGCGGCCGCCTGGGAAAGCGTTAAAGCCGTGATGTGGTCGCCGCTCAATATCGCATCAGTTGACATATTTTTGAGGCGTTGAATTATTTGCGCATCAGTCATTTTCTGTCGCCATTTCTTCAAGAATGTTGTCAAGAATAAACAACAGTTCACGGCGTAATAGCGTGCTCATGGTTAAATCCAGGCGTTCAGCCTGCCACATGAGGGCTTCGTATTCGTTCCGTGTCACGCGAAGGGACACGGTGCGGGTTTGACGTTTTTCGTCTCCCATTTTTGGTTTCTCCTATTTGGTTTAACTGGTACCTGACCAGTGGACTAGCCCGCCGTTTCGGTATAGGTAGGCGGCTACCTTTAGATTACATTCCACGTCACGCAATTTAAGCATTTCGGTAGTTCTACAAATTTGGTGTGTCACTGTTCGCCAACTGCTGTTGATTTGTAGTAGGCCGATGTCGTATGACCTGACGGCTTTACATTTGCGGTAGGTCTTGGCTGGTGACAATTTGCAATGGGTGTGGTTCATGCCTTTGTGATAGTTCCAGCCAACCGCTTTTGGTTCACATTTTGACTCGCGCCACATGATGCGGGAAAGCGCTTTTACAGGTAATTTATGCCGTCTTAATGCTTCCTCATACTTTGGACATCTAGGCACCTCCTGGGCGGCCTCAACGCGTGTGGCGGGCACTGTGAGTGTGGCGGCTAAAAGGGTAAGCATGAGGAATTTTCGCAATGTTCAAACACTTCTGTTGTTGGCCCCCAAATGACGCTTGTGTGTGGCCGCCTGTTGACGGTCACGCGCATTATCAGACCTTGTGAATTTGTAAACACCTGAACTAAAGTTAGGCGGTCTTTTGACCATAGCGGACACCAACCCAAAATAGGCGGCACCGTAGTTATTGAATCCATCGGTTCCTTCTCATAATTGCGCGGCATTTAGGGCAGTAATAACGCTGGTCACGTTGCCAGTTCCGCGCTGTCACATACATCCAGCCAATAAGGCCGCCAGCAATAAACGTAAACCAAAAACTAA
>JBIKJV010000297.1:0-3046 GCA_044360755.1 Phycisphaerales bacterium
TTCTGTGTGTATGTTCGAAAGTGACTAGGACTGTTCCTAAAAGAAACTGTTTGAGCCTTGCTCAATGGGATTAGGCCTGAATAGTCTATCATATGAATTCCATCACTTCCATTATCAGAACAAGGGTGAAAACTTGTGTCAATGAATGTACACTTTGGATAATGAATATGAACTCCTGGCAATGATCCAAATAACGCATTGATTTGTTTTATATTGTTTACAGGATCTCTCCATAGATCTTCATTCTTTTTATTGCAAAATGCTCGAAAAATAGCATCTTCCATATAATTTACAACTCCACAGACTGTCTGAGTAATGTAGATGCAGTTTTCTGGAACTCGTTCCACTTTTAACTTACCATTGTTCTTTGTAACACTGCCGCCATGACCTAAATAAAAATAAATATTCTCATTCGGCACGTCTAGACCGGAATACTCTAGTTTGCATTGTAGATTTGCTGCAAGATTGTTAGCTGCAAGATTGTTAGCTGCAAGATCATTTCCTCCAAGATTGTTTTCAAGAGGAACTCTGCCTAGTATTGGCAGATTGATTTGATTGTCTGGATCTAATAATAGATTTCCCCA
Source organism: Phycisphaerales bacterium (assembly GCA_044360755.1). Taxonomy (GTDB): domain Bacteria; phylum Planctomycetota; class Phycisphaerae; order Phycisphaerales; family SM1A02; genus UBA966. The sequence continues at coordinate 585 of JBIKJV010000297.1, forward strand.
GTTTCCTTTTCCTAGATTTACAAGGAGAGGGTTCGCCATATTCTAGTAGATTTGGGTATAAAATCCCAGGGAAATCCTCTAATTTAGACAATTTCAATCCAACGCGCATTGGCATTTACATCGACATTTGCAGTAAAGGCCCCCATCGCAATTAAACAGACATCAGGATTTCCTTTGATATCTGAACTGAACTGGGTTCGTGTAATGAGTTCTGAAGTGGCAATACCATCTTGGAGAGCGACGCGCGTGCTGTAGAATCCTGAGCGAATACAAAGTCCTCCTGACACTGTGCGAGTGCTGGTAGAGCCACTTGGAAAATAGGCATATTCAATCATGGAGCGAGGGTCAGGGTGAGGTGTCCACGTGATAGACCCTGAGACTGTTGCGTTCCGAAAGACAGAAAAGAATCCGTTTGCAGATCCAAACATTTCAATATCAATAAGTTTGAAGGTCGCTCTACAATATTTTTGTTGAAGACGAATCATGAGGATTGGACGGACTTCAGTAATCCCAACGCGCACTGACGCAGACAGGAGATTTGCAGGAATCGAGAAAATAGAGCCAAGCGTAATGTAGTTTCCACCGATTTGTCCTGAGGAGCAAATCGCTGCCATGGTAGCCGCGCTCGACGATCCTCCTGCGACTTTCTCAATCTCAAAGCGAATGGGCAACTTATTCAAATGGGTATAGGGCCGTCGGATTGTTCTATCTTGAAAGATATGGCACACAATAGGTTTGGCTTTCCAATACAGGCCCATGCGCACCACACCCACACCGAGCCACTGACGTTCAATAAAAAACAAAACTGTAGGATTCGTCGCGGCTAATACGTAGCCGCTGGCTGATGTCGCAGGATTACCATTGACTGTGTCTACATTCCAATTGGCCTGAGCCACACGAGTCACATTGTTGATATTATTATCGGAATTGTATCGCTCTACGACAAACCACTGATTGCCTGAGAGTTCAAAGAAATGGCCCATAGAGGGTTGATTCGTTTCCACACCCGTTCCACCATAGATAGAACTTTGATAGAGAAAAGGAGGGGCTCCTGTTGTCCCTGCGGGTGTATTCTTGTCACGATAATCATCATAGATCCCTGCTCTTATTGCCACGGAATCATCAAACGTTCCTGAATATTGCGGAGAGAGTGTGAGAACCACAACGTGCCCTTTGCCTGGCTGATAGAGTTGGTATTCTAAACTTTGCTCTACCGCCCGCCCTCCAGATCCAGAAACACTCAGTTGAACAATTGTATTGCTAATATCTACAAAGACAGACCCTGTTCCTGTGCTTACATATCCCATATATTCATTCGTCGCTGTAAATGCGTGATGGTTGGCGAACATTGTGGTAGGAGTGTCCACTAAGATTTGACTGAATACATCAAGAACTGGATTGACAGTGTTGGTCGAGACATTTCCTGTGATAGTGATTGAACTATTTGTGAGAGTTGTAGAAATGCCAGCACCACAGAGAGTGATACAAGGATTCGTAATATACGTTGAGAAACTCAGAGGAAAGTTGGCGACATTGACACTGAGGTTGCTATTGGTCACAAAGGTAGAGAAACTCAGAGGGAAGTTGGCGACATTGACACTGAGGTTGCTGTTTATAATAAAGGATGAAAATGTGCTGGGAAATAGGAAATCTACATTTAAAGTGCTAACAGAAGCGGAAACTTGAACAGGAAAGTTTGTAATAAAGGTTGAAATCCCTGCTCCACAGAAGGTGACACAGTTGTTTGTGGAGACACTGGAATAGTTTGAAGAGGTGGCACACGGAGAACAGTTCATGCTTTTTCTATAGTGGTGTTACAGAATGAGTCAGTTCAAATATCTCGCGACTCCTGCAGCATCCGATACACCACAATCTTCGGGTCAGCAAGTCACCATTGCTTACCCCAAGAGAGCATCAAGAAATGAGGTGACACAGTTGATTGAAATCAACAGCCGTGATCGCAATCTTGTTCAATACCCCAATTCAAGTGAGTTCCGTTGGCGCTTGTATAGACCGTTGAAAGACATTGTCAAGATTCAAATCGCAGGTGGAACCATTCCTGGCTGTCTCTACAATATCAACACAGGGTGGAATCAGTTTACCTTTCAAGAAGGCACAACAAGGTGGAATGTCACGATTCCTCCCGGGCGCTATACCTATGAAACCTTGTGCACGAAGTTGGCGGCTATTTTGAATGCGCTCCCAGGAGCAACCAATACCTATACTGTTTCGATCGATGGAACAACAGGACTTTTTATACTGACAAGAGCATCAGGATCTGCTAGTTTTGCGTTTTTGTTTGTCACAGGTGATTATGTGGATTTCTATGATCAAACCAACACGCTTCAAAAAATCAACACTCCTGCCAAACTGTTTGGGTTCGGGCGGTATGATTACACAAATCTAGGACCAACGATTACAGCGCCCAATGTGGTCGATTTAGAGTTCCTCTTGAATCGCTG
>JBIKJV010000095.1:0-10632 GCA_044360755.1 Phycisphaerales bacterium
CGTGCGCGACCACCTGCAGTTCGCGGGGACGTCGATCGGTGCGGTCCTCGGCCACGTACCGCTCGGGCGCACATGCAGCGGCGAGCAGCGACAGGGCCAGCAGGACCGTGCGCAGGACGGTGGGGTTGCGTCGCGCGAAAGTTCCGGGCATGGGCGAAATGCTAGCGCGATCTGCTAGGGTTCCCACCGCGATGGACGCCAATGCCCCCACGCCCCCACGCCCGGACCGCCTTGCCGCTCTGCTGGCCATGCTGGAGAAGGAGCCCGGCGACGCCTTCTGCCTCTACGGCATCGCGCAGGAACACGCCGCGCGCGGCTCGCACGAGCAGGCAATCGCCTGGTTCGACCGCACGATCGCGGCCGAGCCGACGCACGGCTACGCGTTCTTCCACAAGGCACGCTCGCTCGAGGCGCTCGGCCGCGTTCCCGAGGCGATCGTGGTCCTGCGCGCCGGGATCGACGCCGCCCGGACGGCCGGAGACCGCCACGCCGTCTCCGAGCTGACGGGCTTCCTGGACGAGCTCACCTGAACGCACCTGCACCGACCCATGCCCACGAAGCGAACCGCCACCGACCGCATCGAGTCGATCCGCCCCACGGGCGACGACCCGAACGTCGTCGAGGTCCGTGCCGGCGGGCGGCGGCGCGCGGTGCTGCCGCGGACGCGAGCCGAGGAGCTGGGCCTGGAGGAAGGCGCCCGCTGGACGCCGGCGCTCGCCGCACGCGTGGACACGGTGGCGGCGCGTGAACTCGCGCGTGAGGCGGCCTTCGCGATGCTGGCGCGCAGCAACCGGGCACGGGCAGCGCTGGAGGCCGCGCTGGTCGCCCGCGGTCACGACCCCGCGGCGGCGAGGGACGCGCTGGACACGCTGGCTGGCGATGGATGGCTGGATGACCGCGCGTTCGCCGCGGATCGCGCCGCCGCGCTGCAGCGCCGCGGACCGCTGGCGGCCGATGCGATCGCCGCGCGGCTGGAGGCCGAGGGCGTCCGCCCACGCGACGCCGCGGCGGCGGCCCGCGATGCCACCGATGCAGACCCCCGCCCGGCGCTGGCGGCCGAGTGCCGGGCCGCTCGGCGAGCGGGAGTCACCCCCACGCGCCTGGCCGGGCGCCTGGCTCGACGGGGATTCGACCCGGATACCATCCGCGAGGTGCTGGCATCCGCCGGCTACCCCCTGGATGACTGACCGCATGCGCGCCCCCGCCCACATCACCGCCCTCGCCGCGCTGGCTGCACTGGCAGGCTGCCAGAACGAGACCAACTCGCTGACGCATGCCGAGCCCGGCGCGCTGCCCGACCTGCGCGAGGCGACGACCTCGTCCGACCGGGCGATGACGGCCACCGGTCCGGTGGACCTGGATGGCCGGCCGCTGACGGGCCCCGCCACTGGCACGACCACCACGCTCGATCGCTCCGGCTGGGCGCCGATGGCGGTCAACCAGCCGCGCGGGCAGGTCGAGGTGCAGCCGTGGTACTACAAGCGGTTCGAGGGCTTCGGCACGGGCCCACGTACCACCGGCGCATACCCCACGACCGCCACGGCGCTCGGCACGCGCGACGGAGCCGGCAGCGTGGCGCAGGAGTGGATCTCCGCGCCCGCGATCGGCATCTTCTGGATCGCCGCCACCCCTGCGCAGGTGCTGGTGCTGCCGCCGCTCGACACGGTTCGTGCGCCCGACCGCGACGTCGAGTGGCTGCCCACGGCCAAGGCGCCCGCCGCACGGTGAACCACATGAGCGGCCTTGACGACAAGGGACTTCCACGCGGCTACCCGTTCAACGCGGACTGGGAGATCGCGCCTCGCGACTACGTCCGGCGCCGCGATGCCGGCGAGTCGATCGTGCTGCTCGACTGCCGGACCGACGCCGAGCGCGCGATCGCGACCATCGACGCTTCGGTCCACGTGCCGATGAACCTGCTGATGACGCGATTGGCCGACCTGCGCGCCCACGAGGGCACCCCCATCGTCGTGTACTGCCATCACGGCGCGCGCAGCCTGCAGGTGACCGCCACGCTGCGCGAGGCCGGGTTCGACGAGGTGCACTCGCTGGCGGGCGGCATCCACCTGTGGTCGCTCGACATCGACCCCGCGGTGCCCGTGTACTGAAGGACCGCGTGCTGCGCCAACGACTGCTCACCGGCTCGATCCTGATCGCCAGCCTGCTGCTGGCGCTGTGGGCCGACGGCCCGGCATCGCGTGCCATCCCGGCCGACGCGCTGCCGTGGTGGACCGGCGGTCGCGAAGGCATCGTGGTCGCTGCCCTCGGCATCCTGCTGCTGGCGCCGCTGATGGGGCGCGAACTGGCGGCGATGCTGCGCGGTGCCGGCATCGCCGCACCGACCTGGTTGACCGTCCTGGCCGCGGTCGCCGGTGCAGCCGCCGTGCGCGTCGCCGCCGTGGCGCCGGGGACGGGTGCTTCGGCGGCGATCCTGGCCGGCACCGCCTGGGCGGTACTGGCGCTGGCGCTCGTCGTGCACACGCGGGGCCAGCAGGTGCCCGGCGCAATGGCCGCGACGGCCGGCACCGTGCTGGCGTTCACCTACCTCGGCCTGATGCTGGGCTGCTGGATGCTGGTGCGGAACCTGATCGGCCCGTGGGGCCTGGCCGGCGCGGTGCTGACGGTGAAGGCGTCCGACATGGGCGCGTACTTCACGGGCATGGCCATCGGGCGCCACAAGATGATTCCCTGGCTGAGCCCGGCGAAGAGCTGGGAAGGGCTCGCCGGCGGCATCGCGGCCAGCGCAGCCGTCGGCGGCGTGCTGGCCTGGCTGGCCGCCGGCAGCCTGCCGGAATGCCACGCGCTGACCGTGCCGGTGGGGATCGGCGTCGGGCTCGCAGCCGGCCTGCTGGGCCCGTTCGGCGACCTGGCCGAGAGCCTGTTCAAGCGGAACGCGGCGATGAAGGACTCCGGAAGCGTCCTGCCGGGCATGGGCGGGGCGCTCGACGTGCTGGACAGCCCGCTGCTGGCAGGGCCCGGGGTCCTGGCAATCCTGATGATCGCAGGGATCGGATCGCTTCCGTGCGGCGGCACGCCCTGACGCGGGTACGCTGCCCGTCCCACGCGGCGAACGCCGCAGGAAGAGCCCGCCCCTCATGACCCTGATCGCCAACCTCCGTGCGCTCCATCTCGTCGACAGCCAGGTCCGCGGCATCCGCACGCGGCTGGGCAACACCGAGAGCGAGCTGCGGCGGCACCAGGCGCAGGTCGACACGCTGACGGCCGCGCGCCGCGAGCTGGAGGTGCAGCTGCGCCAGCTGCAGGCCGCCGTCGGCAACCTGGAACTGGAGGACAAGGGCTTCCAGGAGCGCCTGGCGCACATCCGCACCGAGCTGAACAACTCCAGCAACTCGCGGCAGTACAACGCGCTGCGCGACGAACTGAAGGTCATCGAGGGCAAGCGCGACGCGCTGGCCGAGCGCATCCTGGCGCAGATGGAGAACGTCGAGAAGGTGAAGGGCCAACTGGCCACGAACGCCGCGCCGCTGGCCGACCGCACCAAGCTGCGCGACATGGCCAAGGCGTCGCTCGAGGAGGCCAAGTCCGAGTTCGGCGGCCGCCTGGCAGAACTGGAGGCCCAGCGCGAGCGCGCCGCCGCCCTGCTGCCGGAGGAAGCCCGCGAGGCCTTCGACGAGGCCGCCGAGCAGAACGAGGGCGAGGCCCTGGCCGAGGTGCAGGTGGTCAGCCTGCGCCACCGCGAATTCGCCTGCGGCGGGTGCAACGCCGAGCTGCCGCTCGACGCGTACAGCCGCGTCTCGGGCCCGCGCGAGGACGTGGTGACCTGCCTGACCTGCGGCCGAATCCTCTGGATGGACAAGCTGCCCGAGGCGCCGAAGACCGCCAAGCAGAAGGCCAAGGACCCCGACCACGTCGACGGGTGAACGACCCGAACCGACCCGCACCGGACGCCATGGAAGGCGCCTACGACACCGTGAGCAGGACGCGATGATCATCAAGACGAAGAGTGAGTTCCCCGGGGACGCCGATGCGGCCCGGATCGCCGCCGACATGCAGGCCGAGCGCCTGCTGAAGCTGTGGGACGAGGCACGCTCGCGCGCCGAGGCCGCACCGATGGGATCGCCGGCCTTTGCGCGCATGGCCGACCTGGCGGCTGCATATGTGGCGCTGGCGATGCGCGCCGGGCGAATGGGCGCCGCGCGCGGCATGGCCGGCAAGGCGCTGGCCGCGCTGCGCGAGGCCTGCCGCCGGGAGAAGAGGGACGTCGCCCGGCACCTGGCGTTCGCGCGCGTGCTGGAACTTGCCGCCGCGTGCGAGGTGCACGCCGGCGACGCACGCGCCGCGTTCGACACCCTGCGAGCGGCACTGGTGGTGCTTGGACCGTTCTCCCCGATGCTGCGCGACCGCGCGACCGACCCGCTGGTGCGCCTGGCGCTGGCGGAATCGCTGGTGCGCCCGCTGACCAGCGTCGCCCGGATGCTGGAGGATGCGCCGCAGCGGCGCGCCGCCCACGCGCAGGCCTGGGACGAGACGCGCGCATGGGCCAAGGCCGCCAAGGGTGCGGCCGACCACCCGAGCGCCGTCGAGGCCGCGGTGCTGTGCGCGTTCGAGCTGGCGGTCGAGGAGTCGGCCGAGAGCGCCGGCGCCTGCCTGGAGCGCTGCGAGGAGCTGCGCCCGCACATCGATTCGCTGGCCAAGGTCCGCGGCGAGGATGCGGTGGTCCTGGCTCACCGCGCCGCGTTCGCACGGCTGACCGCCGACGCCTGGGCGCGCCTGGGCGACCGCGCCGAGTGCGCAACGCTGCTGGCCGAGGCCGCGCGCCACCTGGACGCGGCCGACCGGCTGCCCAACGCTGACCATGCCGCGATCGCGGTCCAGCGCCACGCGATCGCGCGGCAGCGCACGGGGCTCGACCAGGCCACGGTGCGGACCGCGCCCTCGCCGGCAGCCGCCCTGCGGCCGCAGCCCGTGCTCTCGTAAGATCGCGCCGCGATGGCCGCCACCGACCCCAGGATCCACGTGACGCTTGCCGGCGTGCGCCTGGCGACGCCGGTCGTTGCCGCGGCCGGCACCTGCGGCTACGCCGACGAGCTGGCGGACGCGATGGACCTGGGCGCCTTGGGCGCGGTCACCACCAAGAGCATCACGCCGGAGTCCCGCGCGGGGAACGACCCGTGGCGGATCGTCGACGTCCCCGGCGGAATGATGAACGCCATCGGCCTGGCGAACGTCGGGCTGGACGCCTTCCTGCGCGACAAGCTGCCGCGGGTCGCCGCGCTGCCCTGCCCGGCGATCGGCAGCGTGGCCGGGCACTCGGTGGACGACTACGTGCGCGTGGCCGCCGCGTTCGACGCGCGGCCCGAGCTGCCCATCCTGGAGCTGAACGTCAGCTGCCCGAACACCGCGACCGGCACGCAGTTCGGCGACGACCCGGCGGCGCTGCGCGCGCTGCTGCAGGCCGTCCGCCCCGCGGTCACTCGGTCGCGGCTCTTCGTCAAGCTCAGCCCCGTCGGCGACACCGTCCGCCTGGCCGCCACGGCCGTCGAGTGCGGCGCGGACGGGCTGACGCTGGTCAACACCATGCCGGCGATGAGCATCGACGTGCGCACGCGCAGGCCGCGGCTCTCGCGCGGGCGCGGCGGCCTGAGCGGCCCGGCGATCCACCCCGTCGCGGTGCGCATCGTGCACGACGTGCACCGCGCGGTCGCGAAGCCCGCGGGCATCCCGATCATCGGGCTGGGCGGCGTGATCGCGTGGCAGGACGCCGCCGAGTTCGTGCTGGCCGGCGCCACCGCGGTGGGCATGGGCACGATGCTCTTCGCCGACCCGTGGGCGCCAGAGGGCGTGGCGCGCGGCCTGTCCGCATGGGTGCGCGAGCAGGGCGCGGCGAACGTCGCCGAACTGGTCGGCGCGCTGGAGTCCTGAGCGTGCGCCGCGACGAACGCGAACGGTTCGACGCGCTCTTCGAGGAGGTCCTGGCGTCCATGCCGGACCAGATCCACGCGATGATCGAGGAGGTCCCGGTGGTGCTCGAGGACCGGCCCTCGCGCGCACTGCTTGAAGCGATGGGCATGGACCCCGCGGGCGACGACCTCTGCGGCGTGCACACCGGCATCCCGCTGACGCAGCGCGGCGCCGAGCACGGCGCGCCGATGGACGTGGTGACGCTCTTCCGCGAGGGCATCCTGGACGAGGCCGGCGGCTGGGAGGAATGGGTGGACGACGACGGCACCGAGCTCGGCGGCGTCGAGCGCGTGCGGCACGAGATCCGCATCACGCTGCTCCACGAGATCGGCCACCACTTCGGGCTGACCGAGGAAGACCTGGAGCGGCTGGGGTACCGCTGAGCGGTCCCCCGCGCGCCGCGCGGGGCCCCTGCAGCGGGTGTCAGTGATCGACGCGATGCCCGAGCAGCGGGCTGATCTCGGCCACCTTGGCGGCCACCGTCGCCGCATCGCGGCTCTCCAGGTTCAGGCGCAGCAGCGGCTCGGTGTTCGACATGCGGATGTTCGCCCACCAGTCGCCGCAGTCCATGCTCAGGCCGTCCAGCTCGTGGAAACGGGCCTGCGAATGGCGGGCGCGCAGCGCGTCCAGCGCACCCTGCTTGTCCTCGTTCTCGAAGTTGATCTCGCCGCTCTGCGCGTAGGTGCGGAACGGCGCGATGCACGCGGACATCGGCTTGCCGGCGGCGACCAGCGCGCACACCACGTCAATGAACGCGCGCGCGCCGCTGTCGGTGCACCACAGGTCGCCGTAGTAGAAGTGGCCGCTCAGCTCGGCGCCGAACGGTGCGCCGGTCTCGCGAAGGCGCTGCTTCATGAAGACGTGCCCGACGCGGCTCTCGACCGGCGTGCCGCCCAGCGCGCGCACCGAGTCCGCCAGCGCGCGCGTGCTGCGCAGGTCGTAGACGATCGCCGCGCCCGGCTGCACGCGCAGCCAGCCGCCGGCCAGCCACGCGCCCAGCAGGTCGCAGCCGACCGGGGTCCCCTGCTCGTCGATCACCATGCAGCGGTCGGCGTCGCCGTCGAAGCAGACGCCGAAGTCCGCCTTGCCGGCACGCACCGCGTCGCGGACGGCGCGGAGGTTCGCCTCCACCAACGGGTTCGGCTCGTGGACGAACGTGCCCGTCGAGTTGTCGAAGTTGATCGCCGTGATGCGCAGGCCCTTCACGCCGGCGAACACCTTGGGCACCATCGTCCCGGCCATGCCGTTCGAGGCGTCGATCGCGACCGTCAGCGTCCGCGTGCCATCCAGCACCGCGGCCGGCAGGAAGCCGAGAAGCTTCGCCCGGTAGGCGTCCCACAGGTCGTGCGACGACTCGCGACCGCCGCCGGGGCCGGCCCCACGCTGCACGCCCTCGGCCATCGCGCGGATCTCGGAGAGCCCCGTGTCCTGGCCGACGGGCTTCGCGCCCGCGGCGCAGACCTTGAAGCCGTTGTACTGCGCGGGGTTGTGGCTCGCGGTGGTCTGGATGCCGCCCGCCGCGCCCAGGTGGTTGACCGCGAAGTAGACGAACGGCGTATCGACCATGCCGACGTCCGCCACGTCCGCGCCCGCCGCCAGGATGCCGTCCTTCAGTGCGCGCGCCAGGGAGGGCGAACTGGTGCGCATGTCGCGCCCCACCACCACCGTCCTGCTGCCGCCCTGCGCCAGCAGGAAGCGCGCCGCCGCGTGGCCGATGCGCCAGGCATCGTCCTCGTTCAGCGGATCCGGGTAGACACCGCGGACGTCGTAGGCCTTGAACACCTTGCTGAGCATGCGCAAACCTCCTGTGGGGCGCGCATCGTAGTATTCGCCCGCGATGGCACGCAGCGGCACCGACGCCTTCCGGCACGCACCCCTCACGCGCATCGTCGCGACGGTGGGTCCCGCCTCGAACGCGCCCGTGACCCTCGAGCGCCTGGTGCGCGCGGGGGTCTCGGTCTTCCGCCTGAACATGAGCCACGGCGACCCCGCTTCGCACGCGAAGTCGCTGGCGGCAATCCGCCGTGCGGCCGACCGCCTGGGGACCGAGACCGCCGTCCTGGCCGACCTGCCAGGGCCCAAGATCCGCCTCCAGCCGATCGCCGAGGGCCGGGAGATCGCCCTGCGGCGCGGGCAGGCCGTGCGGTTCGTCGCGGGCACGGCGCCGATCGACCCCGACGCCGCCACCGTCACGCTGCGCACCGACTATCCGCGGCTGGCCGCCGAGGCCCGCCCCGGCCAGCGGGTCCTGATCGACGACGGCAAGGTGGCACTGCGGGTGCGCGCGCGGACGCGCGGCGCGCTGGAGTGCACGTGCGACGTGGCCGGGGCCATCGCCGGACGCAAGGGCGTGAACCTGCCCGACACGGAGCTCTCGCTGCGGGCGCCCACGACGCGCGACCTGGCGCTGGCGCGCTGGGCCGTCCGCCATGGTGCCGACTTCGTGGCGCTCAGCTTCGTCGAGGACGCCGACGACCTGCGTGCGCTGCGCACCGTCCTCCAGCGCGAGGCGCGCCGCGCGCGCGCCCGCGTGCCGCAGGTGGTGGCCAAGATCGAGCGCCCCGTCGCGCTGGGCAACCTGGGCGCGATCGCCGCAGGGAGCGACGCGCTGATGGTGGCCCGCGGCGACCTGGCCGTCGAGCTGGAGTTCGCCCGCGTGCCAGTGGCGCAGCGCAGCATCCAGGCGGCGTGCGACGCGGCCGGCATCCCGTGCATCGTGGCCACGCAGATGCTCGAGTCGATGATCCACGCCCCGACGCCCACGCGCGCCGAGGCCTCCGACGTCGCGAACGCGGTCTTCGGCGGCGCCGACGCGGTGATGCTGAGCGGCGAGACCGCCAAGGGCGACTACCCCGTCCAGTCCGTCGAGGCGATGCGCGCGATCGCCCTGCGCGCCGAGGAGTGGATCGCCGCGCAGCCAGCGCACGCCGCGATCCAGGGCGCCACCGGCCCCGAGACGCACCTGATCCTGGCCCGCAGCATGGCGCAGCTGGCCATCGAGGGGCAGGCCCGCGCGATCATCACCTGGACCGACCTGCGCTCGCTGCGCGCGATCAGCCAGACCGACGTCGACGTGCCCGTCTACGCGTTCGCGGACAGCGACGCCGAGTTGCGCGCGCTGTCGCTCCTGCGCGGCGTCCGTGGCATCCGCGTGCCGCGCCCAGCGGACACGCGCGACTTCGTGCGCACGGCCGAGCGGCTGCTGGCCGCGCGCGGCCTGGTGCGCGCCGGCGAACGCGTGGTGGTGGCCACCGGCTTCGCGGGCCGCGGCACCGAGCGCCTGTGGGTGCGCGAGGCCGGCGCGAAGGCCGTATGAGCGGGCGCCACGACCACCACGACGCGGTGATCCTGGTGGACGGCGCCTGCAACCTGTGCCACCGCGCGGTGCGGTTCATCGTGCCGCGCGACCCGCACGGGCACTTCGCGTTCGCCGCGCTGCAGTCGCCCGTGGCGAAGGAGCTGCTGGAAGAAGCGGGCAAGCCCGCGCTGCTGGCCGCGATCACCGATGCGCGCACCGGCGCACCCACCACGATCGTGCTGATCGACGACGAGGGCGTGCACACGCGCAGCGAGGCGGTGGTGCGGATCGCGCGCCGGCTGTCCGGGCCGTGGCCGGTCCTGGCCGCGCTGCGCTTCGTGCCGCGCGCGATGCGCGACGCGGCGTACCGGGCGATCGCCAGGCGCCGGTACGGGCTGTTCGGCACGTGCGACCTCGCCATGCCCCCTGCCGACGAGGTTCGGGCGCGGTTCCTGACCTGAAGTCGACCAATAACGGGCGATCCGGCCCGGCGCCCCGCACCCGATCGGGGCCTTCAGTCGTTGCCGCCGACCGCCGATTCCACTAGTCTCCGCCGTTTCCCCGCCACCCGGCGGGGCGGCGCGGCTCCAGGTGGAACCCGCGCCGACCGGACGCCCCCGCGTGGGGGCGTCGCACACTTCGTCCTCGTACCAAGCGCCCTTGGTTCGGGACGGCCCACCGGCCGCCGCGTGCGGCGGTGTCCACCGGCCGTGCCCGCGGTGCCGCTGCAGACCGCTCTGAAGGAGAGCCCCCCATGTCCGAACCCAAGTCCCTCGCGAAGGAACTCGTCGAAGCCGGCGTGATCTTCGGCCAGCGTCGTTCCAACTGGAACCCCAAGATGAAGCCGTACATCTTCGCGACGAAGAACGGCGTGTCGATCATCGACATCAAGGAAACGATCAAGGGCCTCCTGCTCGCGAAGAAGTTCATCGCGAAGACGGTCGCCAGCGGCAAGGACGTGTGCTTCGTCGGCACCAAGCGCCAGGCGCGCGGCGCCGTCGAGCAGCTCTGCACCGAGTGCAAGATGCCGTACGTCACCGAGCGCTGGCTGGGCGGCACGCTGACCAACTTCCGCACGATCCGCGAGCGCCTGCGCCGCCTCGAGGAGCTCGAGGGCCTGGGCCAGACCGGCGAGATCCGCAACTACTCCAAGAAGATGGAGTCGCAGCTGGCCCGTGAGCAGAAGAAGATCTTCCGCAACCTGAACGGCCTGCGGTCGATGACCAAGCTCCCCGGCGCCATCGTGGTGGTCGACACGACCCGCGAACTGAACGCCCTGAACGAGGCGAAGGCCCTGGGCATCCCGACGATCTGCTTGATCGACACCGACGGCAACCCCGACCTGGCGGACATCCCCATCCCGGGCAACGACGACTCGATGCGCTCCATCGAGATCATCATCCGCGAGCTCT
>JBIKJV010000096.1:0-10629 GCA_044360755.1 Phycisphaerales bacterium
CCACGGTGCTGATCGTGATCTTGCGCGCGCCGATCCCCAGCCCCCACGGGGCCTGCATCGTGCGGATCGCGGCGGTCACCGCGGCGAAGTTCGCCAGCGGCTCACCCATGCCCATGAAGACGACGTTCGTGATGCGCCCGACGCCCGGCTGCTGCCCCAACCGCCAGACCTGCTCCACGATCCGGCCGGCGGTCAGGTTGCCCTCGACGCCTTCCAGCCCGCTGGCACAGAACCGGCAGCCGACGGGGCAGCCCATCTGGCTGCTGACGCACGCGGTCCGGCGGTCGTCGCTGGGGATCATCACGCACTCGGTCTCGCGGCCGGTGGCCACGCCCAGCACGGGGAGCGTCACGCCCGGCGCGGGCCAGCCCACGAGCAGCTTGCGCGTGCCGTCGGTCGCCTCCAGGTTGCGGAGCTCGGTGCCCTGCAGGAACGTCATCTCGCGCGCCAGCAGCGCGCGGTGCGCCTGCGAGAGGTTCGTCATCTGCGCGGGGTCCACCACGCCCTTCTGGTAGACCCAGTCGGCCACCTGCTTGGCGGCGAACTTCGGCATCCCGTGCGCCGCGCACCACGCCTGCAGGCCTTCGAGGTCCAGCTCGAAGAACGCGGCGCGCACGGTGGCGGTGGGGGTGCTCATGGCGGTGGGCCGTCGCCGCGCGCGGGCGCGGCGCGTGTCGCGCTCAGTTCGTCGCGCCGACCGTCAGGTCCACGGTGCGGTGGCTGATGCCGTGGCGGTCGAGCCACGCGCCCATCGCCTCGTCGGCGTCCTTGCGCATGACGCGGCGGCCGGTGGGGTCGATGCCGCGCGCGCGCATCAGTTCCTTCAGCGTGCCGGGCAGGCCGAACTCGACCTGCTCGTGGTAGACGTCGTGCTGCTCGACCTCGCCGCCGTGCTTCTCGATCAGCTCGACGATGAGCTCCTGCACCAGGTCCTCGGGCGCGCTGGCGCCGGCGGTGACCAGCACCGTGTTCACGTCCTTGAACCACTCGGGGTCGAGTTCGCTGCGGTCGTCGATCAGCCGCGCTGGCGTGCCGACGTTCTGGCTGATCTCGGTCAGGCGCACCGAATTCGAGCTGTTCCGGCTGCCGATCACCAGCGTCAGGTCGGCGCTGGGGGCCAGCGCGCGCACCGCGCGCTGGCGGTTGGTCGTGGCGTAGCAGATGTCCTCGCTGGGCGGTTCCTTCAGCGTGGGGAATGCCTTCTTCAGCGCCGCGATGATGACGTTGGCGTCGTCGGTGCTGAGCGTGGTCTGCGTCAGGTAGACCAGCTTGTTGACGTCCTTGACCACCAGGTCCGGGATGTCCTCTGGGCACTCGACCACCTGGATCGCGTCCGGCGCCTCGCCGCGGGTGCCGATGATCTCCTGGTGGTCGGCGTGGCCGACCAGGAAGATCTGGTACCCGGCGCGCGCATAGCGGATCGCCTCGTTGTGCACCTTGATCACCAGCGGGCAGGTGGCGTCCACGGTGGTCAGGTTGCGTGCGTCGGCCTCGGCCTTCAGGGCGGGGCTGACGCCGTGCGCGCTGAACACCACGATGCTGCCGTCCGGGGCTTCCGAGAGGTCCTCGATGAACTTCACGCCGCGGCGCTTGAAGCGCTCGACCACGTGCCGGTTGTGCACGATCTCGTGGTAGACGTAGATCGTCTCGTTGGGGCAGATGTCGAGCATCTGGTCGACGACGTCGATCGCCATGTAGACGCCGGCGCAGAAACCGCGGGGATTGGCGAGGATGAGCTTCATCGGGGCAGGGAGTGTAGCCGGAGAGGCGCGTCCAGCCGTGCGCCGAAGCGCCACGGAACCCCAGATCTGCGCTAGAGTTGCGCGCCGTGACCAGCGTGGCGGAACAACTGGCGACCTACGGGCCCAAGGCCCTGGCCGAAGCGTCCCGGCCGCCCATGGGCCAGGCCGAGGCCCGGGCGTGGTGCCGTCGATTGGCCACCGGGCATTACGAGAACTTCAGCGTGCTCAGCTCGCTGGTGCCGGAACGCCTGCGCGACGATTTCGCCGCGGTCTACGCCTTCTGCCGCTGGGCCGACGACCTGGGCGACGAGGCCGGCAGCCCGGCCGAGCGCACCGAGCTGCTGGCGTGGTGGCGCGGCGAGCTGGAGGCCTGCTTCGCGGGTGCGCCGCGGCACCCGGTGTTCGTGGCGCTGGAGCCCACCGTGCGCGCGCACGCGCTGCCGATCGCGCCGTTCGACGACCTGATCCGCGCGTTCGAGCAGGACCAGGTGAAGACGCGCTACGCCACGTGGGACGAACTGGTCGACTACTGCACGCGAAGCGCGGACCCGGTGGGGCGCCTGGTGCTGGGCCTCTTCGGCCTGGCCACGCCCGAGCGCTGCGCGCTGAGCGACCGCACCTGCACGGCGCTGCAGATCGTCAACCACCTGCAGGACGTCCGCCGCGACCTGCTGGAGCGCGACCGCATCTACCTGCCGGCCGAGGCCACCGCGGGCATCGCCGACTTCGAACTGCGCCTTCGCCGCTCGGCGGAGCAGGGCTTTGGCTGCGACCACGCGTTCCTGGCCGAATACCGCGCCGCTCTCAAGCCGCTGGTGCGCCGGACGTGGGACCTCTTCGACGAGGGCGCGGCGCTGCTGCCCACGCTCACCCCCGAGTCGCGTCCAGTGGTGCGGCTCTTCGCCGACGGCGGCCAGGCGGTGCTGCGGCGCATCGAGGAGTGGAACTACGAAACGTGCGTGCATCGCCCCAAGCTGGGCAAGGCCACGAAGCTGGCGCTGGTGCTGCGTGCGTGGTGGGGGGCGCGATGGGCCAGGTGATCGACGCGCTTGCACCCGAGGACCGCGCGCTGGCGCCGGTGCTGGCCGCCTGCGGCGAGATCACGCGGTCCCAGGCCCGCAACTTCTGGTACGGCCTGAAGCTGACGCCCGAGCCGCAGCGCAGCGCGATGTACGTGATCTACGCCTGGATGCGCGCCGCCGACGACCTGGCCGACGCCGCCGGCTTCAGCCCGGAAGAGCGCGTGCGCCGCATCGCGCAGTTCCGCGCCTCCACCGACGAGGCGCTGGCCGGCCGCGTGCCGGACGATTCGCCCATCTGGCGCGGCCTGGCGTGGGTGGCGCGCCGCCACGAGCTGGCGCCCAAGGACTTCCACGACATGCTGGACGGCCAGCTGACCGACGTCGGCACGCCCACCTACGAGACGTGGGACGACCTGCGCGCATTCTGCTACCGCGTGGCCAGCACGGTGGGCTTGGTCTGCATCCGCATCTGGGGCTACGAGGGTGCCGACGCGCCGGCCCTTGCCATCGATCGCGGCATCGCGTTCCAGCTGACGAACATCCTGCGCGACTACTCCGAGGACTACGACATGGGCCGCGTCTACCTGCCGGCGGACGAGTTCCGCCGCATGGACCTGACGCCGGCCGACCTGCGCGGGTGGACGCAGCCGGAGCTGTGCGCCGAGTTCGTGCGCGCGCAGTGCGCCCGCGCCGAGCACTTCTACGCCGGCAGCGCGCCGCTCGACCGCATGATCACGCCCAGCTGCCTGCCGACGCTGTGGGCGATGACCGAGATCTACCACGGCATCCTGCTGAAGGTGCGCGCGCGCCCGCATGCCGTGGCCAGCGGCCAGCGCGTGCGGCTCTCGACGCCGCGCAAGGCGTGGATCGCGTTCCGCGCGGGGCGGATGGCCAAGCACGCGGCGGCGGCGGGGGCGGCGCGATGACCGCGGCCCTGCGCGCGGGCGGTCGTGCCGGCACGGCCCTGCAGACCGCCGTCGTCGTGGGCGGCGGCATCGCTGGCCTGGCCTGCGCGCTGCGGCTGGCCGAGGCGGGCGTCGCCGTCACCCTGCTGGAGACGCGCCGCAAGCTGGGCGGCCGCGCGACCAGCTTCGTCGACCCGCGCGACGGCCAGGTGCTGGACAACTGCCAGCACGTCCTGATGGGCTGCTGTACCAACCTGATCGACTTCTACGAGCGCCTGGGCGTGTTCGACGCGATCGAGTGGCACGACACCGTCTTCTGGGCGAACCCGCCGCACGCGCCCGACCGCATGCGGCCCGGCATCTTCCCGGCGCCCGCCCACTTCACGCGCAGCTTCGCCGCGATGCGCATGCTGACGCTGGCCGAGAAGCGCGCCGTGGGCACCGCGATGTGGCGCCTGCTGCGGATGGGCGCCACGGGCCGCCGCGCGTGGGAACGCCGCACCTTCGGCGACTTCCTGCGCGAGACGCGGCAGCCCGCCCGCGCGATCGAGCTGTTCTGGGAGCCGGTCGTCGTCAGCGCCTGCAACCTGCCGTGCGACGCGTGCGGCGCGGCCAGCGCGATGCAGGTCTTCCAGGAGGGCTTCCTGGCCAACCGCACCGCGCCACTCATGGGCATCTCGACGGTGCCGCTGATCCAGCTCTACGACCCCGCCGAGGCGGCGATCGCGGCGGCCGGCGGACAGGTGCGCCTGGGCGTCAGCGCGATGAGCCTGACCTGGGACGGCAAGCGCGTGACCGGCGTGGTCACCGACGAGGGCGCGTTCCACGCCGACGTCACGGTGAGCGCGGTGCCCGCCGACCGGCTGGCCAAGCTGGCGGGCCCGGCGCTGACGCTGGCCGATGCGCGGCTGCAGAAGCTGGACGCGATCCGCCCCAGCCCGATCCTGGGCGTGCACCTGCGCTTCCCGCGCGCCGTCATGGACCTGCCGCACCTGGTGCTGCCGGGCCGCGGCACGCAATGGCTCTTCAACAAGGGCACCGACGCCGACGGCACGCAGCACCTGCACGCCGTGATCAGCGGCGCGGACGCGTGGATGGAGCTCTCCGAGGCCGAGATCGCCGCACGCGTGGTGGCCGACGTGCGCTGGGCGCTGCCCGCCGCCGTGGGCGTCGAGCCGACCGGCGTCCGCAGCGTGAAGGAGAAGCGCGCGACCTTCGCGGTTACGCCGGGACTGGACGCCGTGCGGCCGCCCGCCGCCGCCACCGGCCTGGACCGCGAAGGCGGCGCACGCAACCTGTACCTGGCCGGCGACTGGACCCGCACCGGCTGGCCCGCCACGATGGAAGGCGCCGTCCGCAGCGGCTACATGGCCGCGGCGGCGATCCTGGGCACTCCGTGCCTGGTGCCCGACCTGCCGCCTGCGCCACTCGCGCGGCTCCTGGGCGTCGCGCGGTGATGGAGCCTGCGGGGCCGATGCTCGACGCCGCGCACGCGCTGCTGGCGCGGTGCCGCGAACTGGGCTTCGTGCGTGCCGGCATCGCCGACGCACGCCCCAGCGCGCACGCCGAGTCCTATCGCGCGTGGGTCGCCGCCGGCAAGCACGGCCCGATGGCCTACCTGGCCGAGAAGGTGGACGAACGCCTGGAGCCCGCCGCGCTGGTGCCTGGCGCGCGCAGCGTGCTCTGCGTGGCCGACCGCTACGCCGACGGCCGGCCGGACACGCGCGTCCCGGGCATCGGCCGCATCGCCCGCTACGCGCGCGGCGAGGACTACCACGTGGTCATCCGCGCGCGCCTGGAGGCGCTGGCCGACGAGCTGCGCCGTGCGCACCCCGCGCACCGGTTCCGCGTGTGCGTGGACACCGCGCCGCTCCTGGAGCGCGAGCACGCCGCGCGCGCCGGCATCGGGCGCATCGGCAAGCACACGCTGGCGATCGTGCCGGATGGCGTGGGCAGCTGGGTCACGCTGGGTGCGATCGTCACCACGCTGCCGCTGGCACCCGTCGCGGCCGGGCCCGCGCCGGACTCGCCCGACCCGTGCGGCGGCTGCACGCGCTGCATCGACGCGTGCCCGACGCAGGCCATCGTGCCGTGGTCGGTGGACGCGCGGCGCTGCCTCAGCACGCGCACGATCGAGGACGGCGGCGCGGTGGAGCCGGGATTCGCCGTCGCCACCGCCGACTGGGTCTTCGGCTGCGACATCTGCCAGGAGGTCTGCCCGCACGCGCAGCCCACGGTGCGATCACGCCGCCTGGGCGTGCACGAGGCATACCGCCCGCACCGCACGGGATTCCCGCTGCTTGACCTCCTTGGCTGGGACGAGGCGCAGTGGGAGTCCGCGCGCCTGACCGGCGTCCTGCGGCGCGCCACGCCCGCGATGTGGCGGCGCAACGCGGCACTGGCGGCGGCCTCGGCGCTGCGCGATGGGGATCTGGCGCCCGTGACGCGCGATGCGCTGCTCGCGCGCCTGCGTGCGTTGGAGGCGGACGCCACGGAGCCGCCCGAGGTGCGTGCCGCCGCGCGCGAGACGCTCGCCGCGGTCACGGAACGCTGACGGCCGCCTTGCGGCGGCCGTCGGGGGTGGTCACTTGTTCGGCTCGTCGGAGCCTGGCGCCGGGTCGGCGGCTGGCGGGGTGGCCGGCGGCGCGGCGGGGTCCGCGGCGGGATCCGCCACGGGCGGCGGGGCCGGTGCTGCGCCCGGATCGGCGGCCGGCGCGTCCGCCGGTGCCGGGGCGTCCTCGGCCTTGGGGGCGTCCGGGGCGGGCGCGTCGGGGGCGGGGGCGTCCGGCGCGGGGGCGCTGCCCTCGGGCGCAGGGGTGGGTTCGGGGGCCTTTGCGGCCTTCACGTCCAGGCCCAGGGCGTCGGCCATCTGCTGCACCGACTCGAGCATCGCCTTGCCGGCGCCCGCATCCGCACCGCTGAGTGCATCGCGCGCCTCAAGCAGCGCCGCCTTCGCGTTCTCCATCGCCTTGTCTCGGGCGGCCTTCAATGCCTCCGCCGGGGCCGAGTCGGCCAGTCCGGCGGCGGCTGCGATCAGCAGCTGCTGGCCGTTCAGGTCGGCGCTCATCGCCCACAGGCGGGCCTTCGCCATCGCCACGGCGGCGGCATCGGTGGGGCCCTTGCCGGCGGGCATCGCGCCGAGCGCTTCCTCGGTCGTCTTGAAGGTCGGTTCGAAGCGCTCCTCGTGCGCCTTCTTCAGCGCCGCGGCGGAGGCGGCCATCTCGGCCGTCAGCTCGGCGACGCGCTTGCGGGCGGCCTCGGCGCGCGACTTCATCGAATCGGCCGCGCCTGCAGCGGCCGCGGTGCGGCCGTCCAGGAACTTCTGGCCCTCGGGCACACCCGCCAGGCTGGCCTCGACGATCGTCACCTCGGAGCGCACCGGGAATGCCTGCAGCTCGGCCTGCGCAGCCTCGCCGCGCATCGCCTGCGCCTCGCCCAGCATCGCCGTGGACTTGCGGATCAGCGGCAGCGCCTTGGTCGGCGTGCTGGTCGCGGCCTGCGCGCGCATCGCCTGCGCCTCGGCCGCGGTCTCATCGGCCGACTTCGCCTTCTGCTGGGCCATGGCGCCGAACTCGTCGGCCTTCTGCTTCGCGGCCGCGGCGGCCGAGGCCGCCATCTCCATGCCCGCGGCATACGCCTCGACGGCCTTGCGCGTGGCGGCCAGGCGCGCCTCGGCAGGGCCGGCGGCGGTGGGCTCGCCCGATGCCATGATCGACGCGATCACCGCCATGTGGGCGTCCACGTCCTGCAGCAGCGCGCGCTCCTCCATCGCCATCTGCTCGAGCGCCAGCAGGTCCAGCATGGCGGCCTCGCGGCGGAGGCGGGCGGACAGGTCGCCGGCCAGCTTGCGCTGCGCCTCGGTGGCGCCCGCCGAACCGGCCTCGCCGGCCAGCGCGCGCAGTTCCTTGGCTGCGTCGGCGGGTGCCAGCACGGGCGACTTGACCTCGCGCGCCTCGGTGCCGTCGCCGGCCGGGATCTGCGTGGCGACCGCGTCCTGCGAGTCCGCGATGCGCGCGGACAGCGCGCGGGCCTTCGCGGTCACCGCGGCGATCTTGCGCTCGCCCTGCTCGGCGGCGGTGGGCTTGCCGATGTCGCCGCAGGCAGCCAAGGCGACGATTGCGAGGAGGGAGCCGGTGCGGAGGATGGTCGCGCGATGCATGGGTTTCTCACGATACACGGGGCGGATGGTGCTGAAGGGCGGTCCGGGCCCCGCGGGGACGGCCCGGGGGGCGCCTCAGCGGTCTGGGCCGTCGACGGTGCGGACCGGCTTGTCCGGTGCGTCCAGCTTCGGCGGGGTCCACTCGACGGGGTAGGTGGGGCGCGGCTGGTACATGCTGCGGATCCACTCGATGGTGTCCGCATGCAACTGCGGCGTGTACTGGTTGAAGACGGGGCGGTAGCCCTTGACGTCCGGGTGCGGGAAGCGCGCCTGGTTGCGCGCGGTGGCGTACTGGACCAGGAGCGACGACTCGGGATCCTCGAAGTTGACCATCGGCCGTCCGTCCACCTTGAACGCCAGCAGTTCCAGCAGGTTGGTGTAGCGCAGGCGGTCTTCCTTCGCGTGCTTCGTGTACAGGAAGAAGCGGCCCGCACTGATGCCGCCGTGGCACTGGCTGGTGCCGCAGTTGGGGATCAGCCAGCTGTTGTGGACGCGCGTGCGGAACTTGGCCAGCGATGGCGGGTCGCCCTCGACCTCGATGTAGCGGTAGAGGTCGCGCGCGCGCAGGTCGAAGAAGAGGCGCGCCAGTTCCAGGCCCGAGCGCTGGTACAGCTGGTTGCGCTCCTGCGTGGTGGCGGGGATCAGGCTGCTGGACCCGTAGCGCAGGATCAGCTGGCGGATGCCCTCGTTCGAGACCGACACCTTCGGCGGGTCGTTGAAGTTCAGCTCGTAGACGCGGATGATGTTCACGTCATCCGACGAGACGACGTTGCGCGGCAGCAGCTCGTCGTTGCGCGGTGCGGCGGCGGGATTGGCTTCCGCGGGGTCCGCATCGGCGTCTTGGTCGTCCTTGCGCTTGCCGGCGGCCTTCGCGGCCGCGGGGTCGCGAAGCGCCACCTCGACCGCCTCCAGCAGCTGCCGTGCGGCGTCCAGGTTGGAGTCGCGCACCAGGTCCTGCAGCTCGGTCCGCGCCAGCTCGAACTGCTTCTCGTTCACCAGCCAGCGCGCCAGCGCCAGGCGGCGCTGGTGGTCTTCCTTGGCGATTCCGGCGCGGATCTGCTCGTACTGCTCGCGGAACTCGGGAAGCAGGGTGACGCGGTAGACCTGCTTGCGCGAGAGCCGGGCCTTCGCGCCGTCCACCTGGAACTCGACGCCCGCGACGGTGTCCGAGAGCACCTGCACGCGCCGGCGGCTGCCGTCGCGCAGTTCGATCATGGCCAGCTGGCCGCCCTCGCGCGGGTCGACCAGGTCGATGATGTCCAACACCTGCGTCTTGCGCAGCGTGCGGCGGTCGGAGCCGCTCGCGACGGTGATCTCCAGGTCGTCCTCGGCCTCGACGGTGCCGCCGAACTCCTTCCATCGGTCGATGAAGACCCAGACGCGGCGGGGCGCGGCCCTTTCAGCGGCCGGCGACTTCGCCGGGGATTCCGCGGACGCGGGGGCGTTGGGCGCGGCCGCGGGTGCCGGCGTCGCGGGCGCGGCCTGCTCGGGCGCGGCGGGTGGCGCAGGCGCGGGCGCCGGGGCCGGCGCCGGGGGCGCGGCCTGGGCGGCCAGCAGGCAGGAGAGCAGGGCGATGACCAGCATCCGGGGCATTGTCGCACGAATGGTTCGTCCGTGCGCGGCAGGGGGTTCCGCCCCGGGTTACCCTTCCGCCGCCCGCAGGCGCCCGGCGCGCCCGCACCGCCCTGCGTGGCCCCAGGAGGACCCTCCCATGCTGCTTGGCGTCATGTCCGCGCTCTTCTCCGGCCGCCCCCTCGACCAGGTCTGCGAGTCGATCGCCGAGATCGGCTTGGGCGCCATCGAGCTGCCCGTGGGCGCCTGGCCCGGCAAGCCCTACTTCGACCCGCGCAAGGTGCTGGCCAGCAGCAAGGAGCAGGCCCGCATCCGCGACACGCTGAAGGCGCACGGCCTGATCTGCTCGGCGCTGGCCGTGCACGGCAACCCCGTCCACCCGGACAAGGGCTTCGCGAAGAAGCACCACGACGACTTCGTGGCCGCGATGGAGCTGGCGCCCAAGCTGGGCACCGACATCGTGATCACCTTCAGCGGCTGCCCGGGCGGCTCCAAGAAGGACGCCACGCCGAACTGGGTGACGTGCCCGTGGCCGAACGACTTCAGCGACGTCCTGAGGTACCAGTGGGACGACGTCCTGGTGCCGTACTGGAGCGCGCAGGCCAAGGCCGCCGCCAAGCGCGGGCTGCGCATCGCGTGGGAGCCGCACCCCGGCTTCTGCGTCTATAACAGCGACACCGCCATCCGCCTGTCCGAGCGTGCTCAGAAGGCCGCCGGCCTGCGCGGCAAGCCGGTGCTGGGCGTGAACCTGGATCCCTCGCACCTCTTCTGGCAGGGCATGGACCCGATCGTCGTCGCGCGCGCGCTGGCCGAGGCGGGCCTGATCTTCCACGTGCACGCCAAGGACACCGAGCTCGACCGCGTGCAGGGCCCGCTCAACGGCTACCTGGACGCGCGCCCCTACGGCGACATCCAGCACCGTGCGTGGAACTTCCGCACCTGCGGCTGGGGCCACGGCGAGGACTTCTGGCGCCCCTTCATCAGCCAGCTGCGCCGCGGCGGCTACGACCACGTGCTCTCGATCGAGCACGAGGACATGATGATGTCGATCGACGAGGGCTTCGAGCGCGCCGTCGCGTTCCTGCTCGACTGCATCATCGAGGAGCAGCCGGCGACGCCGTGGTGGACGTGAGAGGGGGGCGCAGGCCCCGCCCTCACTCCGGCACCGGCGTCATCCGCAGGTCGTTCGCGCGGATCACGTCCACCGTCCATCGGACGGTGGCGGCCTG
>JBIKJV010000315.1:0-3038 GCA_044360755.1 Phycisphaerales bacterium
ACGCTTCGCACTAACTGGGTTTGTGGAGTTGGGTCTCAGTCCAACACTTTCCCCGGAACAGATATTGTAATCAGTAACAATTTCGACTACACCCCACGTCCAATTGTGCCTTGGGATGGAGGTAACTTCTGGTGGTGGACAACAGGAGGTTGCCAATATTGGGGCAATCCTTTTATCTATCCCTTCGTCCAAAAATACTATAGCAGCAATGACACCCGTACTTGTTCGGGACCACCGGCATACAATTTTGCTGGGCTTGGAGGTCAAGACATCACCACCACTCGACTCCCGACCTATTTGGCGCCGATCAACTATGAGACGGCTGTCAACAGCTATGGCAGCAGACTAGCCTCCAATACTTTTGGTGGAACAGCCGCACTTGACCACGGTTACTTTCCTTGCCCGTATTATGGGCCCGGTGCAGGCGCCAACTCAGCTATAGGACGTTTTGAAGGCTGGATTTTGGCCAATCCAGCTAATGGTGACCCTCTTAAGAATATGCCGTCAACCTGGACAAATCAGCGACCATCATCGATCAATCATAACTGCCTTGCTCCATGGAGGTTGGCGAAAGATACAGATCCCGTTCCGATGCTTATCCAGGTCTACTTCCAGCTTAACTGGATTTACACCACCACACCAATTCCTTAATGATGGCTAATCTCATCTCCACAACAGTAACAGCACCTCAAACTGGCTCGTGGCCCCAGGTCATGACGATTGTGCAGGAGTTTGACCATCCTGTTGTTGTTACCGATGACTTCAAACTCATCTTCTACACCAAGAATGCTAGCAGGCCGAATGAGATCTTTGGACAGATGGCAGCGACACCGGTCCAATTCGTCCCCACGCAGTTGAGTTACACTATTCAAGTCAGTCCATTCGGTGATGGAGCGCTTGGTGTCTTTGAACGGGTTGGTGGTGCCCAGGACATCTACGGTAATCCCATTGATTTCAAAATCGGAAACGATTTCGACATTTACAACACAACAATTCGCCCATACTTCTCTAATCCTACACTCACTGATTCTGGGTGGCAGATCGGCTACCTCATTCCACCTACGGCAATTTGCCCCGGAACTTTGGCACCAAAAGTTGGTTTGAAGGTGGGCCCTTGGGAAAACAGCATGACGATCCCTGACCAGATGTGGTCTGGTGGAAACTTCTATATCTGGTGTAACTACACTTGGAAACCTGATCAAACATCCCAAGGGATTCCATTTGTGTTTGAACCGCCCTTCTACTACTCATTTAGTCAGTTTGGGATTCCCTTCAATCAAACCAACTCCCCACTTTTCCCTCCGTACCCGTTCCCAGCCCCATCCATTCTAAACAACATCATTTCATCGGGTACTCAAACTGGTTGGGACACATGTGGAGGTTGGGTCCAGGAACACATACGGTGGAGGGGCCGGGTGCAGATGTGGCTCTTCGGCAGTAATGTCTTCGCCGATGGCGTAGTTCCTTGGAATTTCCCTGGTGTGGCCAACCCAACCGGGGATCTCTCACCTCAGGCCCAGTTCGGTTTCCCTCCAGACGCCCAACTTCAAGTGTACAAGGAACTCCCATTCTTCTATTCCCCCTAACGTCTGATGGCCAAACCCGTATTCAATCCAGTACAATTTGAGCTTAGAAATGAGCTCCCATCAGTGGTGTCAACTGAGCAATTTGCTCAGATTTCGCAAGTCACGAGTCGGGTTAACGTTCAGCTGAATTGGGTAGCCCAATTATTGGGATGGAGTGGCCCTAGCTACTGGGATAACCTCCCTTCGACGGTGGCCGAGAAGCGCGCTCTCCTCGGTGGCACCTACGGGGTGTACAATGGTTACACGCTTCTCCGACTGAAGGAAGTTAAAAGCTGGATTCCCTCACTCATCACCGAGAAGAAGCCCAACATCGCCATCGGTCAGCGAGTGATCATCGGTGATCTTCAGGCGTACATCTACAACCTCACTGAGGGTGAGGACTACCTCGAGATCAGCATCGGTTCCCTCTCCGCGGAGATTCTGGCACTGTTGGAGTTGGGCGCGGCGATCAAGGTCGATTGCCCCCAAAACCGCCCATTCCCATTTTACCGTCCCGAGCCGCTTGCTAGTGGCGACGCCGACTTTAGGTGCTCCACGGGTGATCTCGTTCGCACCACTCAATTCTACGACTACTACACCCTCATCCTAAGCCCGTTCAGTCAGGATGGGCTGATCCTCGACTTCGTTAACCTCGAGTTCTACGGCGGCTCCTACTACTATTTTGACCGCGCCGTTTACCTGTCAGTCTCTGATCAAAACTACGCGCCGTGGGTGGAAAGCCAGTGGGTGGAGTCGAAAGGACTGTGGCAGCTCTACGTACCACCCGAGGCAATCGGAAATCAGATTCAAATCGTCTGGGATTACGCCGCGCAGAAGAAGAAGACACTAGCGACGAAACCAGTTCAGATTATCGCTTGGGAGGACCCTTCCGACTGGGGTGAGGGAGGCCAAGGATTCAACCCGGTTCTTGACACTTACCTCATCGAGAAGTCCTACAATGTTGCGGGTCTGAACTTCAGCCTTGGTAGTTTTCTCCATCTCGGTGATCTGCCCCCTGCTTTCGATAACCCATTGTGGTTCGATCAGGGCGTCAACGCTCTCTACGCCAACTTCAACGATAATTGGGTTGAGGTGGGGACTGGCATCGCCTACATCTCCCTTCAGAATGAAGCGGCACCACCACCCTATACTTATGACCTTAGGCCAGGCACCATCTGGCAGTCCCCCACAGGCCGCGTGTTCATCTGGGATGCCGGTAGACAGGCTCCTGACTTCTACTATATCTTCCCAAACTCTTTCGCTAACGGATTCATCTACATCGATCCGAGCTATCAGAGCGTTCAGGGACTGTATTATTTCGATCCGGATAACTTCTACATCCACAATCCCAATGGGGTGACCGCCGAGGGATTCGTCTACTTTAACTGTCTCCTCAATGATGAGGGATTCTACGTTAATGACCCCGACATCACTCAGCCTGACGGGTACGAGATTGGGTTCTTCAACGCCTCC
>JBIKJV010000097.1:0-10604 GCA_044360755.1 Phycisphaerales bacterium
CAGGTGCCGAGCCAGCCGAACAATAGGAGGAGCGGAACCTGGTGGAGCGACGACGGTCGCGGAGGAAGGCCCCGAGCACAGCGCAAGGGCGCGGTGACCACGCGATGTCCTTCAACCCCCGCGAAATCCCTCGGGTTATCCCGGAGCCACTTTCGCGAACAGCTCCACCCACTCCGCCGGTGCCAGCGTCTCGGGCCGGCGCATCGGGTCGAAGCCTGCCGCGGCCACGGCTTCGCGGCCCAGGATCGAGCCGAGCTGCTTGCGGCGCTGGCCGAACGTGCGCTGCACGAAGGCGGCGAACGGTTCCCACGGGTCGGCGGCGCGCGCGCCCGTGCGCGGGCGGATCGCGAGCATCGCGCTGGTGACCTTCGGCGCAGGCCAGAAGCAGCCCGGGGGCAGGATCGCGATCTGCTCCACGTGTGCCAGCAGGGACATCGTCACGCTGATCGGGCCGTACGCGTCGCTGCCGGCCTTCGCAAGGAGGCGGTCGCCCACTTCGCGCTGGATGGTGACGAACTGCCCGCGGCACTCGGGGTGGCGCTCCAGCAGCGTCGCCATCAGCGGCGTGGCCGCCTGGTATGGAAGGTTGGCCACCAGCGTGAACGGGCGCCCGGCCAGCGCGGCCAGCGCCTTGGCCGAGAGCGCGTGCTTGCCGTCCAGGCAGTCGTCCTCGATGAGCGTCAGCGCGCCCGCGCGGCCGGCGCCGGGCGCAGCCAGCCGGTGCGCGTTGCGGCTGCGCACGATGTCGGCCATGTCGCGGTCCAGTTCGCATGCCACCACCTCGTGGCCCGCGTCCAGCATCGTCTCGGTCAGCGTGCCCGTACCGGGGCCCACCTCCAGCACCAGCGCGCCGGGCTCCAGTGCCGCAGCCGCCAGCAGCTTGCGCAGCTGGTTGTGGTCGTGCAGGAAGTTCTGCCCGAACGCGTGCTTGGGGCGGATGCCGCGGCCCGCCAGCTCGGCCTTGATCTCGGTGAGGGTCTGCGGCATGCGGTCAGCGCGCGATGCCCTCGGCGCGCACCTCGCGCAGCACGGTCACCTTGATCTCGCCGGGGAAGGTCATCTCCTTCTCCACTTCCTTCGCGATGTCCTGCGCGATCTTGAACGCGTACGCGTCGTCGGCCTTCGTGGCGTCGACGATCACGCGCACCTCGCGGCCGGCCTGGATGGCATAGGCCTCGGTGACGAACTGCCGCGCCCTGGCGATGCCCTCCAGCTGCTGCAGCCGCTTGATGTACATCTCCATGCTCTCGCGCCGCGCGCCGGGGCGGGCGCCGCTGATGGCGTCGGCCGCCATGACGATCGGCGTGTACGGCGTGGTGGACGGGATGTCCGCGTGGTGGCCGCCCGCGGCGTTCAGCACGGCCTCGCTCTTCTCGCCGTGCCGGCGCAGGAACTCCATGCCGATCGCGGGGTGGCCGCCCTCCATCTCATGGTCCATCGCCTTGCCGATGTCGTGCAGGAAGCCGGCGCGGCGCGCGATCGTGCCGTCCAGGCCAAGCTCGTCGGCGATCATCTGCGACAGGAACGCCACCTCGATCGAGTGGCGCAGCACGTTCTGCCCGTAGCTGGTGCGGAAGCTCAGCTTGCCCATCGCCTCGACGACCTTCGGGTGCAGTCCGCGGATGTTTGTCTCCAGGATGGCGGCCTGGCCGTCCTTCTGGATGCGCTCGTTGATGTCGCGCGTGACCTGGCTGACCAGCTCCTCGATGCGCGTGGGGTGCACGCGGCCGTCGGCCACCAGGCGCTGCAGCGTCTCAGCGGCGATCGCCTGGCGCACCTTGTCGAAGCAGCTGACCGCGATCACGCCCGGCGTGTCGTCCACCAGGATGTCGGCACCGGTGGCGCGCTCGATCGCGCGGATGTTGCGGCCCTCGCGGCCGATGATGCGGCCCTTCACGTCCTCGTTCGGGATCTTGATCGTGCGGACGGTGGTCTCGCCGACGCTCTCGGCGGCGTAGCGCTGGATCGCCAGCAGCGTGATTTGCCGCGCCTTGTCGCGCGCGCCGCTCTCGGCGTCCTCGACGATCTTCTGCGCCAGGGCTGCCGCGTCGTGCTCCGACTGGCGGCGCACCTCGTCCAGGTACAGCTCGCGGGCCTCCTCGCGGGTCATGCCGGCCGCCTTCTGCAGGCGATCGGCGACGGCGGCCCGGTCGGCCTCCAGCGCGGCGCGCACGGAGTCCAGCTTGGCGGCCTCGGACTCGATCTCCTGCTCACGACGGTCCAGCTTCTGCTCGCGCTGGGCGATCTGGTCCATCGTCCGGGCCAGGGATTCCTCGCGCTTCTCGGCGCGTGCCTGGCTGGCCTTCAGCTCGGCCAGCGAGGCCTGCATCTCGCGGTCGAACGCCTGGCGGCGGTCGGCGGCGGCCTTCTCGGCATCCAGCAGGACAGTCTTGGCGCGGGCGTCGGCCTGGGCGCGGGCCGACTCCACGGTGCGGTCGGCCTCCTGCTTCGCCTTGGCCAGCGACCGGCTGGAGTACTTCACGACCAGCGTCCACAGCACGCCTGCGCCCAGCGCGGCCGAGCCGAGTGCGATCAGGATGACGAGCCAAAGTTCGACGCTCACGCAACGCCTCCTCGTGGGAAGGGGCATCGCCCGTCGGGAACGGGTGACCAGACCCGCACCGGTGCGGCGCGGTCGACCGATCGACAGGGACGGCACGGCCACGCGGGCCGCGCGCGGGGCGCAGGCTCAGGGCGGCGAAGTCGCGGGGGCGGGGTTCGGGTTCCTGAGTTCGGGGCGCATTGGGGTACCGCGTGTCACTGTCGGATCTATCAGCCGTCCGCGGGGCGCAGGGCCCTGCCTTCGGCTGCCTCCGGGCCGGCACGGTCCCACGTGGGGAGCGGTCCAGCCCGTCGGGTGGTCGGTCGGGTCGGCCGTTCGGCCGGGCTCCGCCGTATGGAAACCGGGCGCCCCGCGGGGGGCGCCCGGTGAAGGCTGCATTGTCCGGCATCCGGCGGGGTGGGTCAATGCCCAAACCCCCGCCTGGGGTTCACTTCCCCAGCCGCTTCATGAGGTCGGCCACCGCCGTCTCCAGCTGGGTGTCGTGGGAGGTGCTCTCGTCCTCGGGGGTCTGGGGGACCACGATGTCCGGCATGGCGCCGTGCATCTCCATGTCCGTGCCGTCCGGCAGGTACCAGCCGCGTCCGGGGGTCCGGACGGTGGTCCCGTCGATCAGGCTCTCGCTGCCGGTCGAGATCACGCCGCCGTAGCTCTGCTGGCCCACCAGCGTGCCGCGCTTCAGCGTCCTGAACGCGTGCGCGGTGATCTCGGCGTTCGAGAAGCTCTTCTCGTTCACGAGCATGTTGATCGGCAGCGAGTAGCGCTGGATGAACAGCCGGTCGACCGGGTAATGCCACTTGCGCGCCGGGTCGCCGCCGCGCGGGATCGTGTAGGCGTGCGGCTGCACCATGATCGAGCTCAGCAGCCGGTCGGCGGTCCAGCCGCCGCCGTTGTTGCGCACGTCGATGATCAGGCCGTCCTTGCCGTGCGCCGCCGCGTAGAGGTCGCGCTCGTAGTCGTCCAGCGACGGCTGGTCCATGCCCTGGATGTGGATGTAGCCGATGCGGCCGCCGGAGAGCCGGTCGACCGTCTCGCGCGCGCGGCGCAGCGTGTCGTCGTACGTCAGCGTGCGGATCTCGGTCGAGGAGACCGGCACCAGGATCGCGTCGGCCTCGACGGCGTCGCCGCCCGCCGCGGGGGTGCGGCGCACGGTGACCACCGTCTCCTTGCCGACGGTGCCACGGAAGAGCGACTCCATCGTCGCCGTCGCGTCCACCTGCACACCGTTCACGGCGACGATGACGTCGCCCACGGCAAGCGGCGTCTGGCCCTTGGTGACGGGCGAGTCCGGCAGGATCTCGGTGATCTCGAAGCCACCGCCCGCGGACTTCGTGCGCACGCCAAGGCGTCCCGTGGCCAGCCGGGCGGCGCCCTCGCCCGCCGGGCTGCGCACGCCCAGGTGGCTGGCGTTCAGCTCGCCGATGTAGCGGTTCGCGACGTAGTCGAACTCCTCGTCCGTGCGCGCGTTCGCGGCCAGCTTGCCCCACTTCTCGGTCAGCTTCGGCCAGTCGGTGCCGTTCATCGTCGGGTTGTAGAACAGCATCCCCATGATGCGGCTGAGCTCGCCGAACTTCTGAGCACTCTGGGCGCGCAGGTCGATCTCGACGGTGTCGGAGAGCTCGACCGGCTTGGCGTCGCCGCCCGGCAGGCCGACGATCGACGCCCCGCCGCGCGCCACCACCACCAGCTTGTCGCCGGCGGCGTTGATCTGCTGGATGCTGCCGATCGCGCCGACCTTCTTCGGCTCGCCGCCGCTCCAGGCAACGCTCATCAGCCCGCCGCCGTCTGCCGCGGGGCTGCCGCGCTCGCCGGCACCCACCGACATGAAGTAGACGGTGGCTCCCGAGGGCGCGAGCTCGATGTCGGCTTCGTTGCCGGGCATCGTCGTCAGGCGGCGCAGGCGCCGGTAGGCGTCGGCCAGGTCCGCCGGCTTGAAGGGAGGCTTCTTCTCCTCGACCTTCTTGTCGTCGGCCTTCTTCTCCTCGGGCTTCTTCTCGTCGGCCTTCGGCTCGTCCTTCGCCGGCTCGTCGGCCTTGGCTGCAGCAGGCGGATCCTGCTCGGCGCCCTCGAAGGCCGCATCGGACTCGCGCCGGCGACGGCCACCGGCCGCCGCACCGGCACCGGACGGGGCACTGCCCGCAGCAGGGGCCGCACCACCGCCGCCCGAGCCGCCCGACTTCTTGCCCGCGTCCTTGAAGTACTGGTCCAGCTCGAAGCGCTGCATGCCCTCGAGCTCCTTGTCCAGGAACACCAGGTACACGTCCTGCTCGTTGTTCACGCGGCTGCTGGTGAATGCCAGCACCTTGCCGTCCGCCGACCAGCGTGGATTGCCGTCCGCGTCGGGGTGGCGGGTGACGTTCACCGCAGGCCAGCCGGCGTCGACGGGCTGGATCCAGATGTCGCTGTTGAAGTCATCGTCGTCCTGGCGCACGGCCAGCATCGTGCTGTCCGGGCTCCAGCGCCAGTCGATGCCCGGGTCGAACCCCGTGCGCAGGTCGCGCTCCTCGCCGCTCGCGACGTCGCGCACGACCAGCGTCCGCAGGTCCCGGCGGTACGCCAGCTTCTTGCCGTCCGGCGAAGGGCTGGGCGAGCGCTCGCCGTTGCCGGTGGCCACCAAGGGCTTCACGTCGACGCGCACGGCGTCGGCCCAGCGGGCGCCCTCGTCGCGCTTGGGCTCCTTCTTGGCGGGCTTGGCATCGGCCTTGGGCGCCTCGTCCTTCTTCGCGTCATCGCCCTTGGCATCATCGGCCTTCTTCTCGTCGGCCTTCGGCTCTTCCTTCGTGGGCTCGTCCTTCGCGTCCTCGTCCTTCTTCGCCTCGTCCTTCTTGCCGGCCGTCCGCTCCTTGAACGCCGCGCGGACCTCGGCGCGGGTCTGCGCCACGGTCGCCTCGTAGATCGAATCGTTGCCGTCCGAATCGCTGCTGAAGAGCAGCTTGGCGCCGTCCGGCATCCACGCGATCTCGCGCTCGCGCGCGGGCGTGCGGGTCACGCGCACGAAGGGCGAGCGCTCGTCAAGGCCCTTGACGTAGACGTCTCCGTAGGCCACCAGCGCGATCACCTTGCCGTCGGGCGAGAGCTGTGCCTCGGTGATGTCACGGCCCACGTTGCGCGGACGCAGGCGGTCGGCCTCGTCCTCGGCGGCCTGCACCGCCATCTTGACGGGCTGCGCATCGGGCTTCGAGAGGTCCAGGCGCCACAGCGCGTCCCAGACCGTCATGTACGCCGTGCGCCCGTCGGCGCTCACCGAGAGCTCGCGGATGTCGTCGTCGAAGTTGGTCAGCTGCGTGCCGGGAACGTCCGGGCCGGCGGACATCGGCTTGCGCCACAGGTTCATGCTGCGGCCGTTGCCGCGGTCGGTCACCCACACCAGGTCGTCGCCGGCGGGGAACGCCCATCCGTCGTTGCCAGCCCACTCGGTCTTGCGCGTGAACTTCCCGTCGGCGCGGTTCCACGTCCACACGTCGCGCTGGTCGGGGCCCTGGTACGCGCGGCGCGTCCACGTGCTGCCGCCGCGCTCGAACACGATCGTTCCACCGTCCTTCGTCGCCACCGGGTGCGAGCCGAAGCAGTCCATCGCGCGCTCCACCGGGCCGCCGTCCAGCGGCACCAGGTACGGGCGCGTCGCGCGGTACAGGTCGTTCTCGCGCGAGGCCTCGAAGAACGCCACCTGCCGGCCGGCGCCGTCGACGCCGGTGCCGCTGAGAATCGCGCCCGCCTCGCCGAAGGTCAGCTGGCGGGCGTCGCTTCCGTCGCTGTTCATGATGAACAGGTTGCGTCCGCCGTCGCGGTCGCTGTCGAAGACGATGCGGCTGCCGTCCGGACTGAACGCGGAGCGGCCCTCGTTCGTGTCGCTGGCGGTCAGGCGCACCGCGCCGCCGCCGCTGCCGGGGACCTTCCAGATGTCGCCGCGCCAGCTGAACAGCACCACGTTCCCATCGGGGCTTGCCGCCGGGTATCGGGGCAGGTCCACGGTGCCGGCAAGCGCGGTGCCGGCGGGCAGGAGCAGTGCGAGAAGGGCCAGGACGGGGCGGAACGCGTTCATCATGCGGGCCTCACAATCGGGGGGATGGGAGCGTACTGGAGCCAGGGGACGCCCTGCCCGTGCCGCGGGGGCCTCCCAGGCCGCACAGACCGACCGGAAACGCGCGAATCCCGCACCAGGCGCTTGCCACCGAGGGGCGCGAATCCGATGGTCTTCCTGCGGATCGAACCGCACGCCAAGGCGTCCGTACCACGCGCCTGGCACGATTGCGAAGGAGGTTCAACGATGTCCGAACCGATGCCCAAGCCACTCGCCTCCGTCGCCGCGTTGCGGCTGCACCTGAAGCAGCTGGAGCGCGGCGTCAACGACGCCCGGAACCGGCGCCTGGGTCCGCCCACGCTGGGACATGCATCCGGCGCGTTCGCCGGGCCCGGCCCCATGATCGGTGCCCCGCGGATGCCGCCGGGCGCCTCGGGCGGCGCACCGCCTACGAGCCGGCCGGCGGTCACGTACCCGATGCCGACGCCTTCGACTCCTGCCGCGGCGCCAAGCGCAAGCGGCAAGCCCAAGGCCAAGCCGAAGAGCGGCGCCGATTTCAGCGCGTTCTTCGACAACGTCGACAAGCGGGCAGCGGGCTGAGCCGGCACCGGGGGAGCCTCGACAACATGGTTCCGGATGCCCCTGGGTGGGCGCCCCGGACAACATGACTCTGGCGGCGGGATGGTGCGCGCACTGCGTACCATCCCGCCGATGCGTTCCGAATCACTCGCGTTCCTCCGCACGCTCCTCGACACGCCCAGCCCGTCCGGCTTCGAGCGCGACGGCCAGCGCACGTGGCTCGAGTACGTGCGCGCCAACGGCGCCACGCGCACCTGGAACGACGCCTACGGCAACTGCTTCGCCGAGCTGGCGCCCACCGTCGCGCCCGCGGCGGGCACCAAGCCCTTCACCGTCGCGGTCTGCGGCCACGCCGACGAGATCGGCCTGATGGTGAACCATGTCGACTCGAACGGCTTCGTCTACTGCCGGCAGATCGGCGGCATCGACCCGGCGTCGATCGTCGGCAAGCGCCTGCAGTTCCGCAGCAGCGTCCCGGGCGTCACGCAGCCCGTGATCGGCCTGATCGGCGCCACCGCGATCCACCTGCAGGACCGCTCCGGCGAGCCGAAGGTGCGCAAGCTGCATGAGCTCTTCGTCGACATCGGCGCCAAGGACGAGGCCGCCGCGCGCGCCCGCCTGAACATCGGCGACCCGGGCACGTTCCTGGACGCCAGCATGATGCTGACCGACGACATCATCGTGGCTCGCGCCCTGGACAACCGGATCGGCACCTGGGTTGCCGCCGAGACGCTCCGGCTATGCGCGCAGCAGGCCGAGCGCCGCGTGCGCGTGGTCGCGGTCAGCACGGTGCAGGAGGAGGTCGGCCTGCACGGCGCCGAGATGATCGCCGAGAGCCTGCGCCCGGACGTGGCGCTGGTCACCGATGTCGGCCACGCCACCGACAGTCCCGGCATCACGCAGGCGCAGCACGGGCAGTTCAAGATGGGCAACGGTCCCAAGATCGCCATCGGCGGCGCGATGCAGCCCGAAGTGGTCGCCCGCCTGCTGGCCACGGCCGAGCGGCTCTCGATCCCGCTGCAGCGCGGCGCGACGCCCGGCTCCAGCGGAACCGACACGGACGCGATCTTCCTGGCCGGCGGCGGCATCCCGTGCGGGCTGGTCAGCCTGCCGATCCGCTACATGCACACGACGGTGGAGATGGGCGCGCTCTCGGACCTCGACCGCATCCCGCAGGTGTATGCCGGGTTCTGCGAAGGCCTGACGGGCGGCGAACGCTTCGCGCCGTCGCTGTGACCGCAGCGGCGGCCACGCACGGGCCGGTGGCGCCGCGCGCGATATGCTGCGACCGAACATGCTCCAGTTCGTGACCTCCGCCATCCGCGACATCAAGAACGTGGGAAGCGTCGTGCCCAGCTCGCCGGCGCTCAGCCGTGCGCTGGCCGCCGGCGTCACCGCTTCACGCGGCCCGGTGCGCGTGCTGGAGGTCGGCCCCGGCACGGGACCCGTGACACGCGAGCTGCTGAAGCGCATCGGCCCGGACGACGTGCTGGACATCGTCGAACTGAACGACGACTTCGTGCGGCACATGGAGGAACAGGTCCTCGGGCCCTGGCGCCTGGCGAACCCCGGCCGCCGGGTCACGCTGCACCATGCCGCGGTGCAGGACGCCGCGTTGCAGCAGGGGTCGTACGACTTCGTCGTCTCCGGGCTGCCCTTCAACAACTTCGACAGCGCCCTGGTCGAGTCGATCCTCCGCAGCTACATGCAGCTCCTGAAGCCGGGCGGCGAGCTCTCCTACTTCGGCTACGTGGGTGCCAAGGTCGTGAAGGGCGCCATCGGCGGCGGCGCCGGCCGCGCCAACATCGGCCGCATCCGGTCGATCGAGGACGGCATGTTCGCCGCCCACGGCGGTACGCGCACCATCGTGCTGCCCAACATCCCCCCCGCCGAGGTCCGGCGCCTGCGCAAGCGGTGACGCCCCGGAGCCCCGCGTGAAGGAAGTCCAGGACCACTTCTTCAAGCTCGCCAAGGAAGAGGGCTACCGCGCACGCAGCGCGTACAAGCTCATCGAGATCGACGAGCGCTTCCACCTGCTGCGCCGCGGCGCACGCGTCCTGGACCTGGGCGCCTGCCCAGGCAGCTGGACGCAGGTGGCCGCGCGGCGCGTGGGTGACACGGGCGTCGTGGTGGGCATCGACCTGAAGCCGATCGAGCGGCGCGGCATGCCGTCCAACGTGCACCTGCTGCAGGGCGACATCAACGAGCTGACCCGCGAGCACCTGCCCCCCGCGATGGAGGGTCGCCTGTTCGACGCGGTGATCAGCGACATGGGGCCCGACACCAGCGGCGTGCCGATGGCCGACAGCGCGCGCAGCGTGCACCTGTGCCACGCGATGCTGGAGCGCCTGCCGTTCCTGCTGCGCACCGGCGGCCACGCCACGATGAAGGTCTACGAGGGCGGCGAGTACCCGGGGCTCCTGCGCCGCGCGCAGGGCATGTTCGACGAGGCGCGTGGCTTCAAGCCGAAGGCGAGCCGCGCCGAGAGCGTCGAGATGTTCGTCGTCTGCCGCGGGTACCGCGGGCCAGGGGCGGACAAGCCCGAGGCGCGCGACCCGTCGCTGCCGCAGCGGCCGCCCAGCAGCGGCTGGGGCAAGGCGCAACCCGGTTGACCGGGTTGACCGGGTTCACCCGCCCGATGCCAGCGCCGCCGCGGGGATCGGGCAGGTGAACCCGGTTTACCGGGTTAGACACTCCAGCCGCCGCACCGCTTCCTCGACGTTTGCGCGCGAGTTGAACGCGCTGATCCGGAAGAAGCCCTCGCCGTGCCGGCCGAAGCCCGCGCCCGGCGTCACCACCAGGCGGCCCTTCGTCAGCAGCAGATCAAACGCATCCCAGCTGCCCATGCCCTTGGGGCAGGCCACCCACACGTAGGGCGCGTGCTCGCCGCCCCAGACGCGCAGGCCGCGCGCCGCGCAGGCGGTGCGCAGGATCCGTGCGTTCTCCATGTAGAAGCCGACCAGCGCCTCCACCTGCGCCATGCCCTCCGGCGTGTAAAGCGCCGCGATGCCGCGCTGCACGGGCCAGCTGACGCCGTTCGAGCACGTCGCCCAGCGCCGCATCCACAGCCGGTGCAGCGGCACCCGCTCGCCGCCGCGCGTGCGGCCCTCGACCGCCTTCGGCACCACGGTGTAGCCGCCGCGCACGCCGGTGAAGCCGCCGTTCTTCGAGAAGCTTCGGAACTCCACCGCGCAGCGGTCGGCGCCGGGGATCTCGTAGACCGACCGCGGCAGCGCGGGGTCGCGCACGTACGCCTCGTATGCAGCGTCGAAGCAGAGAAGCGCATCGTTGGCAAGCGCCCATTCCACCCAGCACGCCAGCTGCGGGCGCGTGATCACGGCACCCGTCGGGTTGTTCGGGAAGCACAGGTACGCCACGTCGACCGGCTGCGCAGGCGGCTCGGGCACGAAGCCGTTCGCCGGCGTGCCGGGCAGGTAGGTCAGC
>JBIKJV010000224.1:0-3027 GCA_044360755.1 Phycisphaerales bacterium
GTGCCCGCGGAGATCTACACGATCCCGCCCTCCTGCCCCGTCTACAACGCGACGTACGTGCAGGTCTACAACGCGGATGACCAGACGGTGACGCAGGGCTACACCGCCGGGTACATGAACAGCTTCGAGAACGACGGCACCGTCGCGTACGGCACCGGCTACACGACGCCCGGCTACACCAGCCAGGGCGACCTGTGGATCGGCGACAACAGCGACATCGAGATGGAGGACACGTGGGATTCCTACGGCGGCTGGCCGGGGACGTACTACGGCAACCCGTACTGGGCCGGCGACTACGGCTGCTGGGGCTTCGGCGGCTATCCGGGCTGGGGCTACAACGGCCTGGGCTGCGGCCCGATGTGGGGCGCGCCGGGTTGGTGGGGCCCGGGCTGGGGCTTCGGCGTGGGCTACGGCCTGGGCTGCGGCTGGGCGGGCGCCTGGGGCTGGGGCTACCACCCTTGGGGCTGGCGTGACTACGACGGCTGGTGGTCGCACCACTGGGACGGCGCGTACCGCCGCAACTGGGGCAACGCCGCGCGCGACTACAACCGCGCCGGCGCCGCAGGCGACATGGGCCGCTACGGGCAGATCGGCCGCTACGGCCAGATCGGGCCCTACCGCAGCACGCCGGGGGCGGCCAACGCCGCCGCCGACCGCGCCGCGAACAACAACCGCCCCGGCGACGCCAATGCCGCGGCGACGCGCCAGGGTGAGCGCGACATCAACCGCGCCAATCGCGAGGCCGGGATGGCAAATCCGAACGGCGCCGCCGGGCGCTGGTCGCACGCGGCCGGCGTGTCGGATGACGTGTACGCCTCGCGCAACGGCTCGGTGATGCAGCGCCGTGGCGACGACATGTACACGCGCACGAACGGCGGTTGGCACCAGGCCGCCGCCGGCGCGGGCGCTTCGGATGCAGCCAGCGTCGCCCAGCCGGGCGCGCGCGCGAACGACGGCACGTGGCGCGACGGCGCGGGCACGGGCGCCAACAGCTTCCAGGAGCGCGACGGCAGCGTGCAGGCCGCGTCGCGGGCCCGGCAGGCGGACGACACCCAGGCGCGCCCCGACCCCAACCACAACTTCGACGGCTCCCCGCGCGGCGCGTTCGCGCGCGGCGAGACCAACTACGGCGACGCCCACGGCTACGCCGGCGGCACGTACGGCCAGGGCGGCAACGGCAACGAGAGCGCCTACAACCGTGCTGCCACCGGCTGGGGCGGCGGCAACTTCCACGGCGGCAATGGCGGCTGGGGCGAAAGCGACCAGCGCGGCAGCTACGCGCAGCGGTACGGCAACGACTACGACCGCGGCATGCCCGGCTTCAACCAGGATTCCGGCTGGTACGACCGTACGCAGTCGCGCCCAGCCAACCCGTACGGCTACGGCTACACGGGCTGGTCGAACGGCTACCGCGGCATGGGCCAGCTGAGCGGCTGGAGCGGCAACCGCGGCAACTCCACCGGCTACCGCGGCGGCGGCGCCGGTGCGGCCCGCGGCGGTGGCGGCGGGCGCCGCTGACCGCGGACCGCCGTTGAGCGGCGGTCACGCCCGCAGCAGGTCGCTCGTCAGTTCCTTCACGGCGCTGGCGCCACAGAGCGCCATCGCCGTGTCCAATTCCTGGCGCAGGATCGAGAGCACGCGGAAGACGCCGGCCTCGCCGCCGGAGGCCAGACCCCACAGCACGGGCCGCCCGATGCACACCGCCTGCGCGCCAAGGGCGACCGCGCGCACGATGTCGGTGCCGCGGCGCACACCGCCGTCGACGAACACCGGCGTGCGCCCCGCGACCGCCTGCACAACCGGGCCCAGCGCGTCGACCGTGGCCGGCGCGCCGTCCAACTGGCGACCGCCGTGATTCGAGACCATGATGCCCGAGGCGCCCAGCGCCGCACCCTGCGCCGCGTCCTCGGGTCGGCACACGCCCTTCATCAGGATCGGCAGCGGGCACACGCCACGCAGCCATTCGAAGTCCTTCCAGGTCATCGCCGGGTCGATCATCCAGCCCAGCGCATCCTGCATCCCGCGGCCACTGTGGCCGGTGGGCCCGCCCGGACGCTCCAGGTGCACGACGCGCAGCCCGTCCGGCACGCGGAAATGGTTCCGGAGATCACGCTCGCGCGTGCCCCAGACAGGCGTATCGACGGTCAGCACCATCGCCTCGCAGCCCGCGGCGGTCACGCGATCGGCCAGTTCGCGCACGAAGCCGCGATCCTTGCCGATGTACATCTGGAACCACAGGCGGAACCCGGGGTCGACGGACCGCCCCGCGGCCAGAACGTCCTCGACGGAGGTCGTGGCCAGGCTGGACAGGATCATCGGCACGCCGGCCGCGGCGCAGGCGCGCGCGGTGGCGGGCTCGCCGTCGGGGTGGGCCATCCGCTGCATCGCGGTGGGCGCCACGCAGAGCGGCATCGAGGCATGCTTGCCCAGCACGGTGCAGGCGGCCGACCGCGCCGACACGTCGCGCAGGACGCGGTACCACAGGCGCAGGCGATCCCATGCGGCGCGGTTCTCGCGCAGGGTGGTCTCGGCCCAGGCGCCGCTGCGGTAGTAGTCGCGCGGCAGCTGCGGCAGCACTTCCAGCGCGTGGCGCTCGAAGTCGTCCAGCGAGATGAACTGGTCGAGATGGCTGGAATCCATGTGGTTCGGCCTCCGTGTGCGGGGGCGCGATCCTACCCTGCTGCCATGCGGAAAAACTGCTCGGGAACCTGGCTGGCCCTCGCGGCGCTGCTTGCCCCCACCGCCGCATGCCATGAGTCGGCGCCGCCCGCCGCGAAGGCCGCCGCGCCGGCCGTGGTGGCGGACGCCGATCCGCCGCCACCCTTCGCCTACGACGAGGGCGAGGACACCTTTGACGGCATCGGGCGTACCTACTTCGGCCGAGAGATCGCGCGGTTCATGAGCCACCGGGCGATCGGCTGGCTGGAGCGCGGCACGCGCGAGTCGGAGGAACGCACCAGCACCCTGCTCGACGCGCTGGAACTGCGCCCCGACATGGTGGTGGCCGACATCGGCGCCGGCAGCGGC
>JBIKJV010000098.1:0-10547 GCA_044360755.1 Phycisphaerales bacterium
GCAGGCGGTTGCCGTCGACGTCGGTGGCGACGACCTCGGCGTCGGGGAAGAGCTCGGCCCACTGGCGCGTCTTGGTGCCGCGGCCGGCGCAGGCGTCGAGGATGACCTTGGGGCGCAGGCCCTGCGCGACGCGCACGGGGTGCGCGCTGCCGGGGTCCTGCACGCGCGCGGCGGGGAACGCCGCGAGCAGCGCGATCAGGCCGGCGTGGTCGCCCTGCCACACGAAGAAGCCGGGCTGCTGGTGCGGCACCAGGTCCGCGGCGTGCGCCGAGCCCGGCGCGAGCGCCCCGGGCGGAACGGTGACGATCGTCGGCGCGTCGACCAGGCCGTGCACGGCACGCTGCAGGCAGCGGTCGCGGCCCGCGACGTTCATCCAGTGCAGGAGCAGGTCCTCGCCGTGGCTGGTCTGCTCGGCCAAGCGTGCGACGGGGTCGCCCGAGAACACCTCGCGCGTCAGCTGCAGCGCGCGACCGTCGGCCAGCGGCAGCACGTCACGGCGGTTGGCCCACGCGCGTGGCGCGGCGTCGGGCCCGGAGACGATCGCGCCGCGCAGCGCGACCATCTTGCGCAGCACGGCGTTGACGAAGCCGGCGGCGCCGCGGCGGCCCTTTCGCTTGGTCCACTCGACGGTGTCGTCGACGACCGCGTGGTCGGCCTGGTTGCCGAAGAGCAGGATCTGCGCGGCACCCGCCAGCAGCGCGGCCTGGGCGCGTTCGTCGACGTTCTCCCACCGGCGGTCGATGCATGCGCGGGCGCACGCGGCGAGCGTGCCCCAGCGGTGGACCACGGCGTGCTCGATGGCGCGGGCCAGGGCCACGTCGCGGCCGGAGAGCGCGGCGCCGTCCGCAGTGGGCGCCGCGCCGGAGTCGACGAACTCGAGGTCGGGAAAGCGCCTCGCCTGCCGCGCGAGGCGGTCAAGGGCCGCGACGCGGGCAGGCGAGGGATCGTTCATCGGGTTGGCCGCGGGGTTCGCCACGCGGTGCTCACACGGCGGCGAGGGCGCGCGTGGAGGTCTTCCTGGTCTTCGACGCCGTGCCCGCCGCCTTCAGCAGGCCGGCCTTCTCGGCGGCCTTGCGCAGCGCGGCCGCCTTGTCGGTGGCCTCCCACGTGAAGGTGCCGGGTCCGCCCTCGCCGGGCTTGCGGCCGAAGTGGCCATGCGTCGCGGTCGCCTTGTAGATGGGCTTGCGCAGGCCGAGCGACGCAATGATGCCGCGCGGCGTGAGCTCGAAGTGCTTCTGCACCTGCTCGGCCAGCCACTGGTCGGGCACCACACCCGTGCCCTGCGTGTCGACCAGGACGCTGGTGGGCTTGGCCACGCCGATCGCGTAGCTGAGCTGCACCTCGCACACCTCGGCCAGGCCGGCGGCGACGATGTTCTTGGCGATGTAGCGGCACATGTACGCGGCGCTGCGGTCGACCTTGGTCGGGTCCTTGCCGCTGAATGCGCCGCCGCCGTGGCGGCCGCGGCCACCGTAGGTGTCGACGATGATCTTGCGGCCGGTCAGGCCGCAGTCGCCGTGCGGGCCGCCGATCTCGAACTGGCCGGTGGGGTTGACGTGGATCGTGATCTTGTCGTTCCACCACTTGCCCAGGACAGGCTTGATCACGTGCTTGATGATCTCGGCCTTCAGCTTCTTCTGGTTGCCGGCGCCGTTCCACATCGGGTCGTGCTGCGTGGAGAGGACGACCGTGTCGATGCGCGTGGGCTTCAGGCCGACGTACTCGACGGTGACCTGGCTCTTGGCGTCGGGGCGGAGGCCCTTGATGGTGCCCTTCTCGCGGACCTGCGCCTGGCGCTTGACAAGATCGTGGGAGAGCTGGATCGGCAGCGGCATCAGCTCCGGCGTCTCCTTGCACGCGAAGCCGAACATCATGCCCTGGTCGCCGGCGCCCTCGCGGTCGACGCCCATCGCGATGTCCTGGCTCTGCTTGCCCAGCACCACGCTGACGCCGCAGCTCTTCCAGTCGAAGCCCTTGGCGGCGTCGTCGTAGCCGGCCTCGCGGACGGCGCGGCGGACGATGTCCGGAACGTTGACGACGGCGTCGGTGGTGACCTCGCCGGCGACGACGGCCAGGCCGGTGGTCACCAGCGTCTCGCACGCCACGCGGCTCTTCGGGTCCTGCGCCAGCATCGCGTCGAGGACGGCGTCGCTGATCTGGTCGGCCAGCTTGTCGGGGTGGCCCATCGAGACGGATTCGCTGGTGAACAGGTAGCGCTTGTCGGACATGTGGAAGGCTCCGCGGGCGTTGGAAGGATGCGTCCATCCGAATGGATGGATCGAGGGGGGGATGCTATCGGTCCCCTGCGGGGGCAGCAACAACGTGGCTGCGGGGTCGGTGCGGGCAGCCGGGAACCCCCGCGGCGCGGCCCGGATCGGGGTGCGCAGGCCGTTCCCGGACGATCGGCGCGAATGTGGCGGGTGTCGTGTGGCATCGGGCCGCGAGGGTCGTACTGTTAGTGCAGGCACCCGCCGTGTGGCCGGTGCCGGAGAACCATGGACGCATCACGACGAACGAACTTCGCCGCAGTCATCGCCGCGCTCGGGTGCGGCGTGACGGCGTGGGCGCAGGGGCCCGCGCCGGCACCGATGGCTGACCGCCCCGGCGGCTGGGCGAGCGACCGCGTGCTGGTGCGGATGGCGCCCGGCGCGCGCGTGGCGATCGGTGCAGGTGGCACGATCGACGTGCGCAGCGCGGACGGCGCGGCGGACGTGGCGGTGGCAGGCGAACTGGCGGCCGCGGGTGCGCGTGGTGCGACGCGCCTGGCCACGGTTCCGGCAGCGGACGCTGCGCGGGCCGTGGCGCTGGGGCTGGACCGATGGCAGTGCATCACGTTGCCGCGGGGCAGCGACGCACCGGGGATCGCGGCGCGGTTGGTGCGTGCGGCGGGCCGCGCGATCGAACTTGCGGAGGTCGACCCGGTGGGCGGAATCGCCGAGGAGGCGCCGCGGCCGGACGACACGCGGTTCGTCGAGCAGTGGGCGCTGGAGAACACGGGGCAGTTCGTGAACGGCACCGGCGGGACGCCCGGCTCGGACGTGCGCGCGCGCGCCGCATGGCACGTGACGACGGGCGACCCCTCGCAGATCATCGCGGTGCTGGACAGCGGCGTGAACCAGCATGCGGACCTGGCCTACCGGGTGCTTCCCGGGTGGAACGTGGTGGCGGGCAACGACGACACGACCGACCGGTGCGCCAGCCACGGCACGCACTGCGCGGGCATCGCCGCGGCGGGCGGCAACGACGCCTTCGGGGTGGCGGGCATGGCCTGGCGTGCGCGGGTGCTGCCCGTGGTGGTGGTCAACCCGTGCAGCGGGCTGGCCAGCTGGCTGGCCGACGGGCTGGTGTGGGCCGCGGACCACGGCGCCACGGTGATGAGCGTGAGCCTGCAGTACTCGGTGGCCAGCACGCCCATGCTGGACGCCGTGCGCTACGCGCAGGGCGCCGGCGCGATGGTCGT
This sequence comes from Phycisphaerales bacterium, assembly GCA_044360755.1. Lineage (GTDB taxonomy): Bacteria > Planctomycetota > Phycisphaerae > Phycisphaerales > SM1A02 > UBA966. The sequence continues at coordinate 3,461 of JBIKJV010000098.1, forward strand.
CGCGTCGGCGGGGAACACCGGGACGTTTGGGGTCGCGTACCCCGCCAAGTGGGACGAGGTGATCGCCGTCGGGTCGATCGACCAGGCCGACGTGCCCGCGGCGACGACCGCGGTCGGGCCCGAGGTGGACGTGGCCGCGCCGGGCGTGAACGTGCTCTCGACCGTCGGCGTGCAGGATCACGGATTCAAGAGCGGCACCAGCATGGCGGCGCCGCACGTCGCGGGCACGATCGCGCTGATGCGCGCCGTCGCGCCGACGATGCCGCCGGCCACGATCCGGTCCTACCTGGCTTCGACGTGCACCGACGTGTTCGACCCGGGCATCGATTGGCGCACGGGGCGCGGGCGGATCGACGCCGCAGCCGCCGTGCGCGCGGCGCGCCTGGCGAACGGACTGGGCGACCTGAACGGCGACGGCGCCGTCGACGGGACCGACCTGGGGACGTTCCTGTCCGCGTGGGGCGGATGCGGCACCCCCTGCCCCGCGGACTTCAACGACGACGGGATCGTGGACGGCGGCGACCTGTTCCTGCTGCTGGGCAACTGGGGCGGCGCGGACTGACGGCTGCGCGTGCGGGAGGTGCCGGGTGCGCGCCCGCGGTCAGCGCAGGTTGGCGCGGGCCTCGTCGCGCATCGCCTTGAGCACCTCGGCGCCGGGGTCCAGCTCGATCGCGCGGTCGAACTCGGCCATCGCCTCGTCCACCTGTCCCAGACGCGCGAGGCCACGGGCAAGCGCGGCGTGCGCGAACGCATTGCGCGGCTCGATCTCCAGCGTGCGGCGGATGAGGGCGACGCCCTCGGCGACCTCTTCGGGACCGGCACCATGCTCTGTCAGTTCGAGCGAGAGGCGGCGCATGGCGAGCAGGTTGGGCACCGCGGCAAGCCCGGCGCGCGCGCTGCGGATGCCGGCGGCGTAGTCGCCCACCGTGCCGAGCCACGCGACCTGCTCCTCGCGGAGCGGCTGCCACGCGGGGTTTGCAGCCAGCACCTGGTCGTAGAACGCGGCGGCCTCGGCCTGGCGTGTGGGGTCGGCGCGCACGGCGCGCGCCACGCCGGCGGCAGCGGACTGCAGCGCGGGATCCGCGGCGAACGCGCGCCGGTAGAGGCGCTCGGCCTGGGGCATGTCGTGCAGCGCGGCGTGGAGGAACGCGCGCTGCAGGTCGATGCGGGGCTGCGCGAACGCGAACGGCGAGATGCCCTCGGGAATGGTCGAGGCACGCGCGTACCAGGCCAGCGCGGCACGGGCATCGGCGGCACGCGCGGGCGGCAGCTCCATCGGCGCCTCCGAGAAGACGACCTCGGCGGGCAGCTCGACGCGCGCGTCCAGCTGCATCGCGCGCCAGGTGATCGCGTTCAGGGCAGCCAGCCACGCGATGCCAGCGAGCACGGCGGCCGACGCGGCCAGCCACGCCCAGCCCGCCGGGGCGATGCGGCCCGCGATGCGCAGGCGGTGTCCGTGGAACGCGACGTTTGCGTCGCGGAGCGTGCGCCATGCCTTCCACGCGACGAACGCCGCGCAGGCGGTGATGCCGGATGCGAAGAGGAGCGGCACGCCCAGAAGCGTGCCGCGCGAGGCGAGCAGCGCGGCCAGCGCGACCAGCGCGATGCCGATCTCCTCGGGAAGCGTGAGGTCGTAGCGGCGGGCGGCGGCCGCGGCCGAACGCGTGCCCGTGCGGTCGACCGCGATCGCCGGCTTGCCGATGCCGAAGCGCAGCGCTTCGTTGGGGCACACGCTGACGCAGTCCATGCACTTCATGCAGCCGGGGTCGACGACCATGCCGAAGTCGCGGACCTCCTCGTGCACCCGCACGTTGCTGGTGCACACGGCCGTGCAGTGGCCGCACTGGTGGCAGCGGTCGTGGTCGACCACGATGCGGAACGGCGCCAGCTCCTCGGCAGGCGCGAAGAAGCCGCCGTAGGGGCAGCCGTAGGTGCAGTACCCCTTGGAACCCAGCAGCCAGACCACCAGGACGCCGCTGACCAGCAGGAACGGCACGCCCATCGCCCAGCCGGGGAACGTGGCCCAGAAGTCCGTGGTGGTGAAGTGCGTGGTGAAGCCGGGCCAGCGCAGGTCGGGCTGCACCCAGGGCGCCACCGCGAACCGGTAGAGCAGCGGCCACGCGAACATGTACAGCGCCAGCGCGAGCGGCAGCCAGAGCAGGAGCCGCGAGCGGAACGGCTTCGGGCGCACGCCGATGCGCGCCAGCGCCCACGCGGTGGCGTCCTGCACGGCCACCCAGTGGCAGCCCCAACCGCAGAACCACCGGCCCAGGATCGCGGTGGAGACCAGCGCCGCAACGAAGAACACCGCGCCCACCGTGACGATGCCGTCCTTCGCCGTCTGCATCGACTCGCTGGGCTCGATGGGGGCGAGCGTGGTGCCGAACGCAAGCCACTGCACCACGTGCACGCCCATGAAGAGCCAGACCCCGGCCAGAACCAGGGCACGCACCCGGCCCGTGCGGTGCGAACCGAACGCCGCGCGGCGCCCGGGTGCCGGCAGCACCGGCAGCGGGATGCTTCCCGACGCGGTGCCGGGCTGCTTCGCGTCATGGCGTGGGTCGCAGGAGGCCATCGGGGACGGATCGTAGTCCTATACTCGCCGAACCACGAAGCACGCATGGAACGCGACCTCTACGAGCTCCTCGGCGTCGGCAAGTCGGCCTCGGCCGACGACCTGAAGAAGGCCCATCGGAAGATGGTGCGGCAGTACCACCCCGACGTGAACAAGGAGCCGGGCGCGGACAAGAAGTTCGCGGAGATCCAGGAGGCGTACGACATCCTCTCGGACCCCGAGAAGCGCAAGCTGTACGACCAGTTCGGCATCGCCGGCGTGAAGGCCGGGCCGGTGGGCGGCGGCGCGGGCCCGGGCGCGGGTGGCGCAGGCGGGCCCTTCGGCGGCGGCAGCCCGTTCGGCGGCCAGGGCGGCGCCGGCTGGCAGGGCGTGGACCCCGAGACGTTCGAGGAACTCTTCGGCGGGATGTTCGGCGGGCGTGGCGGGCGCGGGGCGCGAGGCGGGCGCGCACGCGGCGCCGGCTTCGGCGGGTTCGGCGACGACGAGCCGCAGGTCCAGCGCGGCACCGACCACGAGATCAAGGAGACGATCGACTTCACCACCGCGGCGCGCGGCGGCACGCGCAGCTTCACGGTGAACGGCCAGGTCATCGAGGTGCGCATCCCCGCGGGGATCGCCGACGGCGCGAAGCTGGCGGTGCGCGGCAAGGGCGCGCCAGGCGCCAACGGCGGGCCGGCGGGCGACCTGATCATCCACGTGAAGGTGGCGCCGCACCCGTGGATCCGCCGCGATGGCGACGACCTGCTGATGGACGTGCCGCTGAGCGTGGCCGAGGCCGCGCTGGGCACGACGGTGCGGGTCCCGCTGCTGGAGGGCAGCGTCAGCATGAAGGTGCCCGGCGGCGTGCGCAGCGGGCAGAAGCTGCGCGTGAAGGGCAAGGGCATCGCCCGCGCGAAGGCGGATCCCGGCGACTTCTACGCGGTGCTGCAGATCGAGGCACCCAAGGACCTGGACGCGGCCCAGCGGAAGCTGCTGGAGGAGCTGGGTGCGACGCTCCCCTGCCCCCGCACCGGCCCGGCCTGGGAGGCGTGACCGTCCGCCGCACCGGCGGCGTGCGCGCGCCGGGCCCGGGTCAGTTGCCCCCGCCGTAGCGGCGGCGCGTGTCGAGCACCAGGCGGTGCACCTCGTCCGGGCGCGCGACCATCACCCACGCGGCATCCCAGGGACCGTCGGCGCGCGTCGAGAACGTGATCGTCCCGGTGCGCAGGAGACGGTCGGTGGCGTTGCGGGCCAGGTCGACGCGCTTCAGCGCGCGCAGGCTGCTGACGAAGACGGTGGGCGACGCGACGCCGCGGCGGCGGATCACGCGGCGGTCGGTCAGCACGTACCAGCGGGACGACCAGTCCAGGATGGCGGCGGCGACGCGCGCCAGGACGAGCACCGCGCCGACCTGCACGATCGACGTGCCCCACGGCAGGCCCGCCGCGCCGGCGGCCGCGGCGCCGAGCACCGTGATGGCGACGACCAGCGCGACCAGGCGCGCGGCGCGCAGCGGCACGTACCACGGGCTGGGGCGCCAGATGCCGACGATGATCTCGTTGGGCTCCAGGATCGCCGCGGCGAAGAGCGGGATGCCCGCCGCGTCCACCGCGACGGCGGCGAAGCGCGACTCGCCGCCGTGCGGCGCGGGCTCCCGCGGTGCGCTCACGCGCGGCCCTCGGGATGCAGGACGCGGACCTCGGGCAGGTTGCGGAAGCAGCCGTCGTAGTCCAGGCCGAAGCCGACGACGAATTCGTCCGGGATGTCGAAGCCGACGAACTCGCACGGCGTCGACATCGCGGCGGGGATCGTCTTGCGCAGCAGCACCGCGGTGGCGAACCACGCCGGCCGCTGCGACAGGAACTGATCGCGCAGGAAGCCCAGCGTCCGGCCGGAATCCAGGATGTCGTCGACGACGAGGACGCGGCGGCCCTTCAGGTTGCCGGGCAGCTCGCCCAGCGGGCGGATCCCCTGGCTGGTGGTGCTGGTGCCGGGGTAGCTGCTGATCGTCGCCAGCGTGATGCGCATGCGGACGGGCATGCAGCGCACCAGGTCGGCCGCAAAGATGAACGCGCCCGTCATCACGGGGATGAGGACGATGTCGTCGTCGCCGTCGCCGGCCGCGGCCACGATCTGGCGCGCGAGCTCGGGGATCCGGCGCGCGATCTGCTCGTTGGAGACCACCACTCGGCCCAGTGCCGCGCGCGCGGCGGGCGAGCTGCGGTGCGGGCCCGTCATGCGCCCCCCTGCAGCTTGGCGACGATGCGCTCGTTCACGGTCTTGGCGTCGGCCTTGCCGCCGGCCAGCTTCATGACCGCGCCCACCAGGCGGCCGACCGCGGCCATCTTGCCCGCGCGCACGTCGGCCGCGGGCTGCGGGTTGGCGGCGATCGCCTGCTCGATCCAGCCATCGAGCGCGGCGTCGTCGCGCACCACCAGCAGGCCGTGCCGCTCAGCGACGGCGCGTGGGTCGTCCGGCGTGCCGGCCAGGTGCCCGACGAGTGCGTCGACGTTCTGCGCGCCCAGCGCGCCGGCGTCGCGCAGCGCCAGGATGCCCGCCACCTGCGCGGCGGAGAGGCCCGCCTCGTGCACGCCGACGCCCAGCTCGTTGGCACGCTTTGCCAGCTGGTTCAGCAGGAACTTGCCGGCGGCGTAGCCCGCCTTCGCGTCGCCGCCGGCCGCGGCCGCGCACGACTCGAAGAAGAGGCAGGCGTCGCGGTCGTCGACCAGCGCGCCGGCGTCCTTCTCCTCCAGGCCCCACGCGACGTAGCGCGCGCGGCGCGCCATCGGCAGCTCGGGCAGTTCCGCGCGCACCTTGGCCAGCCACGCCTCGTCCACCACCACCGGCACCAGGTCCGGGTCGGGGAAGTAGCGGTAGTCGTGCGCGTCCTCCTTCTCGCGCTGCAGGACGGTGCACATGCGCACGTCGTCCCAGCCGCGCGTGCTCTTGGCGCCGGGGCCCATCACCTTGCCGTCCTGGCGCCAGCGGTTGACCTGCTCGGCCAGCTCGAACTCGATCGCGCCGCGCAGCGCCTTGAAGCTGTTGAGGTTCTTCACCTCGACCACCGGCGTCTTCACGACGGTGCCGTCCTCCAGGTCGATGATGACGTTGATGTTGGGCTCGAACCGCATGTGGCCCTTCTGCATCACGCCCTCGGAAACACCAAGGAAACGGCAGATGTTGCGAAGCTCCTGCGCGAAGGTCACGACGTCGGCCGCGCAGTCGAAGTCAGGCGCAGTGACGATCTCCAGGAGCGGCGTGCCCGCGCGGTTCAGGTCGACCAGCGAGCCCTCGTAATGGAAGCCCCCGGGCAGCTCGTGGCCGAGCTTGCCGGTGTCCTCCTCCAGGTGCGCGCGGATGATGCCGATGCGCTTCATGCCGCCGGCGGCGCACGGCACCTCGACCGCGCCGTCGTGGCAGAGCGGCAGGTCGTACTGGCTGATCTGGTAGCCCTTGGGCAGGTCAGGGTAGTAGTAGTTCTTGCGGTCCCACTTCGAGAAGCGGGCGACTTGGCAGCCCAGGGCCAGGCCCACCATCATCGACATCTCGACGGCGCGGCGGTTCATCACCGGCAGGCTGCCGGGCAGCGCGGCGACCACGGGCGTGACCAGCGAGTTGGGCTCGCGGTCGTGGAAGTCGGGGTGCGCCGGGTTGCCCGCGCGCGTGAACATCTTGCTGCGCGTGGCGAGCTCGACGTGGATCTCGAGCCCGACCTTGAGGCGGACGTTCTTCACGGCCGCGTTGGCGGTGGCGGTCATGGGACGGGATGATACGAACGCGACGCGCCCGCACGCACGCCCGGGGACGATGCACGCAGCGCCGCGGCCACGTGCACGCGGTCGCGGCCGGCGCGCTTGGCGTCGTAGAGCGCCACGTCGGCGCGCATCACCAGGACGGCCGGGTCCTCGCCGCGGCTCCAGGACGCGACGCCCACCGAACAGGTCAGCGGGACGGCTTCGCCGGCAGGAAGGCGGAACGGGTCGGCCGCGACACGGCGGCGGATGCGGTCCGCCACGAGCGGCGCGTCGTCCGGTGCACAGCCCGGGAGAAGCACGACGAATTCCTCTCCCCCGAAACGGCAGACGGCGTCCTGCGGCCGGGCAGCCACGCGCAGTCGCTCGGCGAACTCGGCCAGCACGCCGTCGCCGGCGGGGTGGCCGTGGGTGTCGTTGACCGCCTTGAAGTGGTCGATGTCGATCATGGCCAGCGCGAACGGCCGGCCGCGGTCGGTGGCAAGCGTGACCTCGCGCGCGAGCAATGCGTCGAGCCCCGCGCGGTTCCACGCCTGCGTCAGCGGGTCGACCAGGCTGCGGCGGCGCGCGTCGTCCAGTTCGCGTGCCAGCGCGGCCTGGGCGCTGGTCAGTTCCATGTGGCGCAGCTGGTCCTCGGTCATGGCGCCCAGGTCGCGGAGCACCGTGAGATCGTCCGCGTCGAACGTGCGCGGCACGGTGTCGATCACGCCCAGCGCGCCGATGCGCGATCCGTCCGGCGCGCGCAGGGCCACGCCGACGTAGGCCCGGGCGTGCGGCTCCC
>JBIKJV010000099.1:0-10511 GCA_044360755.1 Phycisphaerales bacterium
CGAGCAGTCCGCCCACGAATCGTCGCGCGAGAGCTTGCGCGCGCGCGTGGCGCGCGACTCGTCCTGCGGCATCCCGCGCAGCGTGCCGGCAGTCCAGGCGCGCAGGACGGCGTCGACCGCCTCGGGCCCCAGCGCCGAAAGCGCGTCGTGCAGCTCGCCCGCGGTCTGCCGCGCGCCCACCGGCAGCGTGCGCACCGCGTAGACCAGGCCCGCGTCCATCCGCTCGGCCAGCGAGATCACGGTCACCCCCGCCTCCGCGTCGCCTTCCATCAGTGCGCGCTGGATCGGCGCCGCGCCGCGCCACCGCGGCAGCACGCTGCCGTGCAGGTTCACGGCGAACATCGCGTCCAGCAGCGCGTTCGAGAGCTTCTGCCCATAGGCGATCACCACGAACGCAGGCCCGGGCTGCGCTCGCCCGGCGGCGGCTGCATCACCGGCCGCGTGGCGCGCGGCCGCGCGGATCGCCGCCAACGTCTCGGGCTCGTTGCAGTCCTCCGGCCGAACCAGCGGCAGGCCACGCTCCAGCGCGAACGCGCTGACCGGCGTCGGCGTCAGCTGCTTGCCGCGCCCGGCCTCGCGGTCGGGCTGGCTGACCACCAGCGCCACGCGGCCCGCATCGGCAAGCGCCCGGAGCACGGGAACCCCGAACTCGCCGGATCCGAAGAACACGACCATGGGAAGCCCGTCGCCCATCGCGGCAGCCGTCCCGTCAGTCCTCGACGGACCGCTTGAGGTCGTTCAGCGCGCGCCGGACGCGCAGGCGGTCCAGCGGGCTCATCTTGTCGATGATGAGCACCCCTTCCAGGTGGTCGAACTCGTGCTGCCAGACGCGCGCGGCGAAGTCGTCGCTCGTCTCGGTGAACTCGCGGCCCTCGATGTCCAGCGCGCGGATCGTCACCTTGTGTGGGCGCCTGATGGCGCCGCGGATGTTCGGCAGGCTCAGGCAGCCCTCGTCGTGGGGCGCCAGTTCGGCGTCCTCCTCGACGGTGATCACCGGGTTGATGAACGCCTTGTGCGGCACGCCCCGCTCGGGGGCCCCCGTCACGAAGATCCGAAGGCTCTCGCCCACCTGGGGCGCGGCCAGGCCGGCGCCGTCCTCCAGGTCCATGACGACGAACATGTCCTCGACCAGCTCACGGACGGCGTCGTCGACGCGGGCCACCGGATGGGCCTTTTTCCGGAGGACAGGGTCGGGATAGAGCACCACCCGGCGCTTGGGCTGGCGGTCGTTCGGGACGCGTTCGGGCATCGCGCAAGGATGCTACGCTAATCCATCCCCAGGAGGCCCCCGACCCGTGATCTTCGGATGGCGAAAGAGTGAGTCCGACGCAGCCGCGAAGCCCTTCGAGCCGCAGCCCGAGAAGGCGCGGAAGTTCTTCGAGCATGCTCGCACCGCCGGCGACACCGGCCAGCTGGACTACGCGCTGAAGCTGTACGCGCAGGGCCTCAAGTTCGACCCGGGCAACCTGGTCGCGCACCAGGGCATGTACGAGGTCGGCATCAAGTTCTTCCAGGCCGACGGCAAGCCCGCCGCGTCGAAGGACCTCAAGGAGATCGAGGGCCCCTCCACGATCGACAAGATGGTGGTGGCCGAGTACGCGTGGATCCGCGACCTGAACAACGTCAGCGCGGCGATGCGCCTGCTCGAGGCCGCGGGCAAGGCCGGCCAGTCGGGCTTCGGCCAGTGGCTGGCGCCCAAGCTGATGAACATGCTGCGCAAGGCGCTCGAGAAGAAGCCGCAGAAGAAGGTCTGGATGCAGGCGGTCGACTTCTTCTCGGCAGTCGACGCGTGGAACGAAGCGTTCGCGTGCGGCGAGGAAGCCAAGCGCCTGGACCCCACCGACATGGACCTGGAGCAGCGCCTGCGCCAGCTGACCGCGGCGCGCGCGATCCAGCAGGGCGGCTACCAGCAGAACTACGGCCAGTCCGGCGCCTTCCGCGCGCAGGTGCGCGACACCGACAAGCAGAAGGCCCTGGAGGCCGCATCCAGCATCAGCGGCGCCGGCGGCACCGAGGAACTGGCGCTGGACAACGCCAAGAAGGGCTTCGAGGACAACCCGATGTCCCCGGAGTCGATCAACCGCTACGGCAGCCTGCTGCGCAAGCGCGGCCAGCCCGAGGACGAGCAGAAGTCCATCGAGGTCTTCATGGCCGGCTGGACGCGCCTCAACGAGTACCGCTTCAAGATGAACGCGGACGACATCCGCATCGCGGTCGTGCGCCGCGCCGAGCGCCAGGCGCGCGAGCAGCTGGAGCAGGCCCCCGACAACGCGCAGCTGCAGATGAACCTGGAGACCGCGCGCCAGCGCATGCTGGAGCTCGAGGGCGACATCTACCGTGAGCGAGTCACGAAGTACCCCACCAACCGCGAGATGAAGGCCGACCTGGGCCGCGTCGAGTACGACCTGGGCCGCTACGAGGACGCCATGGCCGCCTTCCAGGCCGCCAAGGACGACCCGAAGCTGAAGGTCAACAGCGCATGGATGCTGGGCCGCTGCTTCGAGAAGGAAGGCTGGCACACCGAGGCCGTCGGCGAGTTCCGCGAGGCCCTGGCCGCGCTCGACAGCACGCAGGGCGAGAAGGAGCTCGAGATCAAGTACGACCTCATGCTCGCGCTCATCGAGCTGGCGAAGCTGGAGAAGTCGGGCGCCCACGCCAAGGAGGCGGCCGACATCTGCAGCGCGATCGTCCGCAAGAACATCGGCTTCAAGGACGTCCGTGCCCGCCGCAAGGAAGTGGACGAACTGGTCCGCACGCTGGGCTGACCGCTCCCCCGCCATGCTCGCGCGCCTGGCAATCCTCGCGGTGACCGTCGCCGCGGCGTCGGGCTGCAGCCACCCGCAGCACCTGATGCTGACGCCGGTTGGGTTCGACCAGCAGGGCGGCGACCCGTTCGCGCACACGCCGGCGCCGATGCGCACGCCGCCGATGCCGCTCTTCATCGCCGCACCGCGCACGCTGGCCCCGGGCAACCCGCCGGCGGCCGAGGTCTTCGGGACGGCGCGCACCGACAACCTCGAGCTCGGCAAGCTGCGCGTCGACTTCGACCCCGGCGACGTGCCGCCCACGTGGCCGCGGCTCGCGGAGCTCTCCCGGATGGACGACCGGCCGGTGCGGCCCACGATGGCCGTCGCTGCGTGGGAGCCCTACGGCCCCTTCTGGACGGGCGCCGCCCAGCTGGACGAGCGGAAGGACGTCGACCGCGCGTCGCGCGCCGCCTTCGCGAAGGCCGTCAACGCCGAGCTCCGGGCATCCGGCCAGCGCAACATCTACGTCTTCGTGCACGGCTTCAACACCGGCTTCGCGCACAACTGCGGCGTGGCGGCCGAGATGTTCCACTACCTGGGCCGCGACGGCGTGATGATCAGCTACGACTGGCCGTCCCAGGACAGCCTCTTCGGCTACAGCGCCGACAAGGCCACCGCCGGGGCGTGCGTCCGCGGGCTTCGCCAGCTGCTGGTCCACCTGGCCCACGACACCGACGTCAACCGCATCCACCTGATCGCCCACAGCGCCGGGGCGCCGATCGTCATCGAGGCGCTCCACGAACTCCGGCTGATGAACTACCGCGACCCCGCCGACGAGGTCCGCCGCCGCTACCGGCTGGGCCGCCTGGCGCTGGTCGCGCCCGACATGGACCTCCGCGACTTCGGGCAGGCGGTCGCCGACATGACCACGTCGCTGCCCGAACGCACGCTGCTCTACGTCAGCTCGCGCGACAAGGCGCTCGACATCTCGGCCTGGATCGCTGGCTTCGCGCGCCTGGGCCAGCCACTGGACGCGCTGACGCCGCGGCAGCTCGAGTTCCTTCAGAGCGATGCCAACGTCGAGCTGATCGACGTCGTGAACGCCGAGCTCCACCACGGTTCCTGGCTGGGACACAGCTACTTCCACGAGGATCCGTGGGTCAGCAGCGACCTGGTCCAGTGCCTGCGCTACGGCGGCGACCCCGTCGCGCGCGGGCTGCGGTTCGACGAGGCGCTCAGGGTCAACGTGTTCACCGACGACTACCCCGACCGCGCGCGCCGGGCCTGCCGCGCGGCCGTCGCGCGGCACGACGAGATCATGGCCGCCGAGCGCACCACGGCCCCCACGGCCGAGCCCAGCGGCCCCCGCGCCAAGTGAGCCCCGCGAGCACCCCATGACCCAGCCCGCCATTCGCGCCGCCGCCGTCATCCCCGCCCGCTACGCCAGCAGCCGCTTTCCCGGCAAGCCGCTCGCGGACCTGACGGGCAAGGCGATGATCCTGCACGTGCTGGAGCGCGCGCAGGCGTGCGAGACGGTCGGGCGAATCATCGTGGCCACCGACGACGAACGCATCCGCCGCGTGGTGGCGGACGCGGGCTTCGAAGCCCGCATGACGCGCGAGGACCACCCCAACGGAACGTCGCGCATCGCCGAGGTGGCCGAGACGCTGGACGAGGAGCTGGTCGTCAACATCCAGGGCGACGAGCCGCAGATCGAGCCCGAGCTGGTCGACCGCACCGTCCGCGCGCTGGCCGCCCACCCCACCGCCCCGATGGCGACGCTGGTCTCGCCGTTCGCGCCGGGCGAGGACCCCTCCAACCCCAACATCGTGAAGTGCGTCCGCGGCGTCGACGGACGCGCGCTCTACTTCAGCCGCAGCCTGATCCCCTTCGACCGCGACCGCGGCCCGGGCGCCGCGCGGCCGATGAAGCACGTCGGCCTGTACGTCTACCGCCGCCCGTTCCTGCGCACGTTCCTGGCGCTGGCCCCCACGCCGCTCGAGCGCACCGAGAGCCTGGAGCAGCTGCGCGTCCTGGAGCACGGCCACGCGATCGTCTGCGCCGAGGGCGAGGCGCACTTCACCGGCATCGACACGCCGGAGCAGTACGCGGCGTTCGTCGCGCGGAAACTTGGTCCGGGGTAGCCCCCGACCGATTTCATCCCCGCCGCCGCCGCCCACCCTCCGGCGCGGCAGGCGCACCGTCCGTTGCCTTCTTCACCCAGCCCGCCGCGCGCTCGCGGCGCGCCGGGTCGCGGTCGTGCTCGGCGATCGCCCGCAGCCGCGGCAGCGCGGCCTCGGCCTTCAGGTCGGCCAGCGTCGCGCACGCCGTGTTCGCGGTGCGCTCCTCGGGGTCATCCATGAGCGCCACCAAGAAATCCACGACCGTCGCCTTCGGCTCCTTCTCCAGGCGCCCGGCCAGCGTGCCCAGCGCGTCGATCGCCTGCGGTCGCGAGCGATCCATCACGCCCAGCGCCGCGCGCGACTCGATGCGCTCGATGTCCGACGCATCGCCATACTTGGCCAAGTACCGCAGCGCCGCGTTCGCGATCGCATCAGCGTGGCTCGGCACGCCCACCTGCGCGCGCACCAGGTCCAGGCACGCCGCGTCCTTCGCCTCGTGCTGCGCCAGCACGTCGATCGCCGACGCGCGCACCTGGTAGCTCGCCTCGCCCGTGCCACCGTTCGCCGGCACCAGCACGTTCCGCGCGATCGCCACCGCGTCATCCTTGCCGCATCGGCCAAGTGACCCCATCACGGCGGCACGCACGCGCGGCTCGTCGATCCGGCTGTTCGCCAGCGCCACGATCGCGGCCTTCGACTCCGGGCTGCCCCACGCCGCGATCGCACCCACCGCCGCGTTGCGCAGCCCGACGCGGGCGCGGTCGTCGCGCGCGACCTCCAGGAGCGCGGTCCGCGCGTCCGGCGTCTCGACCTTGCCCAGCACCTCGACCGCCTGCAGCTTCGCCGCCATCGTCGGCGCGCCCTTCAGCGCGGCGATGGTCCAGGCCTCGGGCTGGCTCCACTCGAGGGCCTTCAGCGCCTCCAGCCACGGGTCGATCCACACCGCTTCAGGCGGCGCGTCCAGCGTGGCCGTGCACGTGGCCTCCTTGCCGCGCATCTCGAAGGGGATCACCTGCTCGCCCTTGGAGGTGCGCACCCACACCGGCATGCTGATCCGCAGCGCGGGCGTCTTCTCGTCGATCGCCTGCGTCTGCTCGGCCTTCACGGTCAGCGTGCGCGTGGACGGGTCGTAGCTGGCGCTGGCCTTCACGTGCGGCGACCCCGCGCGGAAGCACCACTGGTCGAAGAACCACTCCAGGCCCAGGCCGCTCGCCTCCTCCATCGCCCGGCGGAAGTCGTACGTCTCGGCGTTGCCCACCGCGTGGCGCGCGAAGTACCGGTGCACACCGTCGAAGAACACCGCGTCACCCAGCATGCGCCGCAGCATGTGCAGGATGCTCGCGCCCTTCGGGTACGGGTTCGCGGGCTTGCGGAACGTCTCGCCCGCGGTCTTGTAGACGTTGCTGCACATCGGCTCGCCGGCGCCCGGCAGGTCGCCGCGCGCCACGTTGGAGTTGCCGCGCACGCTCTCCCAGTAGCCGTCCGCGCCGTCGCGCTCCTCCATCCACAGCGCGGTGCCGTAGGTGGCCCAGCCCTCGTTCAGCCAGATGTGCTGCCAGCTGCGGCAGGTGATCAGGTCGCCCGTCCACTGGTGGCACAGCTCGTGGCTGATCAGCCCGTCCAGGTCGCCCTCCGCGCGCGCCGTCGCGTCCATCACCGCGGTCGGCTGCATCGTGGTGGCGCTGGTGTTCTCCATGCCGCCCGCGCCGAAGTTGCGCACGATCAGCTGGTCGTACCGCGCCCAGGGGTACTTCTGCCCGAACACCTTCTCGAACAGCGCCACCATGCGGTCGGTGCGCTCGTACGTGGCCTTCGCGTCCTCGCCGCGGCCCTTCGGCGCCCACACGGTCATCTTCACGCCGCTCTTCGGGTTCGGCAGCTCCACGAGGTCGAAGTCGCCCACCACCAGCGTCACCAGGTACGGGACGTGCGACTTCTCCTGCAGCCAGTGCCAGATCTCGCGGTCGCCCTTCGTCTCGTGGGCCACCAGCGCGCCGTTCGAGCTGGCCTGCATGCCGGCCGGCACGTCCACCACCAGCTCGGTCGCCAGGCGCACGTTCGGGAAGTCATGGATCGCGAACCAGTATCGGTTGGTCTCGGTCTGTCCCTGCGTGTGCACCTGCGCCGACTGCGCCTGGCTCTCGCCGGGCACCGCGGGCTTCGCCGGGCTGAAGGTCAGGCCGTCCAGCGGGCGGAAGCCCTCGTAGGCGATCTCGATGACCGTGTCCGCCGGCGCCGCGCCGCCTGCAGGCATCGCCAGCGGCGTGGCGAAGCGCACGCCCAGCCGGTGGCCGTCGTGCGACCACTCGGCCGTCTTGCCGTCCACGGTCACCGACTTCACCTTCAGCCCGTCGGCATCCAGCCAGAGTGTGCCCACGGGCACGCCCACCGGCCGCACCGTCAGCCGCTCGGTGCCCGTGAACGCGCCGCTGGTCAGGTCGTCGAACCGCAGCGCCAGCCGCATGGACTTCCACTCCACCTGCGGGTCGGGAGGGAAGTTGCGGTGGTCGCGGCCGTTGGCGGCGTCGAACGCACCGCCGGCGCCCTCGCTCGGGCCGGCCGCACGCACGGCGCCCTCGCGCCACGCGTCGCGATCGGCGCGCTCCAGCCGGTGCTCCAGGCAGCCGTCCTCGGCCGTGGCCGCGGCGGGCAGCGCCAGGAGCGGCAGCCCCACCAGCGCGCATGCCAGCGCACCACGAAGGCCCGGCGCGCGGGCGATGCAGGGGCGGGACGACGCGCGATCGGATGCACGGGGGGCGGGTTCCATGGGTGCATGTCGTACCCGAACCACGCCCGGCGGATGCGCCCGCCGCCCCGCGCGGCGTCAGGCCCCGGCCTGGCCCGACGTCAGTCCCCGTCGCCCGTCTGTCCCGCGACCGCACGCCCCAGGTGCTGCCGAAGCCGCCGCCGGACCTCGCTCCAGCGCCTGCGGGTTGCGGATTCGCTCAGCCCCACGTCGGCCGCCACCTGACTCCACCCATGCCCGCGCAGGCGGCCATCCACCACCGCGCGGTCCACCGCGTCCAGCCCATCCAGCGCCCCGGCCAGCAGCGCCCGCGCCTCGGCGGCATCGGCGTCGTCCTGCGGGCCTGGCGGCTCCCCCGCCGCCCGCGCCAGCTGCTCGACCACCGCCTGCGCGCGGCGCTGCACGATGCGCCGCCGGATGCGGTCGATCACCACGTGATCGGCGACGGCGTGCAGCAGGCCCGTCAGGCTTGTCCCGGTCGGCAGCCCATTGTTCCGGCTGGCCGCCGCCGAAAGCCGCAGCAGGCTGGACGCCAGCAGCTCGCTGGTCCGCATCGACCAATGACGGTCGGTCCCCCGCATCGCGCGGATCCGCCGGCGCAGCAGCCCCAGGCACTCCGGGTCAAGGCCCCCGCCTCCGTTGCCGGGGCGCGGGTCGAAGGGCGGTTGGTCGTGCGCGCGGTTCACCACTGTGGGATACGGATCTTGGGAGCCAGCCACACGATAACTGCCGCCACCAGGATCCACGTCACCACCTGCGTCCGCCACGCGCCGCCACGCGCCGCGATCAACGCATCCGCAAAGCCCCCGGGCCCCGCCGGCGCCGCGCGCTGCCGGGCCGCCGCGCGCACCAACGCCCCGCGCATGCCCAGGGCGACGGGCACGCCACCGCCGGCTGGCGGCACCCACCCCAGCACCATCCACTGCACCAGTTGCGCCAGCCGCACGCCATCGGCGCGCGCCAGCTCTGGCGTGATCGGCTGCGAGAGCCCGTAGTCCACCAGCCGCAGCCGCCCCGCGCGGTCCACCAGCACGTTGGCCGGGCCCAGGTCGCCGTGCGCGTACCCCTGCGCGTGCAGCTCGTCGATCGCCAGCGCCAGGTCCACCGCCTCGCGGGCCACGGTGTCGATCGGCAGCCGCTCGCCCGCGGCCGCCATCGCCGCCAGCGATCGGCCCAGCACCCGCTCCATCGCGATGTACCCCTCGCCGGCGCGCCCGGGGAGCTCCCCGGCGTCCAGCACCCGCACGCCGCAGCGGTGCTCGACCAGCGCCGCGCGCCCGGCCGCGGTCCGCCAAGGCTCCGGGTCCGCGGCCGTGGCGCGCACGAACTTCACGACAGCGTCGCCGCGATCCTCGTGGAGCGCGTCGTCCGGTGCGTCCCCGGATTCGCCGGCGGCAACCGACCGGTCGTTCGCCAACGCCACCACCCCGTACGCGCCCCGCGCGATCGTCGGGCCGATCTGGAACCGCGCACCGCCATCGCCCCACGCCGGGCCGACCTCCGCCGGCAGCGGGGCCGCGTCCTCGTCCCCGCCCAGCAGTTCGCGCGCCACCGCCGCGCGATCCAGCCGAACCGCCCACGCCGGGAACCGGGCGCCCAATGCGTCCGCGGCGCCGCGGAACTCCGCGCCCGCCGCCGTCAGCACGTGGTGGACCACCTCGTCCGCCGCCGCCGGCGCAGCGTCCGGGTCCACCAGCCCCGCGTAGCGGCCGACCGTGGGCACCAGCAGGAACCGCGCCCCGCACGCCAGCACGTCGGCGCGCACCATCGCCGCCAGGTCCAGCCCCGGCCGTTCGCGCCGCAGCACCACCACCACGTCGCCGAACTCTGGCGGCGCCGCGGCACCCGCCCACGGCGGCCCCTCGAGCAATGCGTCATCAGCCATTCACCCACCTCCGCAGCGACCGCTGCACCGCGAGCAGGTTCCAGAGCCAGACGATTTCGGCAGCGAGTCTCGGCCACCGCATGACGAGCCCCATCTCCACGGATGCGTACGGAAGCCCCTGCCTCTTGTACGGAAGCAACCCGTCGAGCACGATGAAGGCCGCCGTGAGTGCCACCCACCAGCCCCACACCCGAGCGAATCGCCATCGCACGGAGCGTCCGACCGCCGCAGGCACCGAAGACGTCGTCCCGCCGAGTTCCGCCCGCCATCGATCCATTCGCCCCGCCGTCATGGCGAGCGACGCCGCGGCCGCCACTGCCAGCATTGCGAGCCCGAGCTCGATCGAGACACTCGTCCATACCGAGTGAATCCGTGGCTGGTACAACGCCCCCACGGTTGGCTCCGATGCGGCCAGCGCAAGCGCCCCAGGCAACCACCGACCGTGCGTACGGCCGAGCCGACCGTCGCCTTCGTCGACCGGGACGTTCCACGCTGGCAACCTCCGCAGCGTCAAATCGACGAAGGCGGCAATGAGCAGCGCCAGAACGCCGGAGACGCGCGCCTCGAACGTCACGAGCGGTGGCATCACCTTCACGTAGGTGGCGAAGGGCACTGCTCTCATGAGAATGAATTCCCCAACGAACCAACCGATGAGCCACAGCGCGAATGTGACGACCGCTGACACGCAACGCGACAGCCGGATGGCTATTCCCCGATGCACTTCCAGATTTCGAAGGCGCCAACGCCGCAACTCATCGACCGAGAATCCACAGCGCTGGCAGCGCTGACGTGACGCCGGCACCGAAGACGCGCAGCGCATACACCGAACGCACGTGGTCGCAACGATGGCATCGGCACCGGCTGGGATGGCTGTCGAAGAGTCCATCACTCCTCGGCATTCTTGATGCAGTCGAACATCGCGGCGTCGTAGTTCGCCCACGCCTGCGCCTGACACGGCCCATCGTCCCCACACCCGCACAGCTGCCACGCCGGGTCCATCTGCAGCGCGC
>JBIKJV010000397.1:0-2997 GCA_044360755.1 Phycisphaerales bacterium
TTATATTTTTTATAACTTACATGAGTTAATATATTATTTAAGTAAACTTTTGTCTGCAAATGATGAAAATGATTCTTTTGTTAGAATTATATGATCAAATAAATTTATATCTAACAACTCAAGTCCATATTTTATTTTATTAGTAATATTTATATCTTGTTCACTTTCTCTTAAATTTCCAGACGGATGGTTATGAGCTAAAATAACAGACGAAGCTAAACTATCTATTGCATATTTTAATACTATTTTAGTATCAACATAAGTTCCAGATATACCACCTTGACTTATTTTTGCATAACCAATAGTATAATTTGATTTATTGAGAAGTAATATAAAGAAACTTTCATATATTTCTATATCATCTTGATAAAAATTTTTAATAAAATTATAAGAATCTAAAGAAGATGAAATTAAAACTTTTGGAAAATCTGTTTGAATTTTTTTTAACTCATATAATTTTGTAGTTTCCATAAAATTATTTTTATAATTTTTCGTTCTTATATTTTTCAATACATTTTTCACAACCAACATGAGTTAGCTCATCATATTTTGCCCAATTGGTAGATAAAGCAGCAACATTACATAATGTACCATGACCAGATTTATATATATGTGCATTATTACTCCAGACATTACCTTTATTACCGTAAATATAATAACCTTCTTTTAGTTCAGTTATTGGTATTTTTTCTTCTGACATAGTTATTAATTTGATTTAAAAAATAAAGGAAGCTTTTACACTTCCTTGTTACCATTCTTCTGTATAATTATCTGATTTATTATTTTCTTTAATACATGTATACATAATTAAAGCAGCAAATGCACCAAATAATATATAAAATAATAATTTTAATAAACTGATAATTGATTCATTTAAATAATCATCAGTAAAAGCTATTATAAATAATGTTATTATTATACTAGCTATTAATGTCCATTGTATTTTAATCATATTCTAATAATGGTTTTTTAGGTCCAAAATATCCTAATGGATATATTTTCCTTAATTTTTGTTTTAATTCTTTATTTTTAAAACTTATAATAGATTCTTTAATAATTCTTTCTTCAATGTCAATTCTGAAGATTCTATCGTTTTCTTCTCTAATTGTCTTAATTCTTACAATTATATCTTTCTTTTTCATAAATAAAAGAATTTAAAATTTAAAAAATATAAATATTACAATATAAAAGTTTGTATAGTTAAATATCTGACGTCTTTGATACTTACATTTACAATTCTATTACGTGATTTATTATAAATCATTTTAATTGTGGAATATTCATTTTGAAAAATATATACTTCTACGCTATCACTAGCCTCTGCTGATATAAAAAATGAAGTATAAGATGTTTCTGCATCACCATAATTATTTAATACATCTAATGTCAATTCATCATTAACTATATTAATAGATATTTTATTTGGATAATAATCCTCAAATGAGTCTATAATTTCCAATGTAGAGTCACTTAATACAGTTATTGATTCTCTAATTGGATTATAAACTTTATTGATGCTAGATTGAGTTTTACAGCTTACAGCTGATAATAATAAAATAAATAAAATAAATTGTTTCATAGTTTTATAGTTTGATTACCAGAATAAAATATTTTTAAACTTGGCCTTAGTTATTATTATATTTTATCCTGGATTAATTGAGTTTGATGTATCGACCTCTTCGATAATCATTTTTAAGTTTATTTATATATCTTCTTGTTTGCCTATAACAAAGTAAAGCTGATTCTCTAATATTGATATCTGTATCAACATCTTTGTACATTTTGTACATATTAAAAGAATATTGCTTTAGTTCATCTATTGACTTGTTACTGCAGTCGCAAAAGTAAACATTTTCTTTTATATAAATAATATCACTATTAATTTTATTTATTGTATTATTAATACTATCAGTTGAAGTTGTATTTTGATTATTAACAACATTAATATTTTGTTCTTCAATTTTTTCCAAAATATTATTCTGTTTAATGTTTAAATCAATTTTATCTTCAATATAAATATCAACTCTTTGATCTGATCTAGATGTAGAATTAATAACATTTGATTCAAGAGATACATTTAAAAATTCAGATAAATATAAACCTCTATCATATGCTAATTCTTCATTAGGTTGACCTGTAGTGTAATTAGGAATTGAGTTAGCGTATCCTACTACTTTAACAACTCTTTTACCAAGAGCTAATTGAATAATGCTATCAAGTTGAGTTCTTGATAATGTAGATACTTGATCTTTAAAATAAAAACTAACTGTTGTTGTTTTAGCTGAGCATAGTTGTACGATTGCAACTAAGATAATAATAAGTAAATTTTTCATGATTTAATGTTAATTTGATTAGTTAAATAATGTGTCAATAGGTATACAATACCTTATAAAAGTATATGATTCATCTACTAAATTATTTGAATCTATTTTGTTGTATTTATATACTCCTTCGTAAATTTCATAATAAGTATTATAATCATATGGTTTAAATCCAGCAAATTGTATTTGTGGATCTTTATTATATCCCATGTATTCATGTAACAACTCTTCAACTTTTTCTTTTGTTGTAGCTGTTAATACTGGAACACGATCTTCAAAATCTAATATTACATAAATGAATGACATGTGTTGTCTATAATTTGTAATTTAAGACCATAGTTAAGACCCATCATGGACATTTTTCTTTTAGCTATTATTTTATTACATCTGAATGTTTTTTTTATATAATCCTGACCCCAAGTAGTCCATTCCATAAATTGATATTCTGTCATAGTCCATTGATTATACCAATCATCTGTTCTATTTTTAATATCATCGAATGTTACATCATGACCAGCTATTTTAAACATTTCATCTATAATAGTTTTATAAGCTTCAATTTCTTTTTGTTCCCTAGATATTCTTTTAGCCATAGTCTTAAATTTTATTAACTAAATTCAGTAGAAGTTGATACTCTAAGTCCATCAATATATTTTTCATGACAATCATTATAATT
>JBIKJV010000258.1:0-2984 GCA_044360755.1 Phycisphaerales bacterium
GGATAACACCTACCTATTTTTCATCTATATATAGCGATTAAGATAGCATTCGAGCATATATATGTGGATAGGCTGGAAAAAAATTGAATCATGGAGGCCCCTATTTTTGGAGGTGTGGAACAACAGCAATGACGACAATGGCGAACAACAGTGATATCCTTTCGACTATCCAGGGCCTCCGAGCAATGCTCGAGACCCTTGAGGCTCAGGTCACGGGGACCAAGGTGGTGGCAGTGCCAAAGGCACCCATCGCTGAGAAGCCCAAGCGACAGGCCTCTGACGCCCTCAAGGCGTGGAACGCGTATGTGGACAAGGTCAAGGCGGACATGCTTGCCAGTGGGTGGACTCACCCTGAGACTGGAAAGCCTGTGACCCGCAAGGACGCGATGCAGGAGGCGAAGGCCCGTCGGGACACCGATCCTGACGCCTACAAGCCCAAGCCGAAGCCTGTGGCTGCAGCGAAGGCTGCTCCTACAGACGGTGAGGTGAAGGCCGAGAAGCCCAAGCGCGTCCTGACCGAGGAGCATAAGGCGAAGATGGCTGCTGGCCGCAAGGCCGCGGCGGAGCGCCGCAAGGCGGAGAAGGAGGCTGAAGCAGCGAGCGTGACAGAGGAGTCCCCTCCGAGTCCACGTCCTGCTCCAAAGAGTGTCTCCTTTCAGCCCCCTCTTCCTGAGTCCGATGATGAGGCTGCTCCTGTTCTCCTCCCTCTCGGGTTCAAGGGCAGGAAGTTCCTCCTCAATCCTGAGACCAACGGCGTCTACAAGCGAGATGCTGAGGGAAACAAGGGAGAGTGGGCAGGCCTCTATGACCCCCTGAAGAAGGAGATTGACGCCTCCATCAAGGAGAGCGACCTGGACGGGGTCTATGATCAGGAGGACGACGAGTGAGAAAAAAAGAGCTGGGGCGGCCTCAGTCTTTTTTCCATATGTAGATTCCTTCCGATCTTGCTCCTTTTTCTGTTTCTCCAATGGCTCTTCCTTTTGCCGCGTTTGTTGGGTGCCGACTCATCACAGGAAGCTGTAAGCGTTTATGAAGAGGAGGCAATATATCTTTCACAGCATCATACATCTCTTTCGGCATGTTCAATGCCATAAGTCCTGGAGACTGTAAATGCTTCCAAGCATTTGTAACCACAGGCTTGAAGAACTTGTCTAGAAATCCTTGTGCTGATCCATAGTTTGGCATTTTTTCATATTCCTCAATGGTAAAATAAGGAGGACTTGTAAAGATGAGATCATAGGTATACTTGGAAAAGTCTACAGTTTCCGAAGGCTTGAAAAGAAGTGTGACCTTTGCGTCTTTGTCAACCGCTTGTATCATTTGCTCATAGGATTTCTTCAGATTTGTATTTGCATCAATACCTACATAAGGAATACCATAGGCCATCGCTGCTAAGCATCGCCCACCCCACCCCGCTGAGAAATCGAGGATACCCACTTTGGGTTCTAAACGACAATACAAACGCTTCGCTTCCGCGGGTCGGAACTGATTAATACTTCCATAATACAGTTGAAAGAGATTGTAACGAGATCGGAGTCTCTCTTTTCTTGTTTTTGAAGAAAGATTCTTCTGTCTGACTTTTTTGCTTTTTTCATTAATATAGTTCATAATTGATTTGTCTTTCATAGCTTCATAAAAAGAGATATGCCGTCTTGTTTTGGCTTTGATGCGGTGCTGTAAAAAATAATAGTCAAGACAGTTCAATCCAGCACGGGAAAACTTTGTGATTTTCTTACAGTCCATCGCTTTCAGTTTTTCAAAATCCTCTTTGGCTTCCTCTTTGGTTGTGTCCTTCAAAAGTCTTGCGACCTCCATCTATAGTGCTATAGCAAAAAAAAAGTGAATCAACTCGCTCCCTGCGTTTGTTGGTGTCGAACAAGATGATGACTGAGCAAATGAACGCGACCATGAACCAGGCGACTCTCACCAATGGTGGGATTGCCTTTGACCTGCTGAACCTCACCTCCAATGAGCTGCTCAAGCTGGCCTTCCAGGAGCAGAAGCTGACTGAGCCTATTGGGGCCTGTGGGACTGTTTGCGATGGGACGTGCCAGACCTGCGATGAGCACATGAAGCAGCTCTCGGAGTTCTTCTGTGTGAAGATTCTGGAGGAGCAGGAGGCAAAGTGGCAGAAGGAGCTTGATGACCTGACTGAGCAGGTGGAGTTGGATGTAGATGGCTACTGCGACTGCCAGGAGTGCCGCGGCTCAAACACCGACTACTGGGACTACGGGGACGAATACTCCTATGAAAGTGAGTATGACTCCGAAACGGGTATGGACTGGAACGAGAGCGGCTACTTTGACTGAGAGGAGGAAGAGAAAAGAGGGCGTGGGTCCTTTTTCTTATAGAAAGAGTTATGAACTCTTTTTAAAAGAAATGCTCCAAGTGGGGCTTGAACCCACGACCTTGGCGTTACGGTGCGACAAGCATATCGAATGATATAAGCACCACGCTCTACCAGCTGAGCTATTGGAGCAAAGCTCCCTTCGCAAAGGATTTCCAATCCTAAACTATTGGAGCTGAATGCCTCTTCTGGGAATCGAACCCAGGACCTTCTGTTACCATTAAGGTGTGGTTGACAGGCCACACCCCCCTTTGGAGATTTCCCTCCTATAGGGATTCCAGGGCGTACCATAGAAATACAAGACAGATGCTCTACCACTGAGCCAAAAAGGCAGGGCTTTTTTGGCACGTTTTCACGGAACCAAAAAGGCTGACCTCGACGCTTGAGGAAACGATTCCACCCAAAGCTCCTGGTGGGGATCGAACCCACGATCTTCCGCTTTCGAGTTCGGTCAACGACCTTAGAAGGCGGACGCAATATCCACTTTGCTACAGGAGCAGAAAGCTCCGCTTGTTGTCAAACAACAGGAGCAAGGCTCTGCTTGTAAGGTGTTTTCACCGAACAACAGGAGCAGGGAGCGTATTGTATCGCTCCATATTCTAACAGAAGCGATGCTTTAGACTTTCTTTTTTTTCAT
>JBIKJV010000257.1:0-2977 GCA_044360755.1 Phycisphaerales bacterium
CGAACCTTGTGTGCGCCGCATACGCCGCGGTCGTCCCGCATTCGGGGCGCACCTTGGGCCGTTCAATGCCCAAGGAGCGGCGCAGGTGCCGGCGCTGGTTGTCGGTCGTGCCACCCCACACGCCTTGCTCGTAGTTCTCCAACGCGAACTGCAAGCAGTCATTGATCACCGGGCACGTTTTGCATATGGCTTTGGCGTCGAGGGCGCGGCTGTTGGGGGTGTCGGGGAAGAACGTGTTGACGTTCTCCCCGGCGCACGCGGCTTGCTCCATCCAAGAGTGATTCACTGGTCTTTGTCGCAGTCGTCGCAGCGGCAGTGCATGTCGTCGCATTCGTCGCCGGGTGCGTGGGCGTCGATCCAGTCCGCGGCGGCGGTAGCAGCGCCCAGTGTTCGGAGCAACCCGGCGAGTGCTTCGACTTCTTCGCAGCGCAACTTTTCGCCCAGGTCGCCGGCGAGGTGATCACTTGACCAGACTTCAGCGAAGGTTTGCAGTGGGCCAGATGGCATGGTGAGTTCCTTTGTGATGTGGTCTGCCCAGCCGCCGATCCCGTCGCACGGGTGGCCGCACTGGCAGTCGATGTTGCTGGTGTCGGAAGAGTCGATGTACCAAGGGAAGTGGTGTTCGGCGGCGATGGCTTTCATATCGCGGCTACCTGGACGAGGTAGCGGAGCGCCGCCGCTGCTTGCTGCGGGCACACACCGTTCCCGACGATCTTGAGTTGATCCTTGCGGGTGATCCCGATCTCCGGTGCGGTACACCAGCCTTCGGGCCAGCCCATCATCCACTCCGAAAAGGCCGGATTCAGGCGTGGCCGTTTCAAGCCGGAAACACCGGGTTCTGTTGGCTTCGGTGCGGGCCGGGTTAGTGCTTCCCACCTACGGACGGCGGGTTCGTATTTACCCCACGCTTGGTCGCATTCGATGATGTCGCGGGGTAAGCAGTTGTTGTTGAAGTCGTCCTTGGGTGCGCCTTTGGAGTCCCGCGCCTGCGGGGTGGAGAGGAGTTCGTTGACGGCGGTGTCGTTGAGGTTCGAGAACGGTTTGACCATGCGGTCGAGTTGCTCTGGTCTCCTGGCCCCGGTGGTGTCGTGCGTAGACGGTGTTGGTAAGAGGGTCTGAACCACCCCGGCTAAACCAAGTTCGCCTATGCGATCACCAGACCTCGATCTGAACGGTTCCGCTGTAGGCGTCGGAAGAAGGTCTACTTCTTGGCTTGTAGTTTCTTCATCTCTATAGCTAGCGAAGGGCCGTGCCCGTTCCCGTTCCCGTGCTGAGCTCGCTTCTGCACCACCCAGTCGTCCCACCATTCCGGTGTTTTGTTGTCCCCCATGTCGTTCACTACCGGTGTCGGTAGCAACGATGAACACTCTTTCCCGCCGATGGGGGGCACCGACGTCTCCAGCGGCAACAGTCGCCCACTGCGCGTCATACCCGAGGTCGGCCAAGTCTCCGAGAACGGCTCCTGCCGCCCTGAGAACAGGTCGGCCTGCTCCGTTTCCCACAGTTGGGTCGTCGGATTCCATTCGATGTGCTGTTGCACTAAGTAGTCCTCTCACGTTCTCCACCACAACAATTCGGGGTTGCAGTGCTTCGATGGCGTCGGCTGCGACCGACCACAAACCAGACCGGGTTCCTTGCTTGATCCCGGCGCGTTTCCCAGCGGCGCTTACGTCTTGGCACGGGAATCCGAGACTGAGGATGTCGACAGCAGGCACGTCAGCCCAGTCGACCTGGGTGATGTCCCCAAGGTTGGGTACGTCGGGGTATCGGTGGGCCAAAACTTTGGATGCGGCTTTGTCGATCTCGCTGTGCCACACCACCGTGCCGCCGAACACATGCTCGACGGCCATGTCGAGGCCGCCGGCCCCGGAGAACAACGATCCGATGTTCATCGTTCGAGCCAGTCGCACAAGCCCCAGCCGAGTACGGATGCGGCGGTGACGGCCATTCCGATGCCTACGTCGGGGAGGTGGTGGAAGATCCCGATAACAGCCCAGAGGGTGCCCATAAAGCCGATGAGCCAGAGGATTGCGCGGACGCCGATCACTGTTGGATCTCCCGGCCTTCGAGGATGTCGGTGATGTCGTTGAGGATCAGCGACGGGTAGATGCCGGTTTCGATCACCGTCGCCCGGTAGATCGGTGGGACGTAGTCGAGGAAACGGTTCATGCGGCCACCGACACATCCGCGGCGAACGACAGGACACGGTCGAGGTGCTGCGGGCAGTCTTGCTCAATCGCCCAGTACAAGATCTGGCCGGCTTGGTAGGCGCTGAATCCGTCTTGCATGATGGCTTCACCGATGCCCATGAAGATGTCGTCGTTGGAGTACTGGCCGATTGTTTGGTCGATGGTGGCGCACAGCGCGGTGCCGTACTTGTCGGCGTATGCGACCGGGTCGGTGGTGTCGGCTTTGGCGGGTGCGGTGAGTAGCACGGTGCCGGCGGTGAGGAAGCTGCCGGTGATCATGCCCAGCGAAAACGCTTTGACGATTGCGGATCTCATTTTTCACCGCCGACGAGTGAGCCGATGAAGCCGTTGAGGGTCTTTGCGAACGCTTCGCCGTTGTCATCGACGGCGGCAGCGGCGTCCAGCTTCTCCGCGAGGGTGAGGCGGGGCGTCGGGGTGGACTTGAAAACCGCGTTGAACAACGCATCCCACGTCTGCGGGGTCAACCCCACCTGATAGGAGCCGATGTGAGCGACGATGAAACCGGAGTCGGCCACCATGTTGATGACCTTCAGTTCGGTGACCGGCTGGCGGGTGACAACACCCATCCATCCGGCGTTTTCGGGCACTTCTGCGGTGACCTGGGTGTATTCGGGCATTACCGTTCTCTCCTTATTTCTCTTGGGGTGAGGTCGTAAAAATGGGTGAGTTCAATGGCGACGATTTCGGCTGCCGCCGCGGGGACGGCGACACCCACCTCGCGGAAGGTGCGGGAGATGATCACCGCGGGATGTAAAGGGGGTGCGCCC
>JBIKJV010000256.1:0-2970 GCA_044360755.1 Phycisphaerales bacterium
TGTTGACAACAATAATCAGATGTATGGCTTCGGGAGTAACCAAGACGGCCAGTTAGGACTTGCGGAGCGACAGATTCAGACGCAACCGACCCTACTTGCGAGTGGGGTCAGGGGAACGAGTGAAGCGGCTGCTTCGGTCGCGGTTGATGCCTCGCCGCTCGTGCTATTTGGGGAGCGCTCTCCGCTGGAAATTCAATTGGGAACGACAAGTAGTATCCCGGAGCAGATTCTGTTGGGTGAGGATAATCGTCCTTTACGGACGGCTCTTTCCTTTCGACCCAAGGATACCTCGCTCGCGCAAATTTCACCGACCGGTGTAGTTACTGCCCTCAAGACAGGAGAAACCGAAATCGAGGTAAGTGTAGGTTCGCTGATCGTTGGCAAGATTCCACTCCGGGTCACGACTGAGCCCGTTGTCGATAGTGCTACAGACCGCGACCTATCAGTCGCTTGGATCCAGAGGGTTCCGTCCATAGATTACGTACCGGGTAGCGCCGATCCGACTCGGGAGGGTTGGCCGACGCTTGGGTCCACCGTAACGTGGCGCGCAGCGGTAAAAAACTGGATGAGGACGGATCGAACAGTCGAGTTCCGGTGGAGTCTCGACGGAAGCCCGGTCGGTCAAGGCTCGGTGGTGCTTCGCGCTCGTTCTTGGACGACAGTCGACTTACCGCGAGAGTGGTCTTTCAAGCGTGAAACGCTTAAATTTGAGATCGACACCGGTCAGTCTCTCAATGAGTCCTCGGAATCAAATAACTCGCTCGAGATTTTTACCGACGCGATTTCCTTAGGTCTTTGGGTTGAGGAATCGCTATATAATTATTTCCATCAGCATCAATGGAAGCTCGGTGACGGCGCAAACGGGTGGGAGGATTGGGCTCAGCGGCAGGTCCGCATGTGGAATGAGATGTTTGCACGTTCGGTGTGGCTCCCGGACGCCCCAACGGGGGTTCGTGATCGGATTCGTTTGGATAAGATAACACTTGTACCGAATGGTGCTCTGCCGTTGGCGGGAGGGCTCGCAAGTAACAATCCGGACAACTTGGATCGTTCCGTAGATCTCGTATGGGGATTTGACTCGGGCCAATTCTATGCGGACACTGAGCGGGTATCTGTACATAATCCCTTTTATTACGAAGGATCATTAATCCACGAGCTGGGGCATGCACGTTATCTTATAGATACGTACGCATTCAACGTCCAAGACACGGCCTCCAGCGGCGGTTCGGATCTCATAAAGGTTCGACATCAAGGCGCGTTGATTGCTGGCACACCCTACTTGCCTCGGTCGGATGGCCAGAGCGACCACTTTTGGCTGGCTCGTGCGGGCACGGATAGCCCCTTTTACGGTTTGATGGGAGGCAGCTATTCGGTGGTGGATACCTACAGTGCAGTGGCGATGAACTTGATTGCGGGTCGTCGTGCAACTTCTGGTAACTTCAACTCCCCTGGCAACATAGGCTCGTTCATCAATGACCTTCCTTCGTCCAATCGGGTAACGCTGCTGGATGGTTTCGGGAACGCGCTTGCGGGTGCGAAGGTGACTATTTTTCGCAGCTCGGGCGGCGTCGGTTTGGGCTATCGAAAGGCCTTTGACGACGTTCCCGACCTCGTTTTAGAGGCGGATGGGTTTGGGGTCGTTGAGCTGGGAAGAAACCCGTTTCATGAGCCTTTGAGGAACGTGCTGGACATGGTCGCATTGGTTCGAGTGGAGCGAGCGGGTAAGGCTGGATTCGCATTTATCCAGGCCGGCCTGTTCAATCTGGCCTATTGGCGCGGACATGTAAGTTCCGCGAGCTACACGCTTTCTGTGCCGATGCTTGGTACGGAGCGCGGCATCGCCTTTGTGACCAGTTGGCCTGAGGGCAATCTTAATGCGGCTCAAATCATCGTTAGCGGCGATCGGCAGCCATCTGCAGTTTCGATTTCCGGACTGGCGGCGAATTATCGAGACGGCGCATGGGTTGCCAGAGGGGAGGCTGTCGTCGGTACTTGTCGAGTCGTTGCCACGTGGGATGACGGCTCCTTTGTGGAGCGATCGCTCACTATACCGAAAGATAAAGGTATGGGCGAAGAGAAGTTCCGTCTGATTGCGGAGTCGGCTGCGGAACAGGCCCCAACGATCTTGAGCGAATCCGGCGCTACTGTGGTAGAGGCCGGTAAGCAGGCGGTTTTCACCGTCAACGCAAGTGGAGCTGCGCCACTAAGCTTCCAGTGGTATAAAGACGGACTCCCCATTAGTTCAGCGACGGGCTCAACTTTTACACTTCCTTCGGCGAGCCCTAAGGACGCTGGCACGTATCGAGTGCGCGTATCAAATCGAGCGGGCACGGTCATGAGTACTGGAGCACTTCTGTCCGTACAACTCACTGCTCCCAGCATCGCGACTCAACCCTCGGGACTAGCATTGACTGAGGGCCAATCCGGTACGCTCAGCGCAACGGCCAATGGCACGGCACCGCTTTCCTACCAGTGGCGTAAAGATGGCGTGGCGATCAGTGGCGCGATAAGTCCCACGCTTTCCTTGTCGGCCGTTTCCCTCACGGCGGCGGGATCGTACTCGGTGGTGGTTACCAACACAGCCGGCTCTGCGATCAGCGCTTCGGTCGCGGTGACGGTCGCTCGGACCGGAGACGCGCCGACGATAGTCCGACATCCGTCATCCTTCCGGGTAGCTGGAGGCTCTACGGTTGTATTCTCGGCTGAGGCGGGCGGAACTGGGGCGCTTACCTACCAGTGGACCCGCAACGGCAGCCCGATCCCGGGCGCGACTGGCGCAAACTTTACGCTGCCCCGAGTTCAATCGGCAGACGTGGGCGTTTATGCTGTTACGGTTAGCAACAGCGTCGGTGCCGTGACGAGTAGCAGCGCCTCTCTTGAGATCGCACCTGCGGGAAGTGTGGTGATTGCGACTCAGGCTGTCCCTGGCAGCGAGTACCGCGCCGGATCGACCGTTACGGTAAACAACAC
>JBIKJV010000226.1:0-2967 GCA_044360755.1 Phycisphaerales bacterium
CGCGAAGCCGACGTTCACCGTGGCCGGCGGCGCCGCGAAGTTCGCGCCGATCGCCGGCACGCAGCTCACGTGGGCGGCGAACGCCAGTTGCCCGCTGATCGGCTGCGCCGGCGCCTTCTACCTCTGCCAGGACGGGGCGTGGTTCACCGCCCCCGCCGCCACCGGGCCGTGGGCACTCTGCGACACGCTGCCTGAAGCGATTGCCGCGATCCCGCCATCGTCCCCGCTCTACGGCGTGACCTTCGTGCAGGTGATGGGTTCGAATGCGGACACCGTGACGTTCGGCTTCACGGCCGGCTACATGAACAGCTTCGTGAACGACGGGATCGTCTCGTACGGCTCCGGTGCGGCGCCGGCGTCGGTGACCGTGCTGGGCAACGCGCCGGATGGCAGTGCGCCCAGCAGCGACGCCCCGCAGTGGGGCGACTACGTCGGCACGCCGATCACCTACGGGTGCTGGACGAACTTCGGCTACGCAGGCTGGAACCTGGAGAACTTCCCGGGCTGGGGCGAATGCGCGCTGCAGTGCGCGCCCGACTGGGCCTGCGGCGGCTGGTGGGGCCCCGGGCGGTCGTTCGGCCTGGACTGGGCGCTGGGCATGGGCTGGGCGGGCGCCTGGCACTGGGGCTACCACCCCTGGGGCTGGCGTGGCACCGACGGCTGGTGGACGAACCACTGGGGCGGCGCGTACCGGCGCACGTGGGCCGCGTCGCTGCAGTCGTGCAACCGCGCAGCCGCGGCGGGCGACCCTGCGCGGATCGCCACGGCGCCGGCGGCCGGTGCGAAGCCCTCGGGCTGGATGCACGCGGGCGGCGTGCAGGACGACGTGCAGGCCACGCGCGACGGCACCGTGATGCAGCAGCGCAACGGGCAGTCGTACGCGCGCAACGCCGGCGGCTGGACGCGTGCCACGGACGCGCAGGCCGCGGGCGGCCCCGCGCCGGCGGATGCCGCGCAGGCGGGCGCCGGTGATGCCCCGGTCGGCTTCCGCGAGCGCGACGGCTCCCCCGCCGCCACCGCCAACGCGCGCGCCACGACGATGGACGACTTCCGTCCCGACCCCAACCACAACTTCGACGGCTCGCCCCGCGGCGCGTTCGCGCGCGGCGAGACCAACTACGCCGACCGCAGCGAGGGCCTGCAGCCGGGCAACGGCGGGCAGCCGGCGTCGGCGTACTCGCGCGGTGGCGCGTGGAACGGTGCCGGCTTCGACCGGCGCGACGGCTACGGCCGCGCACCGATGCCCCAGCAGTCCGGCGGCGGCCAGGGCGGCTACGCCCAGGGCTACCAGGGCTGGACGAACGGCCAGCGCGGCTACGGCCAGTCGAGCGGCTACACGGGCGCACGCGGCATCACGCAGCCCGTCGACGACGGCTACTCGAACTACGAATCGGGCGGCGACGGCTACTCGCAGTTCGAGGGCGGCGGCTACGCGGGCGCCGGCGGCGGCGACACGTATTCGAACTACGAGCACGGCGGTGGCGGCGTCAGCGGCTACACCGGCGGACTGCTGAACAACACCAGCGGCCCGGCGCGAAGCGGCTACACCGGCGGCGGCGGCAGCCTGAACTTCAGCATGTTCGGCTACGGCATGACGGGCGGCATGAACCCACACGTCAGCTGGATGGGCATGTGGCCCGGCGGCTGGGGCGGCTACGGCTACGGCGGCGGCTGCTACGGTGGCTACTACGGGCGCAATGCCAACGGCGCGATGCGCATCAACAACGTGCGCCGGTGAGTCCGGCGATCGGCGCGGCGCACGGGCGCCCGGCCCCGCGCAGGCTCAGGCCAGCAGCCCGCTGACCACGTCGCCCTTGACGTCGGTCAGGCGGTAGTCGCGCCCCTGCGACCGGTACGTCAGCCGCTTGTGGTCGATGCCCAGCAGGTGCAGCAGCGTCGCGTGCAGGTCGTGCACCTCGACCGGGTTCTCGACGATGTTGTACGAGTAGTCGTCGGTCTTGCCGTAGCTGATGCCGGGCTTGACGCCGCCGCCGGCCATCCACAGCGTGAAGCAGCGCGGGTGGTGGTCGCGACCGTAGTTGTCGCGCGTCAGCTGGCCCTGGCTGTAGACGGTGCGGCCGAATTCGCCGCTCCACAGCACCAGCGTGTCGTCCAGCATGCCCCGCTGCTTCAGGTCCTTGACCAGCGCGGCCTGCGCACGGTCGACCGCGCTGCACTGCGCGCGAAGCTCGGACGGCAGGTTGTTGTGCTGGTCCCAGCCGCGCATGTAGAGCTGGATGAAGCGCACGTCGCGCTCGGCCAGGCGGCGCGCCAGCAGGCAGTTGGCCGCGAAGCTGCCGGGCTTGTGGACGTCGGGGCCGTACATCTCGAGCGTGGCGGGGCTCTCGTCGCGGAAATCGGTCAGGTCGGGCACCGACATCTGCATGCGGTAGGCCATCTCGTGCTGCGCGATGCGGGTGCGCGTCTCGGGGTCCAGCGAGTGCGCGAACTCCTCCTCGTTCAGGCGACCCACCAGGTCCAGCATCCTGCGGCGGTCCTCGCGGCTCACGCCGTCGGGGTCGCGCAGGTTCAGCACCGCGTCGCGCCCGGCGCGCAGGCGGCAGCCCTGGTGCTCGCTCGGCAGGAAGCCGCTGCCCCAGAATCGCGCGCTCAGCGCCTGCATGTTGCCGGGGCCCTGCGTGATCATCACCACGAAGGTGGGCAGGTTGGCATTCATGCTGCCCAGGCCGTAGCTCATCCAGCTGCCGAAGCTGGCGCGGCCGGGCTGCTCGGTGCCGGTCTGGAAGAAGGTGATGCCCGGCTCGTGGTTGATCGCCTGCGTGTGCATCGAATGCACGAAGCACAGGTCCTTGGCCACCGAGCCCGTGTGCGGCACCAGCTCGGAGAGGTGGATGCCGCCCTCGTTGTTGTCGTAGCGGTCGAAGCGGAACTTGGTGGGCGCCACCGGGAAGCGGCTCTGGCCGCTGGTCATCGTGGTGATGCGCTGGCCGTTGCGGATCGAGTCGG
>JBIKJV010000195.1:0-4407 GCA_044360755.1 Phycisphaerales bacterium
CGCGCAAGATCACGATCAGCACCGTGGGCCTGCCCGCCGCGATCCGCAAGCTGTGCACGTTCGAGCTGCCGGTGACGCTGGCGCTCAGCCTGCACGCGCCGAACGACGAGCTGCGCCGGCAGATCATCCCGTGGGCCGAGTACTCGACCGTGGCCGAGCTGCTGGACGCCTGCCAGGAGTGGTTCCGCAAGACGGGCCGCGAGATCACGCTGGAGTACATCCTGCTGGGCGGGTTCAACGACCAGGTGGAGCACGCGAGGGAGCTGGCGTCGGTCGCCAAGACGATCCGCGCCAACGTGAACCTGATCCGCTACAACGAGGTGGACGGCCTGCCGTTCCGCCGCCCGGCGGACGAAGACGTCCTGGCGTTCCAGGAGATCCTGCGCACGGCCGGCGTGAACACCCACATCCGCGCCAGCCGCGGCCGGGACATC
This sequence comes from Phycisphaerales bacterium, assembly GCA_044360755.1. Classification (GTDB taxonomy): domain Bacteria; phylum Planctomycetota; class Phycisphaerae; order Phycisphaerales; family SM1A02; genus UBA966. The sequence continues at coordinate 435 of JBIKJV010000195.1, forward strand.
AAGGCCGCTTGCGGCCAGCTGCGGCATGAGGCGATGAAGGGCTGACGGGCGGGCAGGGTCGCCCGAACAGGGTTTCCCGTGCCCCCGGAAGGTCGCACGAGCGGCCTGGGCGCGCCGGGCAAAATCCCCGGAAAGCAGAAATTGTGCCCGGGGTAGCCCCCGACCTGTTTCCTGCGAAATGGGTCGGGGGCTACCCCGGACCCCATTTCACCCGCGCGCGATCGCTTCCAGTTCCGACACGGGCATCGACCGCAGCTCGTGGCGGCAGGCGCGTTCGTGCAGGCCGCGGACTTCGCGGATCCAGTGCTCGGCGCGCTGGGGTTCTTCGATCGCCCGCTCGAAGATGGCCAGTGCGGCCGCCCGGACCCGCCGGTCGGCGGGCTGTCCGCGAAGCTCGTTGGGGACCACCCGCCACAGGAGGAGCGCCAGCTGCGCGGGCCAGTCGCTGGAACGCAGGTCCAGGCGGTACATCGTCCGGCCCAGCACCAGTTCCACCCGGTTCAGGTAGCGCCGGTACATCTGGTCGCCGCGCGCCTCGCGCACGCCCAGGCGTTCGCGGATCCGGCGCGCCTGGCCAACACCCGCCTGCGAGGCCGCGACGTACAGCGTGTCACGGATCAGGGTCAGTTCAGCCAGCGGCAGGATGCCAGAGGCAGCGAGCGTGCGGTCGGGGTCGCCGCTGCCGGCCTCGTAGAGCTGCCGCACCAGTGCCGCATACCAGCGCAGGTGGCGCACGCCGCCCCAGGCCACGCAGCGGCTGCCGGCGTTGACGAAGTCGCGTAGCGCCTGCCGCCCGTCGCTGGTGGTGTAGAGGGCGGGCATCTGGTCGATCGTCTCGCCGACGATCTGACGGAACTGCGCCGCACGCCGGCGGCCGCCGTAACGCGAGGCCTGCAGCTCGAGCGCCGTGCGCCGCACCAGGCGGCCCAGGCTCTCGGGCCTGCGCTCGCCCTCGGCGGTCTCCAGGCCCTCGGCCAGACGGCGGCCGAACTCGAAGGCCTCGAGCGATCGGCCGAAACCGCGCTGCTCCAGGCGGCGCATCGCGGCTTCCATGGCCTCCAGGCTGACCGGGACAAACCCGCGCTGGTAGGCGGCGCCCAGCACCACCAGGTCGGTCACGCGGTCGGTCAGGAACTCGCGCCGCGCGGTGGTGGCGATGTCGGCCAGCAGCGCACCCTCGGCGCGCGTGGCCAGCTGCGCGGCGCGCGGGAGGAGCCGCGCGGCGGAGGCCAGTTCCTCGACCACCTGGTCGTCGAACATGCCCAGGTTTGCGACGATCGACGTCTTGTCCGGCGCCGCGACGCGCAGGTACGGGTCCGGCCCCAGCGCACGCAGCGTCTCGACCGCGTCGAGCCCCAGCACGAGGTCGGCCTCGCCGTACGGGCACTGCGGCGAATGCACGCGCGCGTCGGGGCCCTCGTCGGCGGCGGTGAAGAGCACCTGCCCCCAGGCGCGGCGCCCTGGGCCGACCGGCGTCGGGTGGTAGAGCGCCTGCACGCGGTAGCCCATGGCGCGCCCGGCCTCACAGAGCGCCATCGTCACCAGCCCGGGCGGGTCGCCGCGGTAGCCCGCCACGTGGCATCGCCAGCGGCCCTCGCGGCCGTGGATGGGCCGCGGCGGCGCGATGCGCTGGCCCGCCTCGACGTGGATCGGCGGCGGGCTGGTGCGGATCACCTCGACCTGCTCCAGGAGCGCGCGGATCTCCAGGCGCACCGGGAGCGATTCGTCGACGGGCAGCGTCTCGGTGATGAACTCGGTCTTCAGCGGGTCCAGGCCGCGCTCGGCGCCCTTCTCCAGGAGCACCGCCTGCGGCAGCGGCCGCACCTCGCAGCCCGTGTCCGCGGGCCACACCAGGAGCTGCCGCGGCATGAAGCCCAGGCGGTCGGCCTCGGCGACGCTGGCCTCCAGCTGGCGGATGTCGCGGCGCGCGGGCGGCCCGTCGTGCGCCACCACCACGCCCACGCCCTCCATGCGCGCGGTCGCGGCGATCGCGGCCACCAGCGCCGGGCGGTCGTTCAGGTCCACGTGCGTCACGTGCAGCCGCGGCGCCGCGCGCAGCGGGACGGCGGCGTTCGCCAGCCGCTCGACGTCGACGACGTCGCTGCCGCCCAGGTCGACCACCACGAACAGCGTGCCCCCCTCCTCCAGCGCGGCCTGCTGGATGGCGGCCGGGCCCTCGACCGCGAACCGGCGACGGTCCCACAGCTCGACCTCGGTCACGATCTCGGCCTGCGGCACGGGCGATCCCTCGATCGCCAGCGCGCGGCTGGGCGCGTCCGGCGCGTCGGGGTCGGTACGGGCGACCTCGGCGGCGGCCTCGGCGATGAGCGGGCGCACGGCGTCCATCGCGCCGCTGGGCCCCAGCCCGAAGCTGCGGCGCGGCACGCGGAGCGCCTCCAGGTCGGGCTGCGGCGGTGCCAGGCGCGGCGAGTGCTCCAGCCCCGCGCGCACCAGCTGCAGCAGGTGCACCGACTTCCGCAGCAGGATCGACGTCCGCACCGCGTCGTTGATCTCCAGGCGCACGGGATCGCCGTCGGGGCGCGCGGGGAGCGCATCCCACCACAGGCGCGCCGGCCGCTCGCCGCGCGCGCGCAGCACCTCGGCCACCTCCAGGATGTCGGGTGCCACCGATCCGGGCCGCGGCTCCAGGATCACCGCGTCGTCGCAGCGGGTCAGGAAGCGCTCGAGCAGCGCGTCGTCCATCGGGTTGGTGCAGCCCAGGTCCAGGACGGGCACGCGGCCCTCCAGGCCGAACTCGCCCAGGATGTGGTGCACCGCCACGCACGCCGGACCAACGGCCACGAAGCCGACCGGCTCACGCTCGCCCGGGCTGGGCAGCGCCGAGACGCGGTTCAGCTCCAGCCGCCGCACCAGGCGCAGCACGTCGCCGGAGTCCGGCACGCGCGCGCCGCGCCGCGCCCGCAGCAGTGCGGCCACCTGTTCCACGCGCTCGGCCACGCGATTGGCGCGCAGCCGCGGCGAATCCACCGACCGCAGCACCATCGAGTGCGCCACGATCGCAGACATGCGCGCGCCCGCGCCGGCCAGGCGGAAGGCATGCTCGACCCCGTCGCGCAGCGCCTCGATGCCGCGCGGGGCCACCATCGGCAGCCCCAGCGACCGCGCCGCCTGCCACGGCGACGCCAGGCGCACCAGGTACGGGTTGTCCTCCAGCAGCAGCACCACCGCTCCGCCCTCGGGGAACGGGTCCTCGAGCGCGCGTCGCGCGGCGCTGATCGCCATCGCCAGCTGCTCGTTCGGGATCAGCGCCAGCGCACGCTTGCCCTCGCGCGCGGCACGCACGGCCAGCGTCACGGCGCGGGCGGCGTCCACGCTGTCGTGCACCTGCACGCGGTGCGCCTCCAGCGCGCGGCGCACGGGTTCCTCGTCCAGCATCGCGAAGATCGGCTCAAACGGCACCTGGCGCGGGGCCAGCACCTCGTCGACCTCGAGCTCGCTCTCCAGCACGCCCTTCAGGATCGCCTGGTGCGCCGAGAGCAGCGCCGTTCCCTCGCCGCGCAGCAGCGGGTGGTTCCAGTTGGCGATCGCCGGGGCGGGTGCCTGGGTCACGCCGCGAAGGGTAGTTCACGCGCGCCAGCCGCGCCGCAGCCGGCCGGCCAGCAGCGCCTCGACCGCGTGCGCGACGCCGTCCTCGTCGTGGTTCCGCGTGTGCGCGTGGGCCACGCCCGCGATGCGCGGGTCGGCGTTGCCCATCGCCACCGCGATGCCCGCGTTCGAGAGAAGGTCCAGGTCGTTCAGGCCGTCGCCCATCGCCACGATCGCGTCCTGCGGGATCCCCAGCTGACGCGCGGCCTCGACGGCCATCGACCACTTGTCGGTGCCGGGCGCGAAGATCTCCAGCATGTGCGTGGCGGACCCGGTGGCCTCGGACGAGGTCAGCGCGCTCCAGTGGCGGATGCCAAGCGTCCCGCCGCGCGCGGCCGCGATGCGCGCGGCCAGCGGCGCCAGCGCG
>JBIKJV010000153.1:0-5960 GCA_044360755.1 Phycisphaerales bacterium
GTCCTCGACGGCGATCGTGCCAACGCGAAGCACGCGGCCCTCCAGGTGCTCGTGAGCGTCCTCGGGCACGGCGTGCCAGTCGCGCGAGCGGACGGGGTGCTCGGTCAGCCACCACTCGGTGGCGGCGTCCAGCGGCGCGGTGCCGCAGAACAGGTAGTCGTGCCCGGCCTGGCTGGGGTCCAGCAGCAGGTGCGCACGATGGCCGTCGGCGATGATCTCGTGCGCCAGCTCCACCGCGGTGCGCGCGTCGATCGTGCGCGTGGCCAGCACGCGTCCGCTGCCGGCCTCGTGCAGCGAAGCCCCGGCCGCGCCGATGAAGAGCGCGTCCTCGGCCACGCAGTCGATCGCCCGGTGGCTCTCGGCCCAGGTGCGCCCCGTGGCGATCACCACGTGCCAGCCCGCCGCGCGCGCCGCCGCCAGCGCCGCGCGGTTGCGGGGGCTGACGTGGCCGCGGCGGTCGAGCAGCGTGCCGTCGAGATCGGTGACGAGAAGGCCTGCCATGGGAATCCTGCGGCGATCACGGTACGGAAAACCCGGATTCCGCGCTACAATCCCGGGCCCATGAGCCAGATCGACCGCCGTCTCAAGAACGTCCAGCAGGCCGACCTCACCGAGAGCCGCGTCAACGACGACTTCGTGCACTGGCTGCGCACGTGGGGCTCGAACGTGCTGCTGGTGGTGCTGCTGGTCGCCGCGGCGGCCATGGGCTACTACTGGTGGTCGCAGAAGCAGGAGAAGGCGCGCGACGACGCGTGGGGTGAGCTGGGCTCGGCCACCCTGCCCGCGGCGCTGGACGAGGTGGCCGCCAAGCACGAGGGCAAGGACGCGGTCGCCGTGTTCGCCAAGCTGAAGGCCGCCGACCAGTACGCCGCCGCGGTCGTCAGCGGCACGCGCTTCGACCGTGACGCCACTGCCGCCGACGCCGCGATGACGCCGGAACTGCGCACCGAGTGGCTGAAGGAGGCGGACAAGCTGTACGCCGACGTCGCCACGCGCACCGCCGGCTGCCGCAACCTGGGCGAGATGGGCTTCCACCTGAGCGCCCTCTTCGGCCGCGCCGCGTGCGCCGAGGACCAGGGCGACCTGAAGGCCGCCGAGGGCTTCCTGACGCAGGCCCGTGACCGCGCCAAGGACACCGACTACGCCGACGTCGCCGAGATCGCCGGCAAGCGCATCGCGTCGCTGCAGCAGCTGGCCACTCGCATCGACCTGCCGAAGAAGCCGGTCGTCCTTCCCCCTCCGACGATCCCGAACCTGGGCATCACGCCGGGCGCGCCCGGCGCCACCGGCGGCGTGAACGACCTGAAGATCGGCGACCAGAACGCGTCGCTGACGCTGACGCCCTCGGGTGCCGCCCCCGCGGCCCCGGCGCCCGCTCCGGCCGACGCGCCGAAGCAGCCGTGACCGGCCCGAAACCCGCACAGCCCGACCCCGCCGGCGACGAAGCCGACGCGGTGGTCGCATCGGATCCCGCCGAGCTCTTCGAACAGTACGAGCGCCAGCGCGAGGCCGACGACGAGACGCCGGTCACCGCGGTCTTCGAGCTGACGCGCGACCTGGACAAGCGCCTGGACAAGTTCCTGGCCGACCGCGTGCCGTTCCTCAGCCGCACGCAGCTGCAGCGGCTGATCGACGAATCCGCGGTCACGGTGAACGGGCGCGTCCCCAAGGCGAGCACGCGCCTGCACCGCGGCGACCGCGTGGTGGCCACGCTGCCGCCGCCGCCCTCGAACGCGATCGGCGCCGAGAACATCCCGCTGCACGTGCTGTACGAGGACGACCACCTGATCGTGGTGAACAAGCAGCCGGACCTGATCGTGCACCCGGCGCGCAGCCACAAGACGGGCACGCTGATCAACGCGCTGGCGTGGCACTTCATGCACAACTCGGGCGGCACGCTGAGCACGGTGGGCGAGGACATCGCGCGCCCCGGCGTCGTGCACCGGCTGGACAAGCACACGAGCGGCGTGATGGTCTGCGCCAAGAGCGACGTGGCGCACTGGCGCCTGGCCAAGCAGTTCGAGCTGCGCAAGACCGAGAAGCGCTACCTGTGCCTGGTGCACGGCCAGGTGGAGCCCGAGGCCGATGTCATCGACCTGCCGCTGGGCAAGCATCCCACCGTCAAGGAGAAGTACGCCGTCCGCCACGACGAGACCGGCAAGGCCAGCCAGACCGTCTACCGCGTGCGCGAACTGTACGAGGGCTTCAGCCTGGTCGAGGTGGAGCTGCGCACCGGCCGCACGCACCAGATCCGCGTGCACATGAGCCACATCGGCTGGTCGCTGGTGGGCGACGACCTGTACGCCGGCCGCCACATGACGGTGGGCGACTTCGACCCCACGCAGCCGGATGCCGCGGCGCCGCTGCTGACGCGCCAGGCGCTCCACGCCGCGCGGCTGGCGTTCGATCACCCGGTGACGGGCAAGCGCATGGCGTTCGAGGCCCCGATGTGGGCCGACCTGGCGCGGGCCGTGGAGTTGCTGCGGAAGACGCGGTTGAAGCAGGTGCTGGCGGCGCCGGGGGCGGTGTTGGACCTCACCGCAACTTCAAGCTCACCAGCGCCATGATCGCCAGCGTGATCGCGACCAAGTAGAAGCGCCCCACCACCTGCGTCTCCTTCCAGCCGACCATCTGGAAGTGGTGGTGGATCGGGGCGCACAGGAGCAGGCGCCGGCCCTCGCCGTACTTGCGCTTGGTCCACTTGAACCAGCCCACCTGCGCCATCACGCTGGCGGCCTCGGCGTAGAAGACGCCGCCGATCAGGAGGAGCAGGAACTCCTGGCGGATCGCCACCGCGATCGTCGCCAGCAGGCCGCCCATCGCCAGGCTGCCGGTGTCGCCCATGAAGACCTGCGCGGGTGCGACGTTGAACCACAGGAAGCCCAGGCAGGCCCCCGCCATCGCGCCGGCCACGACCATCAGTTCGCCGGACCCCGGCACGTACGGCACCATCAGGAACGCCGCCGCGCGCTGGCTGGCGGCGATCCACGCCAGGACCATCATCGCGAAGCTGGCGATCAGGAGCGTGCCGCCGGCCAGGCCGTCCAGGCCATCGGTCAGGTTGACGGCGTTCGACGTGAACGCGATGGCGAACGACCCCAGCAGCACGAACGCCACGGCGCCCATCACCCAGACGTGCGGCGCCAGCTGCGGCAGCTGCAGCTGGCCCTCGGTGGGGCTGGGCAGGTAGGTGCGCTGGAACGGCAGGTTCAGCACCTGGGCATCGGGCGTGGTGGCGGCGTTCCACAGGAACCACGACGCGATCGCGCCGATGCCGAACTGGAAGACCAGCTTCTCCCACGCGAAGAGCCCCTCGCGCGTCTTCTTGCCCGTCAGCGCGGCACGGCGCGCCTGCGTCAGCTTCATCCAGTCGTCCCACGCGCCGACGCCGGCCAACCAGGCCAGCACCACCAGGCAGACATGCACGTACCGGCTGTGGGCCACGTCGCCCAGCAGGAGCGTGGTGACCAGCACCGACCCACAGAGCAGGATGCCGCCCATCGTGGGCGTGCCCGCCTTGCTGGCCATCATCGCGTTGAGGTCGGCGCCGTAGAACTCGGGGTTGTCGCCCATCTTCACGGCGCGCAGCTTGCGGATCAGGGCCGGCATGAACGCCAGCACGATGCCGAACGAGAGCAGCACCGCGAAGAACGCGCGGAACTCAAGCTGGTACATGACCTGCACCAGCGGGTACAGGCCGACCGCGTCGAGCCAGTTCTGCAGCCACTCGGTCAGGTTGTAGAGCATGGGACGGATCCTCGGCCGGTGGCGGCACCCGCCGCGCGTGCGGCCAAGGCCTCGACCAGCCGTTCCATTCGGCTTCCGCGGCTGCCCTTCAGCAGAATCGCGTCGCCCGGGCGCAGCGCGGCCTCGATGGCGGTGACGCCCGCCTCGTCCAGCTGCGGCACGTGGAGCGCCTGCACCGCCCCGCCGGCGGCGCGGACCGCGGCGGCGCCGTGGGCGCTCTCGGTGCCGACGAAGACCGCCAGCGCGGGCGCCGTGGCGCTGGCCGCGCGGCCGACCTCGGCGTGCAGCGCGGCGCTCTCGGCGCCCAGTTCCAGCATGTCGCCCAGCACCACCACGCGGCGGGCGCCGGCGGGCGCAACCTCGGGGAACGCCCGCAGCGCGGCCTGCACGGCGTCGGGGTTCGCGTTGTAGGCGTCGTTGAAGACCGCGTAGCCGCCCACGTCCTGGCGCGTCATGCGCATCTCGGCGGGCAGGACGGCGGGCAGCGCGCGGGCGATGGCGTCCGCGGGCACGCCCAGCATGCGGGCCGCCACGATCGCCGCCAGGGCGTTCATCGCGTTGTAGTCGCCGGGCAGGCCGAGCGGGCAGTCCCACGTGGCGCCGTCGGGCTCGGCCACGGTGACCACCTGCGCCGGGCCAGGGCCGCCCGCCTGACCGGGCGCGCGCGCTCCCAGCCGCCACTGGCAGCCGGGCGCAGTGCCGAACGTCACGACGCGCACGCCGGGCTTGGCGCGGGCCTCGACCGCCGCGACCAGCTCGGGCTGGTCGCCGTTGACGACCGCGATGCCCATCGTGCCCAGGCCGTCGACCAGCGAGGACTTCTCGTCGACGATCGCCTGCTGGCTGCCCATGCCGCCCAGGTGCGCGCGGCCGGCCATCGTGATGATGGCCACGTGCGGCGCGGCGATGCGCGCCAGCGGCGCGATCTCGCCGGGGTGGTTCATGCCGATCTCGACCACCAGGTAGCCGTCGCTGCCCTGTGCGCCCAGCACGGTGAGCGGGACGCCGATGTCGTTGTTGAAGCTCTTGGGCGAGGCGCTGCCCGTCATCACCGCGCCCAGCGCGGCGTCCACCAGGCGGCGCGTGGTGGTCTTGCCGCTGGAGCCGGTGATCGCCACGACCTTGGCGCGCAGACGGGCGCGCCACGTGCGGGCCAGGTCGCCCAGCGCCACGCGGGTGTCGCCCACTTCCAGGAGCGGCAGGCCGGCCGGGCGCGCGTAGCCGGCGGGCGCCTTGCGGTCGACCAGCGCCGCGGCGGCGCCGCGGGCGGCGGCGTCGGCCAGGAAGGAATGCGCGTCGAAACGTTCCCCGCGAAGGGCCACGAACAGGCGGCCGCGCAGGTCTTCGCGCGTATCCGTCCCCACGCCGTGCAGCATGAACGGGGCGAATGCGCGGATCCCGTCCGCCGCGGGGTTGCCAGCCGCCGGGGGCACGATCCACTGTCCTCCGACCGCGGTCCGAACGTCATCAGCCGAGAGCTGCATGCGGCACTCCTTTGCGCGTCCGCGCCCGCACAGGGCGCACAGGTCGCCCATCCGTGGGCTCCGGCGGGTGAGGGTAGCGGACGAATCCGCCGTCCGGCCGCGTTCGGCGCTTGACTGGCGCGCGGACGGATCGGACGGTTCTTCCAGTCCTATCGGAGGTTGTTCACATGTCGTCTGAATCCCGCCGTGATCGCCCCGCCAGCCACGCTGCCCCCGCCGGGACGGCTGCACCGCCGACCGCCGAGGGCCTGCCCGACGGCGCCCCCGCCGAGCCGTTCCACCGGCACGCCCAGCGCGTGATCGTGGCGGTTTTCGGGCTGTTTCTGGGCATCATGCTGGCCCGCGGCTTTCACTTCTGACCCGCGCGCGACTGCCGGTCCGGCAAATCCTGCCGGAAAGGCTCACGGCCCGAACGGGCGGTGCCCGATAGCCCTCCTGTGGGGGTGACGCTCGTCACTCCAGATCTTGTGGAACCACAGACAGGAGATACCGCATGAAGGGCTTTGAAATGGTGAAGGGCTGGGCTCGCGAGCTGGTCGAGATCATGCTGCTGTTCATCGCGATCGGCGTCTTGGTCCAGATCATCTTCGGCACCGAAACCAGCTCGTACTTCGGGAAGATCACGGGCAACCTGATGAACTTCATCACGACCCTCGGCCAGGGCGGCTTCGTCGGCCTGATCGCCCTGCTGGTGATCATCGGCATCTTCACGAAGCGCACCGGCACGAC
>JBIKJV010000299.1:0-2959 GCA_044360755.1 Phycisphaerales bacterium
CTTCGAACAACAACTTTGAATACTATGCTTCTGAGGTAATAGGGAATAATAATCTTTTCAATCCTCTCTTTGTGGCCACAGGGGCAGATTCCCAAACAAACAAGAGTATTCAATATAGTTTGAATGGAACTACATGGAATCCTGTTGAATCAGGAGGCTTTTCTATTGGTGATTCTGATGGGTATAAATCAGGAAATACAGTTGCCACTCTTTATTATGCATCGACCATAACTTCACCGCCTTTCTTTGTAGTAACAGGTCCGCGATGGCTTGTAGGTGGCAATGCTCTTGGGTCTGCTAGCACAATCTTTTACAGTGATGATGGATCTAACTTTCAATCTGCAACCAACTCAAGCGCTCTTCTCAATTCGATTTCAAAACTAAAGGCTGACAATACATTTTCTCTTGCTCTCAACTCAAGTAACTACATTGTAAACTCTAGCAATGGGATTGTATGGACTCAAACTAACTCACCTTATCAGTTTACAGCGTTTGCATATGGATTTACCCCTTTTCTAGGATTTACATGGATTGCTCTTGATTCTCTGGGTGGTTATTATACAAGTTACGATAATGGTTCCAACTGGAACTTGGCAATTGCAAATACATTTGTGTATGATGCATTTGATATGATCTATGCGAGCAATTTAGGAGTCAGTCAGTTCTATGCTATTTCCTCCAATAGTTTATACAGTCGCGATACAAATAGTCCTTATAACTGGAATCAGGTTCTATCCCCGTTTTCTTTGGGAGCAACGAGTTTCACATCACTTTACTGGTCAGATACACAACAAAAATGGTTTTTGGGAGCTCAGGCAGGCTCCGCACAAAATACAATCTTCACTGCTTCCTTAACAGGCAACACTTTCACACCTATTCTATCAGGAGGCTTCTCGAGTGGAACAGTCTCAGTAGGAGCAGGCTACGGGATTGCGATTTCCTCGTCTCTGGTGCTTGCTGGAGGCACAGGAGCTTTTACCTCACTGACAGCCACCAAACCTCAAATTCTTCGTGTTTCTGGAGCAGGTTTTCCTCCCACTCCAACTCGTTCTACAGTAACCCTTCTCTCTCAAGAAAATGCATCGAATGTGTTCCAAACATCGGTCTATGGTGTAGGCATTGCGTCGAGTATCCAAACCTATCTTTATGTGGCTGTGGGTGATGGAGCTGTCCCTCAAAAGACAATTGCTCGCAGTTCAAACTTAACCAACTGGATTCCTGCGATTACAGGAGGGTTCTCTCCTGCTGGATATGGTGTCACTTATTATGAAAACTCAAATACAGGATCCAACTTTTGGGTTGCTGTTGGAAAAGCAGCAGCAAGCACTGCCACGATTCAGTATAGTGATGATGGCGCGAACTGGTTTGCGACAAATAACTCGTCTGGAATCCCGTTTGGAGGACGAGGAATCGCACAGATTTCCTCTCTGGGTCGTGTCGTCGTTGTAGGAGAAGCTCCTGGAACACCTATTACAGGAGGGGATCGACGCACAATTGTCTATTCTGATGATGGATATACATGGGCGAATGCAAATACTGGTAATGGATTTAACTATGCAGGCTATGGAATCGCAGCAGGCATGTTACCAGCTGGAGCAGGGCTCATTGCAGTAGGAAAACCCTATGGAGCAGATCCTAGCACGGTAGATACTCTTGCCTCGATTCAATATAGCACTGATGGTCTTGGCTGGGGAACTGCGACATCAGGTGGATTTACAGTAGCAGGCTATGGTGTTGCGCATGGACGAGATTTTCTTGGAGTTGAAAAATGGGTCGCCGTCGGTGAAAATAGCCCAGGGAGCACATCAAATATTCAATACAGTCTTGATGGGTATACATGGACAGCAGCCAGTTATCCTACACAGTTCTTTTACGCAGGATATGGAGTTGCATACAGTCGTGAACAAGGTATGTTTATAGCGGTTGGAAAAAGTATATCGAACACCGAGTCTGTTCTCTACAGTGGAGATGGGTCTAGCTGGATAGCTCTCACAAACCCCAACAGTGGATTCAAATCAGAAGAATCTTTTGGAACAACCTATGGGTTTTTCTCTCAAGAGATTAACCGATTGGAACGCTTCCCTTTCATTGAGTTCCCGAAGCTTGTTGTTTATCAGCGCACAGAACCCTTCAACTATAATCTTCCTTCTATACGCATACAGTCAACACTTGTGACATTTAATGAAACGTTGTCTGTCAATCTTTCAAGCCAAGTGATGATTAATACCTATACACCAGAGAATGATTATACTGTTACAGTCAATGGAAATATTGTGACATCAACTTTTATCTTTAAAGGGTTAGAACCTACCTATCGCGATATTCAACTGAGTTCGTTGGTTGTTTCGACCCTCCAAATCAATCAGTTTCTTGGAGGGAAAACACTCACAACTCCTTCCTTAGGAATAGGACTCTCAGAACTTCCAAATAAGCTAGACGCGGTTGTACCCAAAGTTATTCCATACACTGCTATCAATGATACACTCTTTACAAGTCAGTTTGGAATCGATACATGGGGTGTTGGTATTAATACATTAAATCCCACTGCTCAACTTGATGTTACACATACAACTGCGACATCTTCATTAACGACGTCAGTCTATATTCAAAACAGTGAAATCAATCTTCAACAACCCAATCAAGTGTTCCTCAACTCATCGAATCTTGCCATGTTTACAGGAGCAAATCCTCGTCAAGTAACAGGCAGGAATACAATCTATTCAGAGGTCTCTTCTCTAACTTTCAACAATACTCTTACAATGAATCTTTCGTCTCAGCGCATAGGTATATACACAACCAATCCTCAGTTTGATTTTGATGCAAAAACAGCAGGGTATCTAGAACGTTTAGAGACTCAAACGGTCACGACAGAATCGCTTTTTTTAACACTACAATCCTTGTAGTCTAAATAGAGTATGTCGGCCCCCAATCCGATCTTTGTATCTCCCAGCACAACATT
>JBIKJV010000100.1:0-10361 GCA_044360755.1 Phycisphaerales bacterium
GGAGGCGCGGAACAGCTCGGGCAGCGGCTTGCTCGCGCCCAGGGACAGGCCCGTCTTGTAGTTGGCGAGCGCCGCCTTCGGGTCCTTCTTCGCCTGCAGCCACATCTGCAGCGCGCCCATCTGCGCGATGCCGTACTCGATGTAGTAGAAGGGCAGTCCGAAGACGTGCAGCTGCCGTTGCCACATGGTGCGCAGGCTGTCCTCGTGGCCCGCGTAGCTCACGGCGGGCCCGAAGCGGTCGTTGAGGTGCACCCAGTACTGCTCGCGGTCCTTCCGCGTGTGCGTTGGGTTGGTGTAGACCCAGTGCTGGAACGCGTCGATCGTGGCGATCCACGGGAGCATGGTGCTCAGGCTCTCCAGGTGGTCGCGGCGGGCGCGGTTCGCGTCCTCGGCGGAGTAGAACTTGTCGAGGTGCGGGAACGTGAGCAGCTCCATGCTCATGCTGGCCACCTCGGCGAACTCCATCGGGCTGCCGCGGTAGGCCACCAGCGGATCGTGCGCGCACAGCAGGCTGTGGAACGCGTGGCCGGCCTCGTGGACCATCGTGATGACGTCGCGGTGCAGGCCGGCGGCGTTCATGAAGATGAACGGCAGGCGGCTGCGCTGGCGCTGGTACTGGTAGCCGCCCGGCGCCTTGCCCTTCCGGCTCTCCAGGTCCAGGCAGTCGCCGGTGCGCATGCTGTCGAACATCGCGCCCAGCTCGGGGTCCATGACGTGGAAGATGGCGCTGGACCGGTCGACCAGCTGCGTGGCGCCGTCGAAGGGCTTCAGCGGGCCGCGGCCGCGGGTGTCGACCTTCAGGTCCCACGGACGCAGTTCCGCGGCGGACACGCCCAGCGTGGATGCGCGCTCCGCGTTGAGCTTGCGCAGCAGCGGGACGCAGACCTTCTCGGCGCCCTCGTGGAAGCGCTCGCAGTCGGCCGGCGTGTAGTCGAAGCGCTGCAGGCGCGCATGCTGGAAGTCGCGGTAGTTGCGGAAGCCGGCGTTCAGCGCGATCTGGTGCCGGATGCCGACCATCTTCGTGAAGAGGTCATCGATGCGGTCGGCATCCTGTAGGCGGCGCTTGGCGACGGCCTCCCAGCTGGCCCGGCGGCGCGCACGGTCGGTCTCCTCGAGGAAGCGCGCCATCTGCGGCAGCGTGCGCTCGGTGCCGTCGAACTCGACGGTCATCGCGCCGTTGATCTCGCTGTACTGCTGGTCCAGCTTCGTGGTCTCGGTCTCGAGCGGGATGTTGGCCTCGCGGAACATCTCGACCGAGCGCCGCAGCCCGCGCAGGAGCACGGCGTAGCGCTGCTGGTCCAGCTGTGCGGCGAAGGGGCACTCGACCACCTTGCGGTCCAGCGCGAACCCGACCTTCTTCAGCTCGGGCTCCACGTTTTCGACGAACGCCAGGTAGCGCTGCTGCGCCAGCTTGTCGTCGGTGTGCCGCGTCATCTCGATGTAGAGGTTGGCGGCGGCCTCCTCGGCGCAGGCGTCCAGCTCGCTGCGGTCCAGCAGCAGGCGCTCCAGCGCGGCGGCGTCGTGCACCGTCCGGCCTATCAGCTGCTCGTAGTAGGGCGCCAGGTTCTCCCACTTGGTGCCGTCCAGCTCGGCGGGCACGAAGGTGGAGGCGGGCGGGTGCTTGGCCGGGGTCGTCGCGGTGGTCATGGAGGAAACCTTCCCCGCCCCGTGGGGGCGGATCACGGATGGTATCCGGGGCCCCCGCAGGCCTGCGATTCAGCGGTTTCCGGCCACCGAGGCCGCCACGGCCGGCCACCGGGTGCGGTCACGGACCACCCCGGCCAGCAGGTCGGCCTCGCCGCGCCCGCCGCACAGGAGGAACAGCGTGCTGCCGCTGCCGCTGACGTGGACGGTGCGGCCCGCCAGGCTGCCGATCTCGGCCATGACGTCCCGGAGAACGGGCGCCACTGCCAGCGCCGGCTCGGCCAGGTCGTTGAAGGGGGCATCGTGCGCCACCGTGCGGCCGGCGGAGAGCGCCCGGACTCGCGCGGCCTGGAGCGCGGCGTCGGGGCGCATCGCGTCGAAGCGTCCGTACACCGGGCCGGTGGGGCACGCGGCGTCGGGGAACACCAGCACCGCGTGCACGTCGGGCACCTCGTCGTGGTGCTCCAGGCGCTCGCCCAGGCCCTCGACCACCGCGCTGCCGCCGCGCACCAGGAACGGGACGTCGCTCCCGAGCCCGCGCGCGATCTCGGCCAGCACGCCGTCGGCCAGCCCGAGCCCGAAGAGCGCGTTCGCACCGCGCAGCATCGCAGCCGCGTTGCTTGATCCGCCGCCCAGCCCGCCGCCCACCGGGATGCGCTTCTCCAGCTTCATGCGCAGCGGGAGCCGGCGCTCCGCGTGCCTCTCCAGCGCCAGGTGCGCACGTACCGCCAGGTCCTTCTGGATCGGCCAGTCGATGTCGCTGCGGCGCGGCGCGTCGTCGGCCCACAGGATCGCGTAGAGCGAATCGCGCCCCGCGTCGAGGCGCGTCAGGTGCAGGTCGTCGGCAAAGTCCGTCGTCACCATCCAGCTGGCGATCGGGTGCATGCGGTCGGCGCCGGGCGGGCCGACGCTGAGCGCCAGGTTCAGCTTGGCGGGGCAGCGGACGTGGATGGCGGCGGGGGACGTCACGCGGGGAAGCGTAGCGGCGGGGTCGCCTACACTTGCGCGATGCTCTGGCAGCCCGCCTTGCCCGACCGGTACCTCCGGATGACCGACGAGGAACTCGCGGCGGGCATCCGTGCGCGGAAGGAGCAGCTGGGCGACCGGCTGCTGGTGCTGGGGCACCACTACCAGCAGGACGACGTGGTGCGCCACGCCGACCTGACCGGCGACAGCCTGAAGCTCAGCCAGATGGCGGCCGCCGAGAGCGCCCGCCGCGGCAGCGAGTTCCTGGTCTTCTGCGGCGTGCACTTCATGGCCGAGACGGCCGACGTGCTGACGCCCGACGAGGTCAAGGTGGTCCTGCCTGACCTCTCCGCGGGCTGCTCGATGGCCGACATGGCGCAGTACGACGAGGCCGTCGCCGCGTGGGACGCGATCGCGGCCGCGACGAAGGGCACGAAGACTCGCGTCGTGCCGATCACGTACGTCAATTCGTCGGCCGCGATCAAGGCGTTCGTCGGCTCGAAGGGTGGCGCGTGCTGCACCAGCAGCAATGCGTCGCAGGTCTTCGACTGGGCGCTGCAGGGCGGCGACGAGACGTTGGCGGAGGGCGAGGAGGTGAAGATCCTCTTCCTGCCGGACCAGCACCTGGGGCGCAACACGGCCAAGCGCAAGGGCTTCGTCACCGAGCCGGACGCCACCGCCAAGAAGCCCGCGCAGACGTCGGTCTGGGACCCACGCCAGGAGCACGGCGGCCTGACGCCGCAGCAGGTGCGCGACGCGAAGGTCCTGCTGTGGGCGGGCCACTGCAGCGTGCACAAGATGTTCCGGCCCGAGCACGTGGACGAGGTGAAGGCGCAGTTCGCCGACGAGGCCGGCATCACGGTGATCGTGCACCCCGAGTGCGCGCAGGACGTCGTGGACGCGGCCGACATGAGCGGGTCGACGGAGCACATCATCCGCGTGATCGAGGAAGCGCCGGCCGGCACGCGCTGGGCCGTCGGCACCGAGATCCACCTGGTCAAGCGGCTGGCGGACGCCGCGGCGGCGCGCGGCGTGTTCGTGCGCATCCTGAGCTCCTGCCAGTGCCTGTGCACCACGATGTACCGGATCGACCCGCCGCACCTGCTGTGGACGCTGGACAACCTGGCCGAGGGCCGCGTCGTGAACCAGGTGCGGGTGCACCCCGAGGCGCGGAAGTGGGCGCGCACCGCCCTGGAACGGATGCTGCGGAATTCGTCCCCGACCACGGCCGTGCGCAACCCGCGCGGCAAGGCAACCGCCGCGATCCAGGCGCCCGCGGCGTTCGTAGACTGACCGCGTGACCACGGAAGAGACCATCGGGAGCCCTGCGCGCCGGCGCGGGCGCGGCACTCGCATCGCACTGATCGCGGGGGGCGTGCTGCTGGCGCTGCTCGGCTTCGTCGCCGCGCTGCCGACCTTGGTCAGCATGGGCATGTTCCGCGGCACGGTGGTCTCGTACGCGACGGATTCCGTGAACGGCACCGTCACGATCGGGTCGATCGACGTCGGCTGGTTCAGCGGCATTGCGGTGCGCGACGTGGTGGTCGACGACCCCGCGCACGGCACGCGCATCGAGGCGACCGCCTCGGCGCAGCAGGGCCTGTGGGCGCTGGCGACGAAGGGCATCGCGGGCCTGGACGCGAAGCTTGCGGCCAAGGTGCGCACGAAGCGCATGGCCGACGGGTCGCTGGGCATCGCCGCGCTGGCGAAGGCGCCGGCGGGCGGCGCGCAGCCCGCGGCGCCTGCCGGCGCGGAGCCGTTCCGCCTGCCCGCGGGGCTGGATGCGACGGTGACGCTCGAGCGGCTGGAATTCCAGGTGGACGCGGCCGACGGCACGAAGGAGGGCTCGCTGCTGGTCGAGGGCGGCCGTGCCCGCGTGCTGGGCGGCGGCCGGTCGTCGCTGGCAGTGAAGGGCTCGTCGGAGTGGCAGGGCAGCTCGGGCGGCTTCGAGATCGAGGCCGGCGCCGAGGGCATCGTGGCAGCGGACGGCTCGCTTGCGTTCGCGAAGGTGCCGCTGGACGTCCACGTGCGCGCGTCGAAGGTTGGCTTCTCGGCCGGCGGCCTGGCGATCCGCGTGGACGACGCCGACGTGAAGGTGGCGAGCAAGGACCTGTCCGGGCCCGTCGAGGTCAAGGCATCCGTGCACGCGGGCGTCGAGGGTGGCGAGCCGTGCTCGGTCGAGGCCGACCTGCGCATGGCGCGCGTGCTCTCGCCCGCGGGAGCGTTCGTGATGGACCTGGGCGGCGTGTCGGGATCGGTGCGTGCCTCCGGGGTTCCCACGGCGCCGTTCGAGCGGTTCGTGCGCGGCACGCCGCTGGCGCTGGCGCGCGACCTGGGCGCGCGCGTCGATGCCACGGCGACCTTCGCCGCGGCCGATGGCTCGGGGCTGCACGTCGAGGTGCGTTCGGAGCGCATGCAGCTGGTGGCCGACGGCGCGCTGGACCCGAAGACGGGTGCCGCGGACCTGCGCACGGTGACGCTGGCGGCGACCGTCGATCCGGCGCTGGTCGCGTCGGCGGGCATCGTGGTGTCGGCCCCGGCGCGGGTCCAGGCCGCGCTGACCGACGTTCACGTGCCGGGCGCCGGCGATGATGGCTCCTTCCGGCTGGAAGACGTGGCGTTCGCGGCCGATGCCCGCGCCGAGGTGCAGGGCCTGCAGGTGCCGGGCCCGGAGGAGCGGGTGCCGCTCGACGTCGCGTCCATCCGGCTGCGTGCGTCCGCCAAGCCCATCGGTGCGGGCATCGAGGTGGACCTCTCCGCCGCGCGCGCCGGCGGCGCCGAGCGTTCCGAGATGCAGGTGACCGCTTCGCTGCGTCAGGGCGGGCCGTTCGGCGTGCACGGCAGCGTGCGCGTGGCGTCGCTTCCCACGGCGTTCGTGCGGCCGTTCGTGCCGGCGTCCGTGCCGGTGGACGTCGTGCGCGACATCGGCGACGCGGTGCGCTCGCTGGACGTGACGATCGGCGCGGGCGACCGTCCCGAGGTGCTCGTCAGCGTCGAGGCGCCGAAGGTGACCGTCTCGCTGCGCGGCACGGTGGGCGCGGACGGCGCGATCCGCACCACGGGCGCGTCGTCGATCGCGCTGCGCGGCGTGCATCCCGAGCTGCTGGCGGCGTACGGAGTGCCGGTGGGCGGGCCCGTCGAGGTCACCGTTCGGATTGCCGAACTCGGGCTGCCGGCGCCGAAGTCGTTCGCGCCCGGCGCGTGCAGCATCACCGCGGAGATCGACGTCACCGGGCCTCGCGGCGGGGCGTTTCCGCTGCGGATCGGCTCGGGGCAGGGCGCCGGCACGCCGGACCTGCAGGTGGGCGCGCTGCACGCGACGGTGCGCACGGCCGCGCTGGGCACGGAAGTCGCGGCCACCGCGCAGGCGACGCTGGACGGCGCCGCCGTGACGGTGAGCCTGGAGGCGAAGGGCCTGGGCGAGTGCACGAAGGAGTCGATCGAGGCCGCAACGCTCCGGGTGGCGGTGGACGCGCCTTCCGTCGAGGCGGCGCTGGTGGCGTCGCGTGCCGGCGGGGCCGAGCTGCTGCCGCACCTGGGGTCTGGGCCGCTCGCGCTGGCGGTGCGCTACGACGGCTCGTTGCAGGCCGGCAAGGGCAGCGTGCGATGCACGCGTACGGACCTGCAGGCCAGCGCCACGCTCGAGCTGCGCCGCGACGCCGCGATGGCCGAGGCATCCGTGCAGGGCACGCTGCAGCCGACCGCGCTGCGCGCGCTGGCGCCCGACGTGCCTTGCACGCTGGCGGGCCCGGTGCGCGTCGAGGCGACGGCGGGCCCCGTCACGATCGGCCGCTCGTCGCCCTGGGAATTCGCCGCTCCCGGCGCGGTCCGCGCCAGCGTCCGCGTGCCCAGCGCGCGCCTGCAGGGCGTGCCGGGCGTGCGCACCGACGTCGGCCTGGGCACGCTGGCCGTGCACGCCGACGTCACGCTTTCGCCTGCGATGTCGGCGAAGGTGGTGCTTGCGCCGCTCTCCGTCACGGCCGAGCCAGCGTCCGGCAGCTTGGCCGTCGCCAAGGTCGCGGTCGACGCTTCGTGGTCCGCCGCGGCCGGCGCCGCGCCCACGCAGTGGTCCGCAGACCTGAGCGTCACCGGCGTCGAGGGCACCGGCGTCGAGGCGCTCCTGGACCTTCCCGCGGACGCGCGCGGACGGATCGGCAGCGGCGGCACCGTGCGCGCCGCGTTGAAGTCCGTGCCGGGTGGCGGGGTTGCGTTCGACGTCCAGAGCCGCGTGCCCACGCTGGCCGCCACGCTGCTCGGCGACTGGACCGACGGCGCGCTCACGCTGCGCGACAGCTCCGCGCAGCTCATGCTTCCCGGCCAGCAGGTGCTGGCGCTCCTGAACCGCGGCGAGCGCACGCCGCGCACCGACGGCGGCGTCCCGCCCGCTCCATGGAAGTCGGCGGGCTCGCTGGAAGTCAACGCGACCATCCCCGCGCTGCATGTGGCGCCCGGCAAGGCGCCGCTCGCGGTGGTGCGCCTGGACACCAAGGAACTGGTGCTGGTGCCGTCCGAGGGCAGCCCCATCACCGTGTCGCCCGTGCAGGCGACGGTCGACATGCCGGGGGCCGGCAAGCCGGCGAGCGTTTCGCTCCGCACCGCGCTCGCCGCGGCCGGCGCGAAGGGCAGTGCCCCGATCACGGCCGAGGCCACGCTGCGCGACTGGTGCCGCCCGGACGGCACGCTCGACCTGCAGTCCATCCAGCCCGACGGCCGCGTCGAGGTGCGCGAGGCGTCGAGCGCGGTGCTTGGCGCGCTGCTCGGCATGCCCGCGGGCGAGCTGCCGGAAGCGATCGGCCCCACCGCCACGCTGCTGGCCACGCTGCGCTCCACGGGCCCCGGCATGGCGGTCGCCGACGCAAAGCTGTCCTCGACGTACCTGAACGCCACGGTGCCGGCGTGCCGCTACGACCACGGCACGCTGCTGGTCGACGCCGCGAAGCCCGCGCGCGTCGAGTTCATTCCCAGCGAACCGCTGCGCCACCGGGTGCTGGGACCGATCAACCCGGTCTTCCGCGACATTCGCCTGGCAGACGAGAAGAAGCCGATCCTGCTGCAGCTCACCACGCTCTCGTACCCGGTCGACGGCAGCATGGCCAAGCTGTCCGCCGACGCCGACCTGACCGTCGGCAGCGTCCTGCTGGACCGCAACCCGGACAACGACGTGCTGAACCTCCTGAAGGTCTTCCAGTCCGACGGCAAGCCGATCGACGGCAGGATCGACCCGCTGCGCGTCGCCATCCGTGCGGGCCAGCTGTCCTACAAGGACTTCAACATCTTCGTCGAGCGCCAGGGCGACGGATGGGTCACGCAGCTGATCTTCGACGGCAACATCGACCTGACGACGTCGCCGCCCTTCGCGCGGAGCCTCGCCGCCAACTACCCGTTCTCGTCGGTGGCGCGGAGCGTGCTGAACGTCCTGCCCAACGAGGACGGCGGCGGCACCGCGTCCGACATCCTGAACACGCTGAGCATGGGCGCCGGCGACGCCATCCAGCTGCGCGTGACCATGCGCGGCCCGCTCGGCGACGTGAACGGCAGGCCCGCCAAGCTGGAGCGCAAGGTCAAGATCGCGTTCCGCCCCGACGCACTGCAGCAAGGCGTCGGCAACGCGGTGAAGGACGTCGGCAAGGCGATCGGCGATCTCTTCGGAGGCAAGAAGGACGCGCCGAAGAAGCCTTCGCAGCCAAAGAAGGGCGGCGGGAAGTAGCGCAGGCCCCCCGGCGTGCGCCTCACATCGGCTTGTCGTCGATCGTGCGGTCGTACATCTCGAGCAGCTTCGCCTTGTCGAAGATCATCTCGTTCCGGCTCATGCCGGTGATGTCGTACGTCGGCGTCAGCTCGATGGCGTCGCAGGGGCACGCCTCCTCGCACATCCCGCAGTAGATGCAGCGGAGCTCGTCGATGTCGAACTGCTTCGGGTACTTCTCGCGGTCCGGCCAGGGGCTCTCGTCGGCCACGATGTGGATGCAGTGCGCCGGGCACGCGGTCTGGCACATGAAGCACGCCACGCAGCGGACGCGGCCGTCCTCGTCCTTGTTCAGGCGGTGCACGCCGCGGAAGTAGGGGCGGTAGAGGCCGCCTTCCTCGACCGGGCGCTGCTCGCGTCGCTGCTCCGGGTACTGGACCACCCAGAGGGTGTCCTTGTTGGCGCCACCGCGGCCGATGTTCTTGAAGGCGTGCTTCAGGGTCGTGCCGAGGCCCTTGAAGACGTTGACCACGTACAGGCTCTCGGTACGGCTGAGCTTGGAGGGGGTGACGTCGAGGATCTCGTTGTCGCGGATCGCCATGGGGGCAGGATTCTAGCCCGTCCGGAGGCGGCGGCGCGGGCGGTGGTCCGCCGGGCACCCGGGGCGCGGGTAGCCTCCCCGCGATGATCCCCGGATTCCGACGCCCGACCGCACGGGAGCGCAGGGAGCAGAGCATCGGCTGGCGGATGGCCGGCCTGGGCCTGCAGACCAGCTCCGAGGTGATCGCGGGGGCCGCGATCGGCTGGTGCGTGGATTGGTACTTCGAGACCGGCAGCAAGGGCCTTCTGGTCGGCGCGATCTGCGGCATCCTGGTGGGGATGACCTCGCTGATCCGCGGCGCGATGCGCGTGAATGCCGAGTTCGACGCCGCGCGCCGCGAGGCCGGCGCCAAGGAAGGACGGAGCGACCGATGACCGACCAGACGCCCCCGGCTGCGGCCCCCGGGCCCGCCCGGACCGCACCGAAGGAGCAGGAAATCGCGATCCCGCCCGGGCCCGTCCTCCGCTGGATCGCCATCGTCACGGGCTCCGGGGCCCTGGCGGCGGCCGCGCTCTCCCAGCTTTCCGCCGAACCCCGGGCCATGACCCTGGCGACCCTCGCCGGGGTGATCGGGAGCGGCCTGATTACGGCCCTTTCAGCCCTGATCTTCGTCAGCGCAAAGCCCCGTCCGGCAAGCCTCTGCGGCTCCTTCTGGCTGGGGGCCACCCTGATCCGGTTCGCTGCCATTCCTGGCTTGGCCGTTTCGATATACTTCTCGACCCCGTCCGTCGGGTTTGCCGCCGTTTTGGCGACGATCGGCGGGTACCTCGCCTGCCTCGCTGCCGAGACCACGACGGTCGTCCGGATCGTCCACGGCAGCCTCCACGCCTCGCCCACGCAAGAGACGCCCAAGCCATGACCACGCTCCTCGCCTCCGGCGCCAATCCCCTGGGTCACGTGCTCGACAAGCCGAGCGCGTTCACCGAGCTCTTCGGCCATGAGGTCAAGCTCAGCGTCGTCTCGGTGGTGGTCGGCGGCACGATCGCGATCATCACGCTGCTCTGGGCCGCGAGCCGCATCAAGACCGGCCCCGAGACGCAGGGCCACGAGCGCTACGTGACCAAGGGCCGCGTCGCCCAGGTCGTCGAGGTGCTGGTCGACGGGCTCTACACGCAGATGCTCGAGCCGGTCATGGGCGCCCGCCTGGCGCGCGCGTGGCTGCCGTTCCTGCTCTCGCTCTTCTTCTTCGTGCTCACGCTGAACCTGATGGGCCTGGTGCCGATGGCGGACATCCAGGAGATCTTCCACGCGTTCGCCCGGCACGACCCCGAGGCCGGCAACGAAGCGACCAAGCAGGCGCTCTTCTGGATCGGCGGCACGGCCACGGCCAGCCTGTCGGTCAACATGGCGCTGGCATTCTGGGCGTTCCTGGCCATCCAGTGGCAGTCGATTCGCGAGCTGGGCGTCGGCGGCTGGCTGGAGCACCTGTGCGGCGGCAAGGAACTCGTCCAGAACAAGGGCCTC
>JBIKJV010000227.1:0-2944 GCA_044360755.1 Phycisphaerales bacterium
CTCTATACCCGGGAGAAGGAGCAGCCGCTCGTGGTCTTCGGCAGCGTGCGTCCCGAGGGCGCGACCGGCTGCACCGGCTGCCGCGCCGACAAGCCCGAAGCGTCCGCCGCACCGGCGGCCCCGGCGCCTGCCACGCCCGCCACCAAGTGAGGCCCACGATGAACCCCGCCGCCGAGACCGTCGCGCCCGCGCGCGTTCCCGTCGTCTCCCCGATCCCGGCCGCGGAGGTGGCCACCGCCGCCGAAGCCATCGTCGCGGTCCACGGCGAGCCTGTCCGTGCCGCCGCGCAGGCCGGCGCCGCGCGCGTGGCCTCGCGCTGGCAGGCGTCCGATGGCGATGCGGCCGCGTTCCGCGCCTTCTGCGCGAAGCACTTCGTCGCGTCCGAGCCCGATCGGGCGCGGCTGCTGGCGCGCCTGGAGACGGCGCTCGAGCAGATCGGCGGCCACCTGTACGAGATGCGCCGCACGCTGCGCCGCTGGAGCGACCTGGCCGGCGACGAGTTCGCCGGCGTGGACGAGGTGCTCGCGCAGTTCGACCCGGCACCCGACCTTTCCGACCAGCTCTACCGCCAGAAGCTCGGCTTCATCGCGCTCCTGAACTTCGACCGCCCCGACCTGCAGGGAATGCTTGCTGCGGGCGACCGCTGGTCGACCGACGAGTGGGCCGCCGCGCGCATCGCGCAGCAGTTCGGCCCCCGCATCCCCGCCGAATTGGCCGACCGTGCGCGGCAGGTCTCGCACGAGGCGTCGCACTTCGTGGCGAAGTTCCACGTGCCCGTCGGCACCATGGTCGACCGTGCCGGCAAGCGCTGGTTCGAGGCCGATCGCGCGCTGCTGGCCCACTGGCTGGTGCGCGAGGAGATCAAGGCCGGCTACGGCGACCCCGACGGATTGGCCAAGCAGCGCGCGCTGATGTGGGTGATGGCGCGGCACATCGATGGCACGATCCCCTCCGACGTGATGCACCGCCGCACCACTGCCGACTGGGATCCGGAGCGCAACACCCTCGGGGGTGCCCCCGCCGATGGCCTGCTGGGCCCCGAGCGCTACCGCCACATCCTGGCCCACCGCGACGTCGCGTTCGCGTACGACCCGTGGTACCCGGAGGCGCCGACCGCGATCGCGCGCAAGTTCGACCTGGCGCGCGAGATCGCCGAGTCGGACGTCGAGCGCCTGCTGGTCGCGCTTCTGGAGCACCCCGTCCGCAAGGACCTGGCGGCCTTCCTGCGGACCCGCCTGGGCCGCGCGCTGGAGCCGCAGGACATCTACTTCGAGGACATCGCCGAGAGCAAGCCGGCCGCGGAGATGAATGCCGCGGTGCGCGCGCGCTTCCGCGACGAGAAGGAGTTCGAGCGGTGCCTGCCCGAGGTGCTGCGCGGCCTTGGCTTCCCTGCCGACGAGGCGGATTTCCTGGGCACGCGCATCCGCGTCGAGATCGCCAAGGGATCGGGCCACGCGATGCGGCCGATGCTGACCGAGCACGGCGCGTGGCTGCGCACCAGCCGCCTGAAGGATGAGCTGGGCTGGGATGGCTTCGACACCGCGATGCACGAGCTGGGCCACAACCTGGAGCAGCTGTACAGCACGTTCCACGCGCCGCGCCCCGCGCTGCGCAACGTACCCAACACGGCGTGCACCGAAGCGTTCGCGTTCCTCTACCAGTCGCTGGCCAAGCGCGTCCTGGGCATCGAGGACGCCGCCGACGCACAGCGCTCGGCCGACCTTGACGCGATCGCGACGATGCTGGCCGCGTGCCAGATCGCGGGGCCCAGCCTGCTGGAGCTGCGCATGTGGCGCTGGATCTACGCGAACCCAACGGCCACGGCCGAGGATCTGCGCGATGCGACGCTCGCCATCGCACGCGACCTGTGGGCGCGCTTCTACGAGCGCGACTTCGGAGCCGACCCGTACTGCATCCTGGCTGCCTACCAGCACATGGTGGGGCATCCGCTCTACCTCGCTGACTACACGCTGGGCCACGTCATCAGCCACCAGGTCCGCTCGCATGTGCGCGGGGAGGACCTGGCGGCCGAGACGCGCCGCATCTGCTCGATCGGCCGCGTGACGCCCGACCTCTGGATGCGCCGTGCCGTGGGGCAGGGCATCTCGATCGTGCCCTTGGCCGACGATTGCGCCGCCGCGCTGCGGCGCGTGGCCGGGGGTGGGGCGTGATCGCCTGGTGCCGGGCGGCGGCGGCCCTGGGCGCGGCGACGCTCGTGCTGGCTGGGTGCGAGTCGCCGCAGTACGAATCGAACTGGTCGCGCCTGAAGCCGGGCATGACCCGCCCCGAGGTCGAGGGCCTGCTGGGCCGCCCCTCCAGCGTGCACGCGCCGCGCAAGCCGACGCCGAAGCCCGGCGACACCGTCGCGCCGGCACCGCAGGGCGAGCGCTGGCAGTACGGCGACACGCTTTCCAGCTTCGCCACCGGCGCGGTCTTCCCCGACGAGGCCGACGAGCGCGCGTGGTGCGTCTTCTTCAGCCCGGAGGGCAAGGTCACGTCGTTCCGTGCCGCCGGCTGGGCGCAGCGCGGCCCGTGATCCCGTGCACGAGCGCCGGCACCGGGGCGTGAGGGCTCCGGCTCAGCCTGGCGTGCCGTTCCCGCGCGAGACAGCCCATGCGGCTGCCAGCGTCATCGGCGCCAGCATGAGCAGCACGAAGACCTGGGCGATCGGCGATGCGGCGCCGGTCGGTGCCACCGCGGCGGCGCCGGCCGGGGCGGCCGGCACGGGAACCGGGCGAGGTGCCATCGCGCCACGCGGCAGCTTGGTCGGCACCGCGTCCGGCGCCGGGGCAGCAGTGGCCGATCCGTCCGGTCGGGCGTTGGGCGCAGGCGCGGCCGTCGGGTCCGCGGCGGGATCAGCCGGGGCGGGGGCGGTCGCTCCCGGCGCTGCGGCTGCCCCTGGCGCGTCGGGCGTCGGATTCGCCGGATCGTCCTCGAACCTGGG
>JBIKJV010000254.1:0-2938 GCA_044360755.1 Phycisphaerales bacterium
TTTTTCCATCTGGTTATATGTAAATTTCTAGATAATGGACGAACCTTTCTAAATACTCCGTCTCCTGTTCTTGAATCTCTAGTACCTCTATCGTTAGTATTCCCTTCTACAGTTCTAACTGAATACTTACCTACCAACTCTACAATTCCCGTGTGCCCGATACCCTTGTATCTAGTCTTGCTATTCTTATCCCCATAACTTAGTGTCATAACCAACACATCGTTTGTAGAGTAAGATTGCAGGAACTTACCGTTTGTAAAGATCACATCTTTTCTATTGTAGGCTGTAGGAGACCATCCAGTTATTGTATGAGGAATACCACATTCACCAAGTACCCCCATAACAAAGAAGGAGCACCAGGCATAACCTGGTCTCCATCCTTGTTTTTCCATCAGTTTACGAAAGTAAGGGTCTGTAAATCCTTTGTTGTTTCCACCTTTCTCGACTATTCCAATGAACGATTCTGCTGTTAATTTCACGCAGTAGCCGTCATTACTAACCAAAGAATTAGTAGGAAGGATACTAAAAACCCAAAGTAAACAAATAAGTATAGCTTTATTTTTTGCCATGATTTTAGTTCCATGTTTGCATAGTGTCTCAACTCTTTCGAGTAGAAGTCCTTCTGCAGAGTTCTAAAATTAAATCTAATTCCTAGGAATACGACAAAGTTAGCAAAAATTAGTATAACAGCAGCAAGCATTACCAGTTGTAGGTATTCTGTAGAGATAAGTGGGGTATCCCCAAAGTATTCATAGCTGAATCTGCCTAGTAGTAAGAATAGGATTACTGACAGTGGAACTGACCATACCCCATCAAACAACTGTAGTTTATAGATAAGTCTCTTTAGCATACTATTTTACAATTAAGATGCTTGCTTCGTTATTAGTTGGATTCTCATCAATTACCCCATTAACCTGTACAATTTTAATTCTAAAAGTGTTGGGGAATGTTGGGGACATGTTAGTGTAGAACACAGAGCCCATAGATCTAGATGAACCAGGAGCATAAGTCTCTGTTCTGTTCCAATTGTTAGGAGTTCTTCCATCAAATCCAGCAGTAGCTTTCAAGTT
The DNA here is from genome assembly GCA_044360755.1 of Phycisphaerales bacterium. GTDB lineage: Bacteria > Planctomycetota > Phycisphaerae > Phycisphaerales > SM1A02 > UBA966. The sequence continues at coordinate 1,071 of JBIKJV010000254.1, forward strand.
AGTAACTGTAGCAGATCCTACATTTTTGAATCTATATCCAATTCTAACTCTAGTAGCATCCAACCACTCATAACCACTAATCTCTACTTGCATGTCAAGATTGTTTGTAGGGGGTGGTGGAACTGTTACGTTAATAGCAGTCATAGCTACGTTATCATTCTCATTTGACTCTGCAATAAATCCACTAGCATCTACTGAGAGTACAAACTGAGCTATCCCTGTTGCAGTATTTGAAATAGTATGAGGAATACTAGTCGTTACTGAAGTCTGATTAGCAGGGATAGTTACATTACCATTGTAGAAGTTAAAGTTACCTCCATCTGCACGTTTGAAGAACAGTGATACTGGAATTACTGTATCAGTAGGAGCTGCTTTATCAGCATTTACAGTGTATACTACATTTACAACTGCACCTTGCTGAGCTGTAGCAGGACTAGAGATTGTACCAAAGTAATTGTATTTCGGGGTAGGATTTGGATCTCCAGGATTGGTATTACTTGCCAATGTCACTGCAGAGAACATATCGATTATCCCGTAACCAAGCTCGTTTGACCATCCATTTGCATCGTAGACATACCCACCAAGTTTTCTACATGAATTCTTAAGGATATCTTTTACTTGTGCTTCAGTAAGATCTGGGTTAACTACAAGAACAGCTGCAGCTACGGCAGCCATTGCAGGACAAGATGCAGACGTACCTGAGAATCCTTTGTAAGATTCTGGACCATAACCAGAAGCTCCAGTTCTATCTACAGTTAGCAAGCTAGTACCTGGGGCAGCAGCAAATAGTTTACTACCGTAGTTACTAAATCCTGCTTTAGTGTTATTCTGTGCACTAGCTCCAATAGCCATTACTGATGGGTAAGCTGCAGGATTACTTGTAATAGTTCCTGAATAATTATTACCACTTGATGCAAAGATTGGAATGCCTTTACCACTTCTAGCTACAGTTTTAGCTGTATTCAATGCATTGATAAACACTGGGTAATTGTTTGTTCCACCCCATGACATAGATATTGCATAACACTTTGGGTTAGCCATTGCTTTGTTTATAGCAAGTGTAACAATCGTATCTGATGTAAAGAAACCACCACCAGTGTTACTTCCATATCCGATATGTAAGAACTGAACCTTTAGTCTGTTACCACCTAGTGATAATACCCCAATATCATTGTTGCATACTGCAGCAATAACTCCTGTACATGCTGTACCGTGTTTCTCATTCTCACTAATTGGATTAACATCTGCTGCATTAGTTACACAGTTCCATGACAGTGGGCTAATTGCTCCTTGAAAATCTTCATGTCCTGTTTCACAAGCAATGTCAAGTACAGCTACTTCTCCACCACCATCTTTAGGCATAATTGACCAAGCTTCTGCAGCTCTCATGTTTGGAAGGTGCCAATGTGCATTGTACAATTGCTCTGCAGTTGTCTCCATTGGTACGATGTAGTCAGGTTCTACACTAATGAATAGACCTGTTGCCATGATACTTCCATAAAATGAATCGAATGGAACGAAATCTGGAACTTCTACAAAGAAGGTACTTGTAAGATCAAATGAATCTTTAACTACGATGTTATTAGCATCAAGGTACTTCTTTGCTGAAGCATACTCTTTACCAATCAAGATAGCAAGTCCAGTAGATACTTGATCTAAAGATCCATCTACTTGGTTAACTTGTGATACCTTATTAGGATCAGGAGTTACTGGAGTATCGTCTCTAAAAACGATAATACCAAAGGGTTCGTGAATAGCAACCACATTGGGTTTGCTTTTGTTTTTGTTAAAGGATGCTTTATCCTTAAATTTTACTGAGTTTATTTTCATGATATTTGATTAAAAAACTTTATAATACTGTAGAGTAG
>JBIKJV010000101.1:0-10311 GCA_044360755.1 Phycisphaerales bacterium
CATGTAGATCGGCTGGCCCAGCATGACGGCCTCGGCCTCGATGCCGCCCACGCCCCAGCCCACGACGCCCAGGCCGTTGATCATGGTGGTGTGGCTGTCAGTGCCGACCAGGCTGTCCGGGTATAGGACGCCGTTCTCCTCCCAGACCACCTTGGCCAGGTACTCCAGGTTCACCTGGTGCACGATGCCGGTGGCGGGCGGGACGACGCGGAAGTTCGAGAGCGCGCCCTGGCCCCACTTGAGGAACTCGTAGCGCTCGGTGTTGCGCTCGAACTCAAGCTGGCCGTTGATGGTCAGCGCGTTGGCGCTGCCGAAGGCGTCCACCTGCACGCTGTGGTCGATGACCAGGTCGCAGGGGACGAGCGGGTTCACCTTCTTCGGGTCGCCGCCCAGGCGCTTCATGGCGTCGCGCATCGCGGCCAGGTCGACCACGCACGGCACGCCGGTGAAGTCCTGCAGGACCACGCGGCCGGGCATGAAGGGGATCTCCTCCTCGCCCACCTTGGTGGCGTCGTAGCGGCAGATCTTCTCGACGTGCTCCTTGGTGACGACGTGCCCGTCGCAGTTGCGGAGGACGGCCTCCAGGAGGACGCGGATCGAGTACGGGAGCGTCTCGATCGGGCCGAGGTGCTTCACCGCGTCGAGGCGGTAGTAGGCACGGTCGCCGGCGGGGGTGCTGAGGGTGGCACGCGCGTGGAAGGGGTCGTGGTGAGCCATAGTCCGGCCATTCTAGGGAGATGGGGCGGGGCGATGGCCTGCGCGGCGGGGGTGGCGCGGGGGCGGGCTAGCGGACCGCGTTCCGAAGGCGCTGGAGGCCCAGGAACCCCACCGGAAGCGGGGTCCGGCCCTCGGTCGCCAGGTCCGCCAGCGCCTGGCCCAGCACCGGCGCGAACTTGAAGCCGTGGCCGCTGAAGCCGCAGGCGACCCACGTGCGCGCGCAGCCGGGCATGCGGTCGACGACGAAGTGCTCGTCGGGGCTCATCGTGTAGAGGCACGTGGAGCCGGCGATCGGCGCGCCCGCGGCGCACGGGACGAAGGGCTCGGTGGCGGCGCGGATGGCGTCGAGCTCGTCGGGCGTGGCGGGGGCGCGCGGGGCGCTGGGGTCGCACGGCGTGCCGGCGCCGTGCAGCGCGACCTTCACGCCGACGGGCGTGCCCTGGTCGGGTGCGGTGGGGATGCCGTAGACGCCTGGCGCACCGTGCGGGCGGTCGACGTACCAGACGGGCATGCGCGGCGATTCGCACGCCGCGGGGTCGCGCGGGGCAAGCCATGCGATGGGAATGCGCAGCGGTTGCAGCGGCACGCCCAGCTGCGCGGCGAGCTTCGGCGTCCACGCGCCGGCGGTGATGACCAGCGCGTCGGCTTCGTACGTGGCGCGCGCGGTGCGGACGCGGACGCCGTGCGCGGTCTCGTCCCAACCCAGGACAGGCTCGGATTCATGGATCGCGGCGCCGTGCGCGCGGGCGACGCACAGGAAGGCCTCGACGGCGCATTCGGGGCGCACGAAGCCCGCGCCGGGCTCGAAGAGCGCGGCCCAGTCGTCGGGCGCGCGGAACTGCGGGAAATGCGCGGCCACGTCGCGCATGGTCCAGCGGTGGGCGGGGATGCCGTGCGCCACGCCCGAGTCCGCGGAGCGTTCGACCACCGCGCTGCCGGGCGGGCCCAGGTAGAGGACGCCCGGGCGGTGGACGCAGCGGATGCCGGACTCGCGCTCGAGCGCGTCCCAGAGCGCGCGGCAGCGCAAGAGGAGCGGGACGTAGTCGGGGTGCTCGAAGTAGCAGTCGCGGATGATCCTGCTGCCGCCGTGGTGGCTGCCGTGCGCGTGGGGCACGGGGTGTGCGTCAAGGCCCAGCACGCGAATGCCGCGCTGCGCCAGGTGCATGCACGTCGCGGCACCCATGGTGCCGCAGCCGATCACGGCGACGGAAAATCGTTCCTGCCACACAAGTTCCATTTTCGGCCAGCCTGGCCGGGCGCCGCTTGAAAATGGAACTTGTGTGGCAGGAACAGTTTCATCGCAGGGATTCGCGGCCCATCGCCGTAGACTTCGCCCCATGCGCACGAACGGCCGCCACGCGTCCATCCTGCTCGCGACCACCCTGCTCGGCGCCGCGGCGTTCGCGTTCGCGGCACCGCCTGCGACGGGCGGCAACGGTGCGGCCGCGGGCAAGGCGCCCGGCGCACCCGGCACGCCGTCCGCCACGGGCACCACCAACGCCGCGCCCCCCGCCAAGCAGCCCGCGCGCAAGCACGCGCGCCGCGGCCAGGTAACGCGCCAGGCGCCGCGCGTGATCGCGCCGGTGGCGCCGCCGCCGGCCCCCGCGCCCGCGATCCCCGCTGCCGACACCGCGCCCGGTGCGGCGCCCGCAGCCGCGCCCGCCGGCACCACGCCCGCGCCCAACGTGCCCGCCGCGCCCACGCCCGCCACCGAAGCCCCGGCCGCGCCCGACCTGAGCCCGCTCGAACTGGCGCTCGCGATCCCCGAGAACGCCGAGTTCCGCGCCTGGTACGAGGCCTCGCTGCAGATCGACGCGCCGCGCCCCAACTTCATGCGGCTGCCGTTCAACGAGTGGCAAGACGACGACGCGTGCGTCATCGGGTTCGAGGGCAACACGAAGGTGCTGCGCGCCGGCTGCGAGCCGCGCACGCTGACCGTGCGCGCCGCCGCCGACCGCGCGTGGGGCCAAGCCGTCGAGGCCGCATTCGGCTTCCCGCCCGAGGCCGTCCAGCGCGTGGCCTGCCGCGAGGCCGACGGCAGCTGCAACGCGGTCGAGACCGCCATCCGCCAGACCCTGGGTGCGCACGGCATCGTGGCCACCGAGACGCTCCTGATGCCCGACTACCAGTGGCTGATGGACCGCAGCGCGCCGCAGCTGCGCGACGTCGCCAACGCCGTCGTCGACGCCACCTACGGCCCCACCGCCAACGCGACGCGCCGCCAGGTGGTCGATGCGCTGGCCAGCTACGTGCAGAACGCAGTGCCCTACCGCACCGTCAAGGACGGCCAGACCGACGTCGTGCGCGACGGCAAGGTCCGCTGCGGCCTGCGCACCCCCGTGCAGACCCTCTTCGACGGCGGCGACTGCGACAGCAAGAGCCTGCTGCTGGCCGCGCTGATCCGCAGCGTCGACGCGCGCATGCCGCTCGCCCTGGTCCACTGCATGAACGGCGACACGCCGCACATGATCCTGGCCGTCGGCTGCGAACGCGCCAAGGGCGAGGACGCCATCACCGTCACCGGCACCGAACTGGTGCTGGTCGAGACCACCTCCGACTGGGGCGTGGGGCATGTGGGGACGGGCGTGGACCTGACGGATTCGGAGGCGGTGGGGGTGCGCTGAGCGCGAGTCACGGTCTGCTCGGCGTGATCGCGCCGCTCACACCACCACCACTCCCCGCGGACACGCCACCCCTGCCGCAACCCCGGCACGCGACGCCGCCTTCACCCGCACCTGCTGCATCCCGCACGCCTCCAACGCCGCCCGCACGCGCGCAGGCTCCGGGTGCATCACTTCCAGCCATGAAAGCCTGCACCCCGCCGGCGCCGTGCGCGAAGGATGCTCCGCGCCTGCCCACTCGATGAGCCACGGCGCCGCGCCGCCCAGCAGCGGCTGGGCCGGCACAGCCAGGCGCCAGCGCAGCTCGGTGCCGTCGGGGCGCGTGCGCGAGCCGTCGCGCACCTCGCCGCACTCCACGCCGGCCGCGCGCATCGCGGCGCATGCCGCGTCCAGCGTGCCGGGCGCGACGCGGGCCATCCACGCGGTGATGCGCGGCTCGGCACCCGGCGCCATCGCCGCGTCCAGGCCGAAGGGCCGCACCCCCGCGCGCGGCTCCGGGGCCGCGGGGTCGGGCGCCAGGAGTTCCAGGTAGCAACCATCGCCCAGCGAAAGCAGCGCGTTGTGCGTGCCCCACTGCGGGTGGCGCCCACCGACCGCGGGCCGCACGCCGAGCGCACCCTCCGCCCACGCGATGCCCGCGTCCAGCGTGGCGCAGGCCAGCACCAGGTGGTCGACGGCGGTGGCGGCGGCGGGCCCGGTCCTGGCGGCGCCGTCCGTCACTTCTTCGCGTACTCGAACACGCCGCGGCCGCTCTTGTCGCCCAGGCGCCCCGCCTGCACCAGCTGGCGCAGCAGCGGGCACGGGAAGAACTTCTGATCGCCCAGCTCGCGGTAGAGCACCATCATGATGTCGTGGCAGACGTCCAGGCCGATGAAGTCGGCCAGGCGCAGCGGGCCCATCGGGAAGTTGCAGCCGAGCTTCATGATCTGGTCGATGTCCTCGGGCTTCGCCACACCCTCCATCCAGGCGTGGAAGGCCTCGTTGATCATCGGCATCAGCACGCGGTTCGAGACGAAGCCGGCGCGGTCGTTCGCGGGGACGGGCGTCTTGCCCATCGCGACGGACAGGTCGATCGTGGCCTGCGTGGTGGCGTCGCTGGTGGCCAGGCCCTTGATGACCTCGACCAGCGCCATCACGGGCACCGGGTTGAAGAAGTGCATGCCGATCACGCGGTGCGCGTCGGCGCCGACGGCGGCGGCGATGTCGGTGATGCTGATGCTGCTGGTGTTGGTGGCCAGCACGGCGTGCGCCGGGAACGTGGCCGCCATCTCCTTGAAGATCTTCTTCTTCAGCTCGACGTTCTCCGTCGCGGCCTCGACCACCCAGTCGGCGCTCTTCGCGTCGGCCATCGACTGCACGTAGCAGATGCGCTTGGCGGTGGCGTCGGCGTCGGCCTGGGCCATCTTGCCCTTCTCGACGGCACGCGCCAGGGTCTTGGCGTGGTAGGCCTTGGCCTTCTCCAGCTGTGCGGCGCTGACGTCCACCTGGATGGCGGCGATGCCGGACTGCGCGGCGGTGAGGGCGATGCCGGAACCCATGGTGCCGGCGCCGATGACGGCGATGGTCTTGACGGGGGTGCTCATGAGGGCGGAAATCGTACGGGGCCTCCCGCGCGGCCGCCCGGGCCCCGAAACCGCCCGCATTCCCGGGGATTGCCATTGCGCGGCTCCCCTCCCGGCGGCACCATGTAGCGATGACGAATCGGTGCCGGGTCCACCTGTCCCCCGTTTCCGCGGCCCGCGCCGCGGCAATCGCGGCCCCCCTGGCGACCGCCGCAGCACTGCTGGCATCCATGGCGCCCGCGCCCGCGGCCGCCGCCGGCACGCCCGCCGGTGCGACGGGCGCCCCCGCCGATGCCGCCCCCGTCTGGGTCTTCTTCCACGACGCGCGCGCGCAGCCGGCCGACATCGGCCAGACCGAGCTGACCGACCGCGCCTTGGCGCGCCGTGCACTGCGCCGCACGCTGCCGGGCCTCTACGACTCGAAGGACGTCGCCGTCGACCAGCGGCTGCTCGTGGCCGTCGCGTCCACCGGCGCCACGCCGCGCGTCACCAGCCGCTGGCTGCATGCGGTCAGCGCGATGGCCACGCCCGCGCAGGCCGCCGCGCTGCGCGCGCTCCCCGGCGTCGATCACGTCGAGCCCGTCGGCCGCGGCCGCGCGGGATGGCAGCACGAGGAACAGGCCCCGCCGCCCGCAGGCAACGGCTTCGCCAGCACCGACTACGGCGCGGCGCTGGGGCAGCTGCAGCAGATCGGCGTCACCGCCATGCATGCACGCGGCTTCACCGGCCGCGACGTCGTGATCGGCATCCTGGACACCGGCTTCCACCGCACGCACCAGGCCTTCCACAGCGAGGCACACCCGCTGCAGGTGATCGCCGAGCGCGACTTCATCAATGACGACGGGAACACCGGCATCGAGCCCGGCGACCCGTCGAACCAGCACATGCACGGCACGTGGATCCTGGGCACGATCGCGTCGTGGCTGCCGGGCCAGCTGGTGGGCGGCGCCTACGAGGCGAAGTTCGTCCTGTGCAAGACCGAGGTCGTCCCCAGCGAGACCCCGATCGAGGAGGACTTCTACGTCGCCGGGCTGGAATTCGCCGAGGCGCACGGTGCCGACGTGTGCACCAGCTCGCTGGGCTACATCGACTGGTACACGCAGGCCGACCTGAACGGGCACACCTGCGTGACCACCATGGGCGTGAACCAGGCCACCGCCAACGGCATGGTGTGCTGCACCGCCGCGGGCAACGAGGGCCACGACGCCGACCCCGCGACCAGCACGATCATCGCGCCTGCCGACGCGTACAAGGTCATCACCTGCGGCGCGGTGGACTCCGCCGGCACGCCGGCGTGGTTCACGTCGAGCGGCCCGACCGCCGACGGCCGCGTGAAGCCCGAGATCCTGGCGCAGGGCGTGGCGACCGCGTCGGTACACGCCACCGACGCGACTGGCCTGCAGTGGGTGAACGGAACCAGCCTGAGCACGCCGCTTGTGGCCGCCGCGATGGCGTGCATCGTGCAGGCGCGTCCCGATCGCACGGTCGACCAGCTGCGCGCGGCGCTGATCGCGACGGCTTCGCGGTCGGACGACGTGGGCCCGCACCCGGACCCGCTCTTCGTCGAGGGCTACGGCATCCTGCGTGCGCTCGAGGTGGCGCGCAACGGCCGCCACGCAGCCGACCTGAACCTGGACGGACGCGTGAACGGCGCTGACCTGGGCATGGTGCTGGGCGCCTGGAGCAGCGGTGACCCGCTGGCCGGCGACGTGACCGGCGACGGCCTGGTGAACGGCGCCGACCTGGGCGCGGTCCTGGGTGCCTGGGCGCCCTGAACTGCGCCGCCCCCCGCAGCCACGCGGGCCTCGCCGGCCGCCGCCCCGCGAAGGCGCGGGGATCGCCGCGGATTCCGGCACGACCATTGATGTTCGGGGAACCGTCCCGTCGACGCGCCCGCCGCGCCGGGGCATCCTGCATGCGTTCCGGGGAAACAGTGCGGCGCGCAAATGCGTCACACGCGCAGCCACCCGGCTGCGTACCACGAGTGTCACACCTCATGGCCCGCGCTTCGGTCACCGCTGAAGCGCGGGCTTCGCTTTTGGCCCGCGGCTACCCTCCGCGCCATGACATTCGCGATCGCGGCGACCCTGCTCCTGCACGCCACGTCCTGCCTGGGGGATGCCCCCCCGGCGCCGGCCGCAGCCCCGGGGACCTACGTGTTCCGCACGGGCCTGGGCGTCGCCGTTCCCGCCCCCCGGTCGGCCTCGCGCACCCTGATCCGCCAGGACCCGGTCGAGGACCGGATCGTCCAAGGCACGTTCACGGCGCCGCGCGTGGGTGACGAACTGCCGACCCCCGCGCCGGCCGCAGCCGCCCCCGGTACCGCCATCGCCGACGCGGGCCCGGGGAAGGCCACGCCGTCCATGCCGAAGCCGCCCGCCAAGTGGGCGCCCATCCAGGCGAACGCGAACGGCATCTTCGAGGGCGACGAGGGCACGCCGCTCGCGGGCGGCTGGCTGCACTTCACGGTCGACGGCCGTACCGCCTTCCCGGGCATGGGCGACGCCCAGGCGGGTCGCGTCATGCTGCTGGACGCCGCCGGCCACGGCAGCGTCTTCGTCAACGGCGAGCCGCGCGGCGGCGACCCGTACTCGACGGGCTACGTCCAGGTGCCCGTCCTGGTGAAGCCCGGCGCCAACGAGTTCCTCTTCAGCGTCGGCCGCGGACGCCTGGCCGCAAAGCTGGTGCCACCGCCCGCGCCCGCGTTCGTCAGCGACCGCGACGTGCTGCTGCCCAGCGTCGTCAGCGGCCGCGACACCGACGGCCCGCTGGGCGTGGTGGTGGTGAACGCATCGGCCGCGCCGCTGGCCGGCGCGCGCATCCGCGTCACCAGCGACCTATCGGCCACGGACGCCTGGGTCGAGCTGCACGCCATGCCGGCCCTCACCGAGAAGAAGGTCGCCCTGCCGGCCCGCTTCGCCGCCAATGGCCTGGGCGCGGCCAAGCCCGGCACCACCGTGAAGGCCATGGTCGAACTGGTGGCGCGCGACGGTACTTCGCTCTTCACGCTGCCCGTGGCGCTGCCGGTCGTCACCACGACCGACCGCCGCGTGGTCACGCGCACCAGCACCATCGACGGCAGCGCGCAGTACTACGCGCTGGTGCCATCCACGGCGCGCACCACCGACCCGAAGCCCGGCATCCTGTTCAGCGTGCACGGCGCCAGCGTGGAAGCCACCGGCCAGGCCGCTGCCTACGCACCGAAGAAGGAGGCGCACGTGGTCTGCCCGACCAACCGCCGCCCCTACGGCTTCGACTGGGAGGACTGGGGCCGCATCGACTTCGCCGAGGCCTTCGCGCATGCGCGCAGCCATCTGGCGAACGACCCGCTGCGCTCATGGCTCACCGGCCACTCGATGGGCGGGCACGGCACGTGGCAGCTGGGCGCGCACTTCCCCGGCGAATTCGCGGCGATCGCCCCCAGCGCGGGCTGGATCAGCTTCCGCAGCTACGTCGGCACCTCGGCGGGCACCGGCGAGGACCCGGCGATCGCGATGCTGAACCGCGCCGGCAAGGCCAGCGACACGCTGGCGCTGAAGGAGAACTACATGCAGCAGGGCGTCTACGTGCTGCACGGGGACGCCGACGACAACGTGCCCGTCTCCGAGGCGCGCGAGATGTTCCGGCAGCTGGCGGCGATGCACCATCCCGACTTCGCCTACTACGAGCGCTGCGGCGCGGGCCACTGGTGGGGCAACGAGTGCGTCGACTGGCCGCCGCTCACCGAGTTCCTCTTCCGCCATTCGCTGCCGAAGCCGGAGTCGAACGACTTCGTGCGGTTCCTCAGCGTGGCGCCGCAGGTTTCCAGCCGCAGCGCATGGGTGCGCGTGCTGCAGCAGCAGGTGCCGTTCGAGGTCTCGAAGGTGGACGTGCAGCTGGACCGGAAGGCGATGAAGGTCACGGGCACCACGTCGAACGTGGCGATGCTCGAGCTGGTGCCGCCCCTGCCCGCGGCCGGCGGCGAGCGCGCGCCGCTGACGATCGTGCTGGACGGGCAGGAACTCACCGTGCCAGCCGAGGACAAGCCCGCGCCGATCCGCCTGGAGCGCAGCCCCGACGGCAAGGGCGGCCTGGCGTGGTCGCTGGACCCGCAGAGCTCGAAGGGCGATGCCCCGCACGCGCTGCCCGCCACCGCGAAGAAGCCCGCGCGCGGCGGTCCGTTCAAGAACGCGTTCGCGCACGGCTTCGTGGCGGTGGTCGGCACGCAGGGCTCCGACGAGGCCGACAGCCTGCTGCTGGCCAAGGCGCGCTACGACGCCGACCAGTGGTGGGTGCGCGGCAACGGGCGCTTCGAGATCATCCTGGACAGTGCGTTCGACCCCAGGCAGTACCTGGGCCGCAACCTGATCCTGTACGGCAACCGCGACGAGAACGCGGCGACCAAGGCAGTGCTGGGCGATGCCGACCCCGTGACGGTGGCCAACGGCCGCTACGCCGGCGGCGCCACGCGCGTCCAGGGCGACGACGTCGCCGTGATGTACGTCCGCCCGCGCGCCGACTGCGACAAGGGCCAGGTGGGCGTGATCGCCGCCACCGGCGCGAAGGGCATGCGCGCACTGATGCGCACGCCGGTCTTCGTGGCGGGCGTGGGGATCCCCGACCTGGTCGCGTTCCGCGCCGGCATGCTGGCCCCGGGCGCGGCCGGCGGCGCGGGCGCCGTCATCGACGCCGGCTTCTTCGGCAACGACTGGAGCATCGACCGCGGGTCGTGGATGAGGCGGTGAACCCCGGTGCGCCGGACAACCGTAGGCTGCGCGCGTGAGCACTGCCGACGCACAGTTCGGGCCAGAGGTGGAGCGGCTGCTTGCCGTGGGCCGCGCGCCTGAGGCGCTGCAGGCGGCGGACCGCTGGACGGCCGCGGCGGCGGGCAGCGTCGGCGCGTGGCTCGCGCGCGCGAGCGCACACATGCACCTGGGGCGGATCGATGCGGCGGACCGCGATCTGGAGACCGCGGCGAAGCTGGCACCGGGCGATGAACGCGTGCGCTTCCTCCACGGCCTGGTCGACCAGCAGCTCGGGCGGACCGACGCGTGCCTGGAACGGCTGCGCGGCCTGACGCAGCCCGGCGGCGTGCATGCGCTCGAAGCCTGGGTGGCGGCGGGCGAGATGCTCTGGATCGCAAGCCGGCTGGACGAACTGCGCGCGTGGGTCGAGCGCCCCGGCCCGTGGACGGGTGACCCGCGGCACGCCATGCTGGCCGCGCGCGTCCGCGCCGCGGCGGACCCCGAGGGCGCTGCCGCGGCACTGGAGGCGATCGCCGGGTCCGATGCGCCGCCGGTGGTCCGTCGCGTCGCGGGGTTCGACGCGGTGCGCCTCCTTGACCGCGCCGGCCGCTACCGCGAGGCGTTCGCGCTGGCGGGGCGCGTGCACGCGGCGACGGGCCGCCCGTTCAACATCGAGGCATTCCTGGC
>JBIKJV010000287.1:0-2928 GCA_044360755.1 Phycisphaerales bacterium
ATCATCATATGAGTATACGGTTTGCTGAAATAGAACTCAGTGAACTCATCGTTGAGTAACAGTCCGTTTGTACACATTGAGATGTACGTTCCGCGATAGTCTTTATAGTTTGAACTGAGTTCTTCGTCGTAAGTCTCAATGAATTCTTTTATTAACGGCTTATGAATAAGAGGTTCACCGCCAAAGAACTGAAAGACCTTCTTTTGCCCGTTGTTTCTAGCATTCATCCAGTCATAGACTTGTTTGAGAGATTCCTTTGTGAACCGACCAAAGTCCTTGTTGTGTTGTTCATAACAATAAGAGCACGCTAAGTTGCATGCGTTAGTAAGCATAGCATTTACCTGAACAAGATCTTTAAATAAGGTTTCTGCTTGGGCAAAAGGGACTGCTTTTTCTTCAGACTTTGGAAGAACCGTGATGAGTTTATTTGACTTTTGACCTTTGCCAGATATATTGATAGTTTCAACACTTGTGACAAGAGCGCCTTCTTGATCTATGACCGAAGGTGTATGATTCTTTAACCTATTCTTTTGTGCTTCATTTAAGACTCTTCTCACATTCGCATAATTATTTGACATCTTAGATACTGCCTCGGGCACAGTTGCACTGACAATTTGATGTATAGTCATCACTAAATGTATGGCTGTGCTGAATCAACGCATCAAGCACATCGACCATCTGCCGAAAAGATGCGGCATCAATTGTTTGGCCTGACGTTTTTGCTGTAGTGGATCCAGCTGCTGTAAATGTACTCGTGTTATCTGCAACCATGTTTGTTATCCTTTAGCTACGATAAATTCTATCTTGTATTTGCCCGCAGTAGCAGTACGATCGTATCTATTTATAATTGAATCTATATTGTATTCTAATGTGATATATCCAAAGTGTCGAGTCGGGTCTACGTGAATTTTTCCGTCCTTCACTTTTACAGTTAAATTAGTTTTGATTTCTCTATCAAATTTTATCTTATTACCGTATTTACCAAAGTAAGTACCACCTTCATATTCGTGTATAACGAACTGGGACGTCGTAAAAATAGTATTCTTGTTTACAGTGTATGTTCCGGAACCTTCGATTCTTGGTGTTAAAAAGTATTCTTCTATTGTGGCATCATATGCATCCATCGTAAAGGCGTGATGAGAATTATTATACACATTTGAATCAATACTCGGCATTGCTACTAAATGTGGATTGAGTACACAAACAACTAATTCTGAGTTTTTTGTTTTTTTGAAAACGCAATAAGTTACTGTAGCAATAGAAGCTAATCCATCAATAGGATTGTTATCTCCACTTAAGTTAATCACGTTAAAATCATCATCTCGAGTATAGTAGTACGATTTAGCCATCAACGTTTTCTTATTCATGGCGATATTACTTAGTGGAGTTCCGAGTGCAACCCAAGAATGTTTTTCTAAATAACTGTACACTTCATCAAGATTAATAACTCTACTATTATCTGAGTCTAGACTAACATTAGGCGTTAAATATTCCTTTAGAATAAGTTGGCCCTTTGACTCACCAACTTCAGTATTCATACCAGAGTTATTTGTTTCTATTACATACTTAAACGATTCAGACTCAAACTGTTCGAGTATGGGCGCCTTTAATTTATGTATGCGTTCATCTTTCACTATATTAGCGAGTGAAGATCTTCCAGAATTAACTGGCATATATAAGCCGTTAAACGACCACTTATCGCCAATAGCAAGGTTCATTACATCAGTACAGTTTTCCCAAATGGGTGGACGCTTTGACGCCCATATAAATGCCCAGTTAATCATAGTGACCTAATATATGCTATAACTTCTTCGCTTGAATTGCCATCAAAGAATACATCAAACTTATCTTTGTGTTTTCTTAAAAAGTTTGAATAAGATTCTTGGAATAGATGCGCTGATTCTTCGCTTAAGTTTTCATGTGTGACAAGATGGTGAATACTTCGAGGAGTAACCCACCCAATATAGACGTGAGGTACATGTGGGCGATTGCCTGAATAAGCAATTGGTAAGACAACATGACCTTCAAGTTCTCTTCCAATATATACGTCTGATTCATATTTTAAGAAGATAAACTTATTCATATCGTGAAACGCTTCTTCAAAAAACTTTATATATGTGTCTTGATCTTGAAGGGATTCAAATACATACTTATAATCTCCACGCTTAAATGCATCAATGACGTCTTGAGGATATTCATGTTGAATTAAATTCTTTGCAACGATATCTAAAAAGTAAGCGTCTTCCATACAAAATTGTATAAAGTTATCTGCATGCCAGTTGTTGACCTTATTGCGAATAGCATTATTCACATCGTCAATCTCAATGTTCATCGCTAACACTACTTTTTTTAACATGGGTTAACCTCTATGTGCCGAAACATCTTATTTGAGCCACTGATAGAACACAGTTTAATGAAGTACTTGTTTACTCTCTCGTTCATATCATATTTATGCCAATCGATCATGTGGTGAAGATCTGTGTATGTTACATCCATTGGAGTATTGTTGTATGTACCTTTGACTAAACTTTCTGACGTCCAATCATATTCACTTACAAATGACATAGGATTTTCAGGATTATAATCGATCCATTTAACAGTGTTGATGCTCCAATTGATTAGATCGTCTAGTTTCTCATCATCACCAAATTCGTCGATGATCCACCTTTTTACTGCTTGATAAAAGTTATAACGGTTGATGTTGATCATGATGTTAATTAGTGCTGACATCTTTGCATACAATTTCCACGGTAAACCATCAAGTCTATAGTATTCGAAGTTAATCGCACTTTTTTCCTGTACTTTTTGCTGGGCCTGTAGTATAATGCTTTTAAGCACAGAAAATTGGATAGAGTCTAAGTATTCAGTGTTAATGAATGTTTTGTAGAATTTTTTATAGAATGTAGAGTGTGGTATACCGATAGAGTC
>JBIKJV010000337.1:0-10285 GCA_044360755.1 Phycisphaerales bacterium
CGGCTGGCACCTACGGCTGGCAGCTTGACTGGGTCGCTCCCGGCAGCGTGCAGCGGACGGCTCTCAGCGGCACCGTGGAGGTCTACGCATGACACAGATCACAGCGAGCGTCTCGGCCCAGCCGATTACGGCGACCGTCAACGCCTCGGGGAGCATCTCCGCGAGCGTCGGCTCTTCTGTCGTCGAGGCATCGGCAGGCGGCGGCATCGGGCCACAGGGTCCGCAGGGCGTGATCGGACCTCCCGGCAATGCACTGTCGGCAGCGAGCGACGTGCAGTTGAGCAACGTCGCGGACGGAGACTTGCTGCGGTACTCGAACAGCAAGTGGCGGAACAGCCCCGAAGGCGACCTGATTATCGACGGCCAGAATTTTTGAACTTTAAGGAGGAAGCATCATGGCAAATCGTCTTCGGCTGAAGCGTCGAGTCTCAGGGAACGCTGGGTCTCCCGCAACACTTTTGAACGGGGAAGTCGCGTACAACGAGGTATCGGATCAGCTTTGGTATGGAAAAGGCTTGGGGCAGGACGGCAACGCCACGAGCGTGATCTGCATTGGCGGTGAAGGCACCTACGCCACAAAAAGCCATGTCGCCTCGGCGGTCGCTGCCGTTGACGTGTCTTCGCAACTCGCCAACTACCTGACCACGGCGAATGCGGCGACGACCTACCTGACGATCTCGTCGGCGAGCAGCACCTACCTCTCGCAGTCGAGTGCGAGCAGCACCTACGCACCTCTGGCCTCGCCCAGTCTGACAGGGTCGCCGACCTCGCCAAATGTCACGGCGGGCGACTCCAGCACCAAGATCGCGAACACCTCGTTCGTCATGACGGCTGTGGCGAATCTGGTGGCAAGTGCCCCTGAAGCCCTCAACACGCTCAATGAGCTTGCGACTGCCTTGGGGAACGATGCCAGCTTTTCCACGACGATCAGCAACAGCATCGGCGGCAAGCTCGCCAAGGCGTCGAACCTGAGTGATCTGACTGACGCGACCACGGCACGCACGAACCTCGGCCTCGGCACGATGGCGACTCAGGCGTCGAGCAACGTGAACATCACTGGCGGCAGCATCGACAATCTGGTTATCGATTCGGGAAGCTTTTGACCGTGGCAAACGTCGTCCGCAACCCGTACAGCAACACGGCTGGCAATACGCCCAGTTCGCTGGGGAACGGCCAGATCGCGGTGAACCAAGCGGACGGGAGGCTGTTTTATCGCAACTCGGCGGGCGTAGTAACTTCGTTCTCATCGATCGCCAGTTACGCGACGGCTGCGAGCTTCCCCCCGACTGGTCTGGCGAACGTCCTATACCTGAGTGTCGATAACTCGCGGGCCTATCAGTTCGCCAATGGCGTCTACGTTGAAGTTGGTGTCTCGGGTACTGGCCCTCACGCCAGCACCCACGCCACGGGAGGCAGCGATGCGATCACGCCTGAGTCTATCGGTGCGGCATCTCTCTCTCATACGCAAGCGGCGTCAACGATCACGGACTTCGCCACGGAAGCGGCGAAGTATGGCCCAGTCGCCAGCGTCAACGGACTCACGGGCGCGGTGACGGTTCCTGTCGTGTCTGATGGCAGTAAGGGCGATATCACAGTGTCGGCCAGCGGGGCCGCATGGACGATCAATGCAAACGCTGTTGTGACGGCGGACATTGCAAGCTCTGCCGTCACTTACGCCAAGATTCAGGATGTCTCAGCCACCGACCGGCTGCTGGGCCGCTCCACAGCAGGCGCAGGCGTGGTGGAGGAGATCACTTGCACGGCCTTTGGCCGCTCTCTGCTCGATGACGCTTCTGCGTCTGCGGCTCGCACAACGCTCGGCCTCGGGACGATTGCTACCGCCGCATCTGGAGACTATCTGCCTATTAGCGGAGGCACGCTCACAGGCTCGGCGACGATCTCGGCGGCGGCGGGAGCCATGCTAAATCTGACCGCGACGGGCGGCACGTCGCAGGTCGCACAGACCGGCGGCGTTTTATACATCACCAACTACGTTTCCAACTCGCAGATCATCTACAACCTCGTAGGCTCTGGAGCCTTTCGCTTCTACACCAATGCGAGCGATGTTGCTCGCATCGACAGTAAAGGACTGTTTGTGGGCGTGAGCGGCTCTGCCGCATCTCCATCTATTAGCCTTTTGTCCGACGCCAACACGGGCTTGTTTTTCCCTGCTTCGGACACGATCGCCCTTGCCACCAACGGCGCGGAGAGGCTGCGGGTCGATGCAACTGGGGCGGTTACTATTGGCGGCAGCAACGTCGCCACAGTGGCATCATTGCTGCCGCATCTTGGCGGGGCAACATCAGCCGCCGACGTGTATCCGCGAACTGAGGTAACAGGCGGCACGATCGCTATCACCAACGGCAACGTGTGTGTAGTTTTTTTCACGCCGCTTCAGACTATCACTGTTTCGCAGATCAGCATGGCGTCTGGAACGTCAACCGCAGCATCTGGTTTAACTTTTGCGCAAATGGGTCTCTACACATACGACGAAACAACGGCGACCCTTGTGGCGAGGTGCGCGTCCGACACAACGCTATTCACGGCTATCAATACAGCCTACACGAGGTCGTTCAACACCACCGGAGGGTTCCCTGCAACGTATACATTGCAGGCCGGTGTCCGCTATGGAGTGGCGGTGCTGCTAACAGGCACGACGATGCCCGTTCTTTCTGGCAAGGGCGTTCCAGCCGGTATGCTGGGGCTTACGCCGAAAACAGCCATGACTATTAACGGGCAAACGTCGCTTCCGGCATCTTCTACGGCGTTGCAAATCACTTCCTCGCACCCATTCGCGAGGCTGTCGTGAATACAACCTACATCGGCGTGATCGAAGGCTTGCACACATGGGAAGTTCGTGACGAGGCGGGGGAACTGGTCGGAATTAATCAAACAGCCGACCTCACGCCGCCCGTGCCCGAAAGCGTCTCGGCCCGCCAGATACGCCTCTGGCTACTGCGGCAGGGCATCAGCCTCGCGTCGGTCGATGCGGCAATCGACGCGATCCCCGATCAACTTCAGCGAGACTCGGTTCGCGTCGAGTGGGACTACGCTCCGTATGTCGAGCGGACGCACCCGATGCTGATTCCGCTCGCGGCGGCTCTGGGGCTGACTGAGGCTCAGGTCGATCAGGCGTTTATCGAGGCGGCGGTGATCTAGTCCTATGCTCAATTGGCTACGCCGGCAGACCGACGACCTCTTCGGCCGCGCGGGAGCGTGGGCCAGGGTGCGGCGAGAGCACCTCGCCAAGGAGCCGGTCTGCATCGCGTGCGGGCGCGGCGACGAGTTGGAGGTTCACCATGTGCAGCCGTATCACGCCGATCCGGCGCTCGAGCTTGATCCCGAGAATCTCGCAACCATGTGCCGCGATTGCCACTACTCCGTCGCGCACGCCTACGACTGGAAGTCGTGGCGGCCCGACGTGCGGCGGATCGCCGAGGTGATACGGTCGTCTGAAGTGAAACGCCAGAACTAGACCACCTTGGGCAGGACGCTCGGCGCGGGAACGCCTGGGCTGACGATGCGGGGGTCGAGGTATTTCTTGGTCACCGCTGGGCTTGAGTGGTCAAGCAGCCGCTGGGCCGACCCGCCGGCAGCCTCGTAGTAGCTCGCCGTCGTTTTGCGGATGCGATGAAACTTGCACCGCCGGTCGCTGGGCAGTCCCGCCCGCTGGAGGATGAGCTTCAGGATTCGCCAGAGGCATGTGCGATGCCGATCCCACGGGATCGCCGTGTCGTCGGGGCTACGGCGAATAGCAAGGAGGGCGTCAGCGCATTCGACGCTAATTTCTCGGAGAATATCCCGCCGCCGCCCCTTCCGCTCCTCGGCCCGAAAGATGACGTTGCACCCGCGAACGTCGCACGCCAGAACATCGACGACGGAAGCGATACGTTCCCCCGTGTCGTAGCACAGAAGTAAAATGGCCTTCCACACCGCCGCCGCGGGGAACCCGCCGATGCGACCTTGCTCCTGCGAGGCAGATGCCAAGATCGACCTCATCTCGTCGGTCAGCCATGCCTCGGGAATTCGCTCGGGCACGATGATCCGCGGCACCTGGGGCCAAGTGTCGCAGAGTTTTCGGCGGGCACAGAATTCCCAGAGGGCGCGGAGCTGGGCGCGATCCTTGGCCGCCGTGGCCGCCGACAACTCGCGGACGCGGTGGGCCAGAAACCGGGCCACCGACAACTCCTCGAGATCGGTGGTCTCGGGCGGTCGCCCGAGCACCTCCCCCCAGGAGCGGAGCGTGTAGCCGTACAGGGTGATCGTGCGGTCGCTGACTCCGGTCAGCGGCGCGTAGAAATCTCGCAGAACATGATGCAGCAGCATGGTGTGTCTCTCCGTCAGAAGAAGTACCACGCCGATGTCAGAAGTCTAGGTGGACGCGCCCCCCCCTGGAGGGGCGCGGAGCGAAGTCGGATTCGGCCTATACCGATTTAGTTGACCGCGCGGGAGTCGCGACAAAAACTTTCCCGAGCCGGCAATCGGGCCACTCGGCACCGATGGTCAGTCGCCATTTCTTTCTGGCCTTCTCTAGGGCAGACTCTTGGGAATTGGCGTAGACCGCAATCTGGTCAGCGTCTATCGTCAGACCACTCTCCCATTCGCAAATCACCACAAACCTCCGCATCGGAAACCTCCTTGTGTCCTCGGCGGCTGGCTTTTTGCCGGCCGATCGGGGCCAGGGGTGGCTCCGACGGTTCAAATCCTCTATCCTCCACTTCATTCTTGCAAGGGGAGCCGTGACGATTTTTCGGGAAATTGGCTTTTCGCCCTGTCGCGGGGGTATCCTGCCTGTGGCGGCCAGACCGCCAGAAGGCGGACACGATGAAAAAAACGCAGATCGATCAGGCAATCGGAAGCTGGGAGGCGGCCTGCCTCCTCGGCGTTCATTGGACGACCCCTGCCCGAATGGTGGAAAAAGGGCTGCTCACGTCCCGCACGCTCTCCTCCCCGGTCGTCAGCGATCCCGAGCGAGTCTTCACCGTCTATTCCCTTGCTGAGTGCGAGAAGGACTGGGACGACTACGCTGAAAAGCTCAAGCAGGGCGGCAGCGGCAAGCGACCCCGAGCAAACGTCGACCTCCGGCCTCCGATGGTGAAGCTCCTCGCCGCCATCGAGAACAAGATCGCATTCGGCGATGCCGTCTCGAGCGGCGAGGCCGCAGAAATCATGGGCGTCCACTGGACGTTCCCGCCGAGAATGGCGCAGCAAGGAAAGATCGTCGGCCGCATCCTCGTGAACGCCCGAAACAATCGCAGCCGATGCTGGATTTACTCGCGGGCCTCATGCGAAGCGAACGTGTCCCTCGCTCGCCGGCTGCAATCTGCCGGCACGAAAAAAGGTCGGCATAGAAACCTCGCTTGACGAAGTGTTGATCAGTCGCCTATCATCCTGCCCACCGTTAAGGAGAGCAGGATGCTTTGGGTTCATCAGCAGGAAGCGATCGACTGGGCCGAGGGCCGCCGCGACGTTTTGCTGTGGATCGGCATGGGGGGCGGGAAAACGCGAACCACGCTTGAGATTATCAAGCGGATGATGCTCGCCGGTTCGATTCGCCGTATTCTCGTCGGCTGTCCGAAGGCCGTGATCCCCGCCTGGGCGAAGCAGGCGGGGATGTGGCTGCCTGAAATCCGCGTCCTCCTGCTCGACCGCGGCACCTCGGCCGACAAAGGTCGGCAACTCATGGCCGCGATGGCCGATACGTCGCCCGTAATCGTCGTCGGCAACTACGAGAGCCTCTGGCGAATCAAGGAAGTTGAAAAGCTCTCCTGGGACTGCTTGGTCTGGGACGAAGTTCACCGCCTCAAGTCGCCGTCGGGGGCCGCCAGCAAATGGGCGGCCAAGATGTGCAAGAAGAACCCGACCGCGAAGCGTATCGGTCTCTCTGGCACGCTCCTGGCTCAGTCGCCACTCGACGCCTACGGGACGTGGCGGGCCGTCGAATCGCCGGAATGTACCACCTTTGGTACGACCTACACGCTCTTCAAAGCCACCTACGCGATCACGAATCCCTCCATCCCCGGCATGGTCATCGGCTGGAGAAACAAGGAGCAGTTTGCTGCCCGCGTGGCGGCGACGACCTTCCAGAGAAAGTCGGAGGATGTCCTTGACCTTCCTCCGATCCACCACATTGAGGTGCCCGTGGAGATGTCGGCCAAGGAGGGCCGCGTCTACACGCAGTTGGAGAAAGAATTCTGTGCCGAGGTCGATGGCGGGTTCATCACTCCGCAGAATGCGATGGTCGGCCTGCTGCGGATGCTTCAGGCCACCAGCGGGTTCATGCGACTCGACGATACCGTCGCCGCGAGGCAGATCGACGAGACCCCGTCCAAGCGGGCGGCGTTTGCGGAGATGCTCGAGGATATGCCCGAGAACGAGCCGCTGGTCGTCTTCTGCCGGTTCCGCAGCGATATCGACAGTGTGCTGCACGTCTGCAACCAACTGGGTCGCACCGTAAGCGAGCTATCGGGTAAAGTGGACGACCTTGCCTCGTGGCAGGCCGGGAAGACAGCCGTACTGGTTGCACAGATTCAGTCAGGCGGCATCGGCATTGATCTCACACGGGCAAACGTGGGCTGCTTTTATAGCCTCGGCCATTCGCTCTCCGAGTGGCTCCAAGCCATCGCCCGACTGCACCGTCCTGGGCAGGAACGAAACACGCGGTTTTTCAGTCTGGTCGCACAGCTACAAGGCAAGACAACGGCCGACGGCCGCGTGTATCAAGCCCTCAAAGAAAGGCAGGAAGTAATCGATGTCGTTTGCTCAAGCTACCGTGCAAGACAGTGCGCTGTCGACCGCACTTGAACAGATCAGTCAGATCGACCGCGAAATCGACGTTGCCGAGTTGGCGGTCAAGGAACTGAAGAAGCGGCGAGACTCGCTCGCGAACATCGCCGTCGAGGAGATGACGGCAGGACGCCTTGACGGAGTCAGGGTGGCCGGAAGGAGTTGGCGGGTGGAGTGGGATCACTCCGTTTCCGCCACGGCGGACAACAAGGATGCGGTGTTGGCTGCGGCACGGGCGGCAGGGATGGAGAAGCAGCTCATTGGCGTCAACACGAGCCAATTGAAGTCTGTGCTGAAGGAGATGCACAAGGCAGCGGGAAAGGATGCCCGCGAGCCTTGGGCCGATGGGACGGCGTTCGCCGGCCTCGTCAGCGAATACATCCGGCCGGTTCTGCGGCACGTCACGGTTGGTTGATGAAGTTGCCGCGCGGGCGTGTTGCCCGCGCGGCTGGTTGATGGATCGATAGTCGCTCAAGGAGAAAATCATGAGCACAGCGATTAGCACGAACGTGAAGACGATTGACTACCCCGCGCTCTCGCCGAACTCTCGGCAGGGCCGGATCATTCAGGCGAACCTTGAGGGTGAGCCGATGCGGGAGCAAGACCTCATCAAGGTGCCGACGCCGGCCGGCGGCGGGACGATCTGGTCGATCGACAACCAGGGCAACATCGAGACGACCGACGAGATCGTCGGCCTGCTCGTCGCCGAAGGGAAGCGTGGCACTCTGTGGCCGAAGGACGATCCGAGCGAGATGAGGCCCGTGATCGTGTCGCACGACCTGATCATCGGCTACCGCGTCTCGGATGATCTCGGGGACTGCGACCCGAAGGCGCTCGAGAAGTATCGGATCGGCGACCGGAAGTACGACTGGACTTCGCTGTCTACTGGGCCAGAGTTTGGCTGGGGCAGCGGCAAGGCCGGCGGTCGTTCGCGGAAGGTCAAGGAGTCGCGGGTTCTCGCCATCCTCCGCGAGGGCGAGACGTGGCCGATCCTCGTCACCGTCGGGCCTGGATCGCTCGGCAACTGGCTGCCTCGCAAGAAGCAGTTGCCGTCGTTCATGTACGAGTGCGTCGTGGGCTTGCGGCTCCAGAAGGTGAAGAACAGCGGCGGCCAGCCGTACTCGCAGATCGTCTTCCGCACCGTCGGCACGATCAGCGAGGAGCAGGGAGCAGTGGCCGAGGCGGTCTACCACAAGCCGCTGACCGCGATGTTCAACGCGCCGCCCGCTGGGGCCAGCGTCAACGCTGCCGACCTCGGAGACGAGTAGTCCTTTGCCGTCGGGCCGGCGGCGAGACACGCCGGTCTACATCGTCCCTGCGTGCCGGTCGCCTATGCCTCGGCGTGGCGTCGTAACCCGAGGAAGTCGTCGCAGCTCACCCGTGCAACTCTCGCGGGCCTGCGATGGCGAATTTAAACCCCGCGGGGCCGTCAGCGATGGCGGCTCCGCGGGGGGTTTCTTCAAACCAATAACAAGGAGGTTCTTTGTGGCAGATCGAGAAAGCTTGCCGCCTGGACTGCGGTTCAAAATTCTTGTCAGAGACAACTTTAAATGCGTCTACTGCGGCAAGACGAAGGATGAGGAACGCATCGATGTCGATCATGTGATCCCCGTCGCTAGCGGTGGCACGAACGACCCCGGCAACCTCGTGGCGGCTTGCTGGACGTGCAACATCGGCAAATCCAAGTCGCACGTCATCCCGGTGACCGCGGAAGACGAGGGGGTCTATGTGCGAAAGAACTCCCGTGGCTTCGGCGCTGTGCCGCCGAGAGCCACCAGAGACCCAGACGCCGAGTCGCCTCTGGCGGCTTGGGTGCCGAAGTTCCAAGAGAAGTGGCAGAGCGTTGAAGTTCTGCCAGAAGGCATCGAAGTTGACTTTAAGTGCGATGGAGTGCCGGCAGAAGTGTTCATGCCCAGCATGATTTGCCGAGTATCGGGGAGCGACATGGGGGAGCACATTCGCGTTCTTGTTGTGCCTTGGCGTCCGATCGGTGCGCTTTCCAGGGGCCAGGAAGCCCAGATTAGAAATGCCGTTATTTCAGGCTACGAAGTCCCGACGCTAGTGATCATGGGCACTCCATCGATCTTCTTCGCCGTGCTGATCAACGAGAGGCACAAGGGGTGCCCGAGAGGCAGGGTCGTCCACCACTTCCTTGAGCCGCACGGCTACTGGGAAGCGAGTGGCTGGTATCCAGACGAGAACCTTGACTTCCAAGACCTACGCGAGCCGTACCGCTGCTGCCCTTCGCAGCTTCAGGTTATGGATTGGGATTTCGAGAATGAGCGGCTCTTCGGCGTGTATTCATCTTTCGACGGAATGGGGGTGTGGAATGGCTTTTGAATTCGATCCAGATCATATGTTCAAGATGTGCGCCCTCTACCTGTCGAAGGGGCTCATCCTCGTGCGTGTCCACGGCATCTACCCGAACGGGCGATGCACTTGCGGCAACCCGCTGCATATCGTCGACACGAATACGTTCGCGCTGACGCCGAACTCCAAGAAGGTCGGCAAGCACCCGGTCGGCGATGACTGGGGGAATCGTGGGGCGACGACGGAGGACGAGATCGAGCGATGGCTCGAGGACGGCATCCCGTTCAACGTCGGCTGCCTGCTCGGGCCTCGCGGCGGTTTCATCGACAGCGAGGACGACGATCCGGCCGCCAGGGCGTTCAGGGAATCCATCGGCATGGATTTGCTGGAAACGCCAACGTGGTTGAGCGGCAAGTCAGAGCATCAAATGACGCAGTGGGATGACAGGCTCGCCGGCCTCAAGGGCGTTCTGAAGGTCGGAGGACTCGAGGTTCGCACCGGTGCCGGCGACCGGGCGATCCAGAGCATCCTGCCGCCGTCGTGGCACTGGAGCGGCGTAAAGTACCGTTGGAAGCCTGGGTTCTCTATCGACGAGGTTGGGGTCGCCCCGACGCCGCGGGAGCTTCTCCTGCCCATCGTGAACGGCATAGAGGGCGTGTCTCGGCCAGCATCGGACGAGCCGCCGGCCAGGAACATCCTGTTCGGCAAGGTGAACGACGGGGAGGGGCGGCACCGGAAGATGCTCCGCTGGGCGTGGTTCAAGATTGTTTCAACTAGAAACCCAGAAGGCCCGGCGCAGCGGGAGAACATCCTTCAGGAGCTGCTGAACCTCAACCAGTTGAACCTCGTGCCGCCGAAAACGCGGGACGAGATCGTCAGCATCCACGCATCGTGCTACGAGCACTACCGGAAGCAAAGGGACTCGGGGTGGAGCCCGACTGATGTCGACTGCGAGGAGACTGCCGTCGAAGAGGCGGTCAAGTCAATCGACTCAGACGAAACCACGTCGCTTCCTCCGGTGAGCGGGTTCGTTGAGCAGGGTCTGGAGCAATACAAGATCGGCAACGTCGTCGCGTACCGGCCGGGGGTGGACTGGAAGATCGAGATGGTTCACTCCGACCCCGTCGAGATCGTCCTCTGCGTCAAGCAGTGGAAGAACACGCCGTGCAAGGGGCGGGTGTCATTGTCG
>JBIKJV010000253.1:0-2920 GCA_044360755.1 Phycisphaerales bacterium
AAGCGTATTTATTTCACCAATATCGGAATGCGTGAGGTTGGATTGTTTGGCGACTTAGAGAGCATTATTCAACAGCCAAAGGACAAAGGCATATTACTTCGTGATGTTTTGGAAAGAGATGTTCCCGAGAAGTATTACCTATCGGACAAGATGCTGACTTGGTTAAATAAACATTCTGAGAAAAGAGGGAGTGAATTTAAAAAACTTGATGGAAACCAAAAGTCAAGTTGCCTAACAACAACCGAAGCAAAACAAAATCTAAGTAATGATTATATTATCGTAGCCTCCCGTGGTCGCAATCCAGAAAATCCAAAAAGCAGAAAGTCTGGCTTGGAAACCGAACAACAACTTGAGCCAAGAAAGGATGGAAAGACGAACTGCTTGACGAGTGTACAGAAAGATAATTTGGTAATGTGCTTAACGCCTAAAAGAACTGAATATGGGAAACAGATTCGAAAGCAATATGAGTCTGGAGAAATTCAAGCGCCAAGAAGTGATGTAAGTCAACTTGAGCCTCGTGAAGATGGCAAAACAAATACCTTGACAACAGTACAAAAGGACAACCTCGTAATGCAACTTAACCCTTCCACCGAAAGCAACGGTTGCCAACCTTACCAACAGAACAGAGTTTATGATGCCAACGGAATTAGTCCTACACTTGACACAAGAAGCGACCAAAAAAATGTTTTTACAGATGGAAAGATCAGACGACTAACCCCAACCGAATGCTGCCGTTTACAAACCGTTTCGGACAATTACTTTAAAGACGAAAACGGAAAGAACATAATTTCAGATACGCAGCAGTACAAATGTTTGGGCAACGGCTGGACGATTGACGTAATTGCTCACATATTCTCATATTTGCCAAAAGAATTTTTTAATCAACCAACCAACTAACCAATGAAAAGATCAGCCACTTACGCCAAGGAGATCATTGCTTCCTTGCGAGAGAGTTCCGAGTCGAAATCGGACGAACCGTTTACCAGGAAGATGAGCGAGGTACTCAAGGAGATTGCCTTCTCTGAAATTAAAATTCAGAGGGAGAAGAAGAAAACCGCTCTAACCGATGCCCAAGTTGCCTCCATGTTCCGCGAGGCGAGGAAGAAGTTTGGTGCCGTGTGCCGGAAGGTTGCGATATCGCGGGAGGACATCTTGATCTCCGTAATGGAATTTGACTCCGCAGTGAGGCAGCTTTACTCCGCAGCTTTCGTTGCATGGTACAATGAGAATGTTGTCCCGAAGGTGGAAGATCCGCGGGAATTAATTGCTAACGAAACGAACGTGAAGATATGACAACGACATACTACACCCCAAAAGTTGAAGAATTCCATATTGGATTTGAATTTGAAGTACACATAAATACAGGCTTCAGACCAACCGATCATTTCAAAGAAGGAGAGGAATGGACCAAGACAACGTGGGACTATTTTGATTGCATGGACACGGCAACCGTAGATCCAAATGATTACCGCGTAAAGCACCTAGACCGATATGATGCTGAGAGTTTGGGATGGGAACATGATTACAATCTTGAGCCGATTCAAAATAGAGAAACTGATCCTACTTTTGAAGGTTATTCTATTGAAGATGGTAACAAGATATTTATGCTTTACCTTTTTAACGATGGAGAGGTATGGATAGAACTTGTTATCGGAAATGCAGGACACGGCTTTATCTTCAAAGGCAAACTTCAAAACAAATCCGAACTCCGCAGGCTGATGATTCAGTTGGGGATAATTGACAACAAATAAACCAAACTAACTATGAAAGACCACTTTGTAAAACTGAAATCCTTCCGATACGTGAGAAAGGAAATGCCATTAAAGGAATCTGATCCAATCTCAGAATTCGTTGTGAGATCAACGGTAGTTCTCAACCTTGCTGACGTTTTATCTTACACGCACCCGAGCGAGTGCGACACCAAGTTGATAGCGATGAAGAAGGACGTTGAGATCGAGATGAAGAACTTGACTGCTGTTCGCATGAAGGCGGATGGAGGTTCGACAACCAATTGGCTTGACATTCCGCTTGAGGAATTCGATGCTATCTTCCAAAATTACCTTTTTGAATTCGACATTCCTTTCACCGATCACACTATCTAACCCTCTAACCCAAACACTATGACAACCGAAACGACAGCCTTCATGATAGGCTATGGATTTTTTCTATTGATAACTGCCTTGCTAGTCTTTGCGTGGAAGAAAGATCAAAAACTCTGTCAAGAATTGCTCAAAGAAAACAATGAACTCACGGAGGCAAAAGAAAATGCCATCAAGAGCATTTATAACTCTAGGGCCGAAGTCGAATCCATAGGGATAGACCTCATTCAACTCCGCAGGGACTTCATCGAACAATCCGAACTTGCAACTTCTTGGAGGCAGAAGCATGATCGCCTTGAGATTGATTATGCTCACCTGAGAGATGAGTCTGCTTCGGTTCAAAATTTGAACAATGAATTTCACGCAGAGATTTTAAACCTCGAATCCGAACTTGACCGAGGCAACGAAATGATTACGTGGATGAAGGCGGATTTGGAGAAGGCGCATGAGTTGAATAGAAAGAATGAGATGGCAATTATGGATTTGCTGATCAAAGGCAAGTTCCCTGATGAAAAAGGCGTTTACAGGAAGAACTATCTGAGCAAAAACGGAGAAAATCTTCCGCTTGGTGAATACATTGACTCCTTGTATTGCTCAAAGGTCGTAGAAACAAACCTTGACACTAAACGCAAATTAGTTGCACTTTCAAAAGAAACCATAACCGTTGACGACTTCCTTAAATCTCCTGACCTTGCAACGGGGCACATGAAGTCTGTAATTGAGATTAAGCCTGAGCAACCACTTGCTGACGCTATCGACTGGAATGTTCCGCAGGCGTTTCCGATGGGATACGAAGTTCCGTTAGGAATAAGGGTTATGGC
>JBIKJV010000252.1:0-2914 GCA_044360755.1 Phycisphaerales bacterium
TCCTCTACGACGCACTTGAGGCGCCGGCCGACACTCCGGTCAGCGAGATCCCGTCTGAGCGTGAAGACCCTGAGGGGTACGCAGCGGGGATCGCGAAGTTGCGCGAAGGAATTGAGATTGCTCGCGGGGACTCGACGTGGTTGCCGGTCGATTCGATTATCGAATCCATCCTCGACCTGAAGAACCCGGTGACCGAAAGTCGGCGCAAGTTCCTCAATCAAGTGAACGCAGCGGAGGATTCGTGGATCGCCCCGTATGAGTGGGACGCAGTCGCACAACCCGAAGCCGCCCTCGAAAAAGGCGAACGAATCACCCTTGGTTTCGACGGGTCCAAAAGCAACGACTGGACCGCACTCGTCGCCTGCCGGGTATCAGACGGCTGCTTGTTCCTCATCAAAGCGTGGAACCCAGAGAAGCATGAGAACGGTGAGGTTCCGCGGCCCGACGTAGACGCCACCGTCAGATCGTGCTTCCAACGATATGAGGTTGTTGGTTTCAGAGCCGACGTGTACCAGTTCGAAGCGCACGTCGACCAGTGGTCGCGGGACTTCCGGCGCAGCATCAAAGTGAACGCTTCCCCGAACAACCCGGTTGCGTTCGATATGCGCGGGCATAAGAAGCGGTTCGCGATGGACTGCGAACGGTTCCTCGACGCCGTGCTGGAGAAAGAACTCACCCATGACGGGAACATCGTTTTGCGGCAACACATCCTGAATGCCCGTAGGTTCCCGACGATTTACGACGCGATTGCGATCCGCAAAGCGTCGAAGGATTCATCGAAGAAGATCGACGCCGCTGTGTGCGCGGTGCTGGCGTTCGGTGTCAGGCAGGACTTCTTAATGAGCAGGAAAGCGAGAACCAGGCGAGTGGCGGTGATTAAGTAATGGCGACCGAGAATGAACAGCGCCGCGACGAACTGCTCAGTAAGTTCGAGGAATCCCAGCTAGGCTTAAGGGACGACAAAGCCTATTACGACAGTCTGCGCCGGCCGGAAGCGATTGGCATTGCCGTTCCGCCAGAGATGCGGGCTTTGCTCGCCCACGTTGGCTACCCGCGCCTGTACGTCGATTCCCTAGCGGAGCGCCAGGAGGTTGAGGGTTTCCGCATGGGCGGGTCTGATGACGCCGACATGAAGCTCTGGGATTGGTGGACCGCCAACAACCTCGACATCGAAGGCACGCTTGGGCATACGGATGCTTTCGTGTATGGGCGTGCGTACATTACGGTTTCGGCGCCTGATCCTGAGTTTGACGGGTTCGTGGCTTCGGATGTGCCGATCATTAGGGTGGAGCCGCCTACGGCTTTGTACGCGGTGATTGATCCGCGGACCCGCCAGGTCACTGATGCTATCCGCGCTATCTATACCGAAGATCAGTCCGAACTGGTATCGACCACCCTGTATCTGCCGAACGAGACGTTGCAGTGGGTGCGGAAGCCTTCGGGCCAGCCGTACACCGGTTCGTACAGTGGGTGGAGTTACAAAGGCGACGTTGTTAATCGCGACTACAACTGGCGGCTCGTCTCGCGGGTGCGACACGACCTGGGTGTGGTGCCGGTGATCCCTCTGCCGAACCGCACTCGTTTGTCGGATTTGTATGGCACGTCGGAGATTACGCCTGAGCTACGCAGCGTGACCGATGCCGCGGCCAGGATCATGATGGACATGCAAGGCACCGCAGAACTCATGGCGATCCCGCAAAGGCTGATCTTTGGTGTGAAGCCTGAGGATCTTGGTGTGAACCCCGATACGGGGGAGAAGCTTTACGACGCTTACATGGCGAGGATATTGGCGTTTGACGATCCAGACGCTAAGGCGCAGCAGTTTTCGGCTGCCGAGCTACGAAATTTCGTTGATGCGTTGGACGCGCTGGATAGGAAAGCCGCTGCCTACACAGGATTGCCGCCGCAGTACCTTTCGTTCTCAAGCGAGAACCCGGCCAGCGCCGAAGCGATCAAGTCCTCCGAATCGCGGCTAGTCAAAAAGGTTGAGCGCAAAAACCGTGTGTTCGGCGGTTCGTGGGAGCAAGCGATGCGGATCGCCCACAAAGTCATGAACGGCGAAATCCCTTCGGAGATGTACCGCATGGAAACTGTGTGGGCCGACCCCTCAACGCCGACGTATGCGGCGAAAGCCGACGCCGCGGTGAAGTTGTTCGCGAACGGTTTGGGTGTTGTGCCCAAGGAGCAAGCCCGCCTGGACATGGGCTACTCAATCACTGAGCGTGAGCAGATGCGCCGTTGGGATGAAGAAGAGAACCCGATGGGGCAGTTGGCTCAGTTGTACGGGCCGCCGCGGGCGGTGCCGGCGCCGACGCAGGAGCGTGAACTCCCGCCGGACGAGTTGGTGAACGGGTGAAACCGGAGGAGTACGCCGCCGCTGCCGCTGTGATCGCTGCTGCGACAGCAGTTTTTGTGCAGAAGGTTGCGGAGTACTTTATGCAGCCGTTGTTGTCGCTGACCGGCTGGGTCAACATGCTGGAGTTTATGTACCCGTTCGTGGAGCAGAAGCGCCGGGAGTCCGCTGAGTTGGCGAGGACGTTTTATGACTCGCAGCGGGCCGAGGTGTACCCCGAACTCCCGCGCCACGACGTGCTACTTGAAACGTACAGCTTCGAGACGTTCGCGCAGGACATGGAGCCTGCCCGTAAAGGGATGCAGGCCCAAGAGTCGAACCAAGCGGCGGTGACTCGCACGGTGATGTACGCCGTGCGTGATGTTGAGACTGCTGGGCGCCGGCAGATCATCAAAGCGGTCGATTCTGACACCGGGGTTGCCGAGCAAGTCGCGGTCGAACGTGAGCAGTACATCGTGGAACGCAAAGGTGGTCGCAACCGGGTGCGGAAAGTCAGCCGCGTCCAGGGCTGGGCCAGGGTTGCGACAGGCCGGGAGACGTGCGCGTGGTGCCTGATGCTGA
>JBIKJV010000102.1:0-10234 GCA_044360755.1 Phycisphaerales bacterium
CTGATCGGTCGCCCGCTCTCCTGACTTGGCATCCGCGGCCCCGGCATCGCGCCGGGGCCGCGGCGCTTTTGCCCGGGGCCCGTCCGTAGACTCGGGGACCGATGCCACGGCCCGCCCATCCACCCGCCGATCCCGTGACCCGGCTGGGAGCCACGCTCCGCACCGCGGTGACGGACTTCGGCGCGTTCGTGCGGTTCGCGGGCGCCGCGCTCGGGGCGATCCTGCGCCACCCCCGCGCGTCCATGCGCTGGCGGCGGCTCGCACCCCTGCTCTGGACCGTCGGCACCGCCTCGATCCCCGTGATCGCCCTGACCGGCGGCTTCATCGGCATGATCCTGGCCGTCGAGGGCTACGACCAGTTCGCCGCGATCGGCGCCCAGAACCGGATGGGCGGCATCATCAACGTCAGCGTCGTCAAGCAGATCGGGCCGGTCCTGGCGGCGGTGATGGTCGCCGGCCGCGTCGGCGGTGCGATCGCCGCCGAGATCGGCACGATGAAGGTCACCGAGCAGCTGGACGCCATGCGCGTCATGGCGGCCGACCCGATCGTCCGGCTGGTGGCGCCCCGCGTGGTGGCGTGCGCGGTCATGACGCCGGTGCTGACGATCTTCAGCAACGTGGTGGGCTGCGTCGGTGCCTGGGCAGTGATCGTGAAGGTCCACGGCGTGCCCGACGCGGAGTACTGGCACAACACCTCCCGCTTCCTGCTCGCGCTGGACCCGTTCAACGGCCTGACGAAGGCCGCCTGCTTCGGCGCGCTGATCGGCCTGGTGAGCTGCTGGAAGGGCTTCACGTGCGGACCGGGCGCCGAGGGCGTGGGCCGCGCGTCCACCAGCGCGTTCGTCGCCAGCTTCATGGCGATCGTCGCATCGAACCTCGTGCTGGTCGAGGTGCTGAACTCGCTGACGCGCATGATCCACGGCCCCCTCCCCACGGCCCTGTGAGGCCGACGGCATCCACGGGTATCGTGAGAACATGATCCGCGTCGCCGCGCCCCTGCTTGCCGCAGCGCTCCTGGCTGCGTCCGTACCGCCGGCGTCCACTGCGCCTGCCACGCCCGGCGGCACCGCTCCGCCTTCGGGCGCCCCCGGCCACGCCACCCCCGCCGCCACGGCCCCGGCCTCGTCACCGGCCCAGCTGATCTCGGGCCGCCCGCCCGAACGCCCGCTACAGCGTGTCGAGCCGCGGCTCTGGGACGCCAAATTCGAGGCCAGCATCTGGGTGCCCTCCAACCGCGACGGGCAGACCACCACGCTCCAGCTGCAGTCGACGGTGGTGTGGTTCCCGTTGATCATGCAGTCCACCTACTCGCAGTGCGACCCCTCCAGCAGCAAGGCCGAACTGTGGGTACAGGGCGCGCGGGTGCCCAAGCTGGCCGACCGGCTGGTCTTCCGCCAGGGCGGCCCGTTCGGCCTGTCGATGATCGGCATCCCCATCGGCGACATGGCCGGCCAGAGCGTGAAGTGGAACGTCACGTGGCGCGTCCAGTGCTGGTCGTCCAAGGTCGACGAGGCCGCGGCGGCGAGGGTGACCTGGCCCGAGACCTGGCCGGCCGAGGTGCAGCCCTGCCTGGCCCCGCAGCCCGGCATCGAGAGCGATTCGCCCGACTTCAAGGCATTCGTGGACAAGGTCTCCAAGGGCAACCTGCGCGGCGTCACCCCGTGGATCGCGGCCAAGGAACTGGTGCGCGGCACCATCAACACCTTCCGCAGCATGGACAACGACGGCCTGCAGCAGGAGAGCGGCTTCACGCGGGGCATCATCCTGAACGGTGCGTGGAAGGCGATGAACACGGCCGGAGGCACCAGCCACGACATGGCCGCGGCATGTGTCGCCGTCCTGCGCGCGGCGGGCATCCCGGCGCGAATCGTGCTGGGCATCGCGGACCTGCCCACGTCGGGCGGCGGCAACAACCGGGCCCGGTTGGTCACCTGGTGCGAGTTCTACCTGCCGACGGCGGGCTGGGTGCCGTTCGACCCGGTCACGCTGCGGGGGTCGTCGCGTGGCGGGCTCAACGTGGAGCGCCCATGGCCCACGTTCGGTACGTGGGATGACCTGAACCTGCGCGTGCCGATCAGTTACGCATGGACCGCCCCGGTGGCCGGCGCCGGATCGCTCCCCTATCCGGCCGGCTGGAGCGCGACCGGCACCACGCGAATGTCGTCCAACAGCTCAGCGGACCAGGTGGGCGTGCAGCTGGTGAGCCGCGGACGCGTCAAGGAGTGACGCCGCCGCAGGCGTGGGCCGACGGCGTGTCGCGCACGGCACGCGTCAGTTCGGGACCTTCACGAACGACAGGATCTTGGGTGCCTGCCCGGGCGCATCGACGCCGGAGCGGTCGATCGTGAGCATGTAACGCGCGTCGTCCACGATGTTCTCGGGGTCGGTGCCGTTCCACCTGCCGGTCAGCGCGTCCTGCTTGATGGTGCGCACGCGCACCCAGATCGTGAAGACGTCGCTGCGCGTCGTGACCAGGTTCGAGATGCCGCGCAGCAGCGAGTTCCGCTCCAGTCGGTCACCCGCGGTCAGGTCGTACCGGTAGGCCTCGGTCTCGATGGCGGCGGTGGTCGGGTTGTCGGTCTCGACCACGCCGGTGGTGGACCGGTCATCCGAGGCGATCGTCAGCTTGTGCGGATCGATCGCGGTGCGGCCCGAGAGCGGATAGGTGTTCAGCACGGTGCCCGTGCCGGCCCTCGGGATGCCGTCGGTGCGGAATGCCAGCGAGCCGCCTGCCGCCGGACCGGTTGCCTGCAGGGCACTGCCATGCCCCGCGCCGGAGCTGGAACTGGACCACCACGTCCGGAACGGGTTGTCGCCGGCGTAGCGCACGGACCACCCGCGGTCCTGGTTCCAGCTGTCGCCGATGTCGGCCGCCACCAAGTTCGAGGGATCGCGGAACTCGGCCAGCTTGCTGACCAGGGCCAGCTCGCCAAGGCTGTCGAAGCCGCGCTCGCTGCGCATGTCGGCGGCCCATTCGCGGTTGTTGCCGGCGTCGGGCAGCGACAGGCCACGCATGTGGTAGCTGGGCATCGCGGCGAAAAGGTGGTTCGGGACACCGTTCACGTTCGTCGAGAGATCCGGCACGACGTTGCCCTTGGAACGCCAGAGGTCGATCGCTTCGGGCACGCGGACGCGCGGCGCGGGCACGCCCCAGTCCCAGCGCAGCGAACCCGGCACGCCCGGGCCGGGATCCAGCGCGCCGATGTCCCAGGGCGTCGCCTGCTGCAGCGTCAGGTCGGCGACCGTCCGCAGGCCGTCCAGGCGCCCGTCGTCGTCGTAGACCAGGCGGGTCATGTGCGGCATGGCGCGCATGACC
Organism: Phycisphaerales bacterium; assembly: GCA_044360755.1. Taxonomy (GTDB): domain Bacteria; phylum Planctomycetota; class Phycisphaerae; order Phycisphaerales; family SM1A02; genus UBA966. The sequence goes on from JBIKJV010000102.1 coordinate 3,317, forward strand.
TCGATGGGCGCGGTGTTGACGTTCACCAGGCCGGGCGTGGACTTGCCCTCGAAGCCGCGCGCCAGGCGAAGGCGGCGGTTCTCGGCGGACGCCCGCTCGCCGAAATCGATCACGCCATCGAGATTCGCGTCGAACGCGGCCGCACCGCGGTCATCCACCGTGAAGGCGTCGAGCAACGCCATGCCGGCCACCTGGCGCGAGTTGAAGCCGATGCCGTTCTGCTGTGCGGGGGTGGTCGGATCGGTGGGATCAGCCACCGGCGGCAGCACCTGCACGCCGCTGAGCAGGTTGGGACGCCCGCCGGCAGCCGGCGTGGTGTCGTAGAGCGCGGGCGAAGTGACCAGGCGGTTGATCGAACGCCGGTCCACCCCGACCGGGGCCTTCGGGAAGAACAACACGTTCGTCGAGTCCGGCTGCTGCGCCAGGATCTCCGGGAGCGTGGCGAACGTGCGACCGGTCGAGTCGCGCGCAACCACGGGGCCCCAGGTCATGACGTCGGTGATCTCGCCCACCTGGTCGAAGTCGGCGTCCTTCTGGAACAGCCGCAGCGGCGCGACGAACCACTGTCCATCGGGATCGCTGCCCCTGACGAACTTCTCCTCGGTGCATCCCTTCTCGCCGTAATTCAGGACCGTTCCGGCCGGCGGGGCTGCGCTGTTCAGGCGCCACGCGGGGTAGTCGTAACGGCGCGACGTGGTTCCGCCCGCCGAGGCGTCGCGGTAGATGCGCGTGGGCAGGAACGTGGGCTTGCCGCGCACGTTCTGGCCCCATCCGTCCCAGAAGTCCATCGTGAACCAGCAGGCGGTCGGGTTGGTCGCTCCGCCGTCCGGCAGGTCCGTCAGCGGAATGGTGATGCCCCTGCGCTGGGCCTGCGACGTGCCGACGTAGACCTCGGACACCGTGTTCTGCACGCGATCGCACCCGGTCAGCCGGCTCAATGCATACCGCGGGTTGCGCTCGTCCAGCGTGATGACGCCACGGCCCGACGGGATCGCGGCCGTGCCGTCGTTCTGCGTGTCGTAGAGCCACTGGCGTGCACCGCGGGCCCACGTGACGTAGAAGTCGTCCTGGCGGATGCGGATGCCGCTGATCGCAAGCCGGTTGGTACGGCACTCGATCTCGAGCGGCGGCGGCAGGTGCTCGTCGGTGCTCAACCGGAGCAGCTGGTCACGGAGCGATTGCTGCTGGGTGCCGGCAGGATCCAGCTCGTTGTCCATGCGGTCCACCACCGTCCAGGTGGGGGCTCCGCCGGTCGATGGGTAGATGGCTCGACGCAGTTCCAGGAACGACTCGGCACCCGGCGTGCCCGCGGGCTGCCGCGGCTGCCACTGGCGCATGTCGCCGCTGATGTCCAGGCCCGGGTAGACGGGCGCCGTCGTGCGGGTGGCGTCGAAGTAGAGCGTGCCACCGCGCTTGTTGGCGTTCTCCAGCGCCGTGGTACCCCACGCGGGCGCGAAGATCGCGTTCTGGTCCGGGGGGAACGGCTGGCCGGGCTTGGTGTCGTTGGAGGGATCGGTCTCGGTGATCGCCTGACGGATGTCCAGGTAATCCAGCCACGCATCCCGCGGGAACGGATCGCCGTTCGGGAACGTCTCGGGGATGCTGAAGACGATCGCGGTGCGCGGCTCCTCGGGGGTGCACGGACCGAGTTCGACGTCGGGACCGTAGATGTTGCCGCTCCTCGTGCCTGCCGGGCCCGGAAGGCCGAAGAAGAAGCGCTGGTTGCCGGCCTCGGTGTTCAGCCGGATCTGGAAGTCCGCCAGCTTGACGGGCGTGTTGTACGGGTTGGCCACCTGCACCACGAAGACCACCGCCGGCCAGGTGTTCGGGTCCGCCGGGTCGTAGGTGACGAAGTTCTCCCCTGCCCCGTTGGCGGCGCACGGCGGCAGCCTGCCGGGATTCGCGGTGTCCACCTGGCAGGTCGCGGAGTCCGGGCAACCCGCGTTCGGGCTGCCGGGGGGGCCGGTCACAGCATCGATCTGCGCCTGGGTCAGCTTGGTCTTCGGGTAGACGAACGCGATGAACGCCTCCTGGAAGAACGGCTGCTTCTCGATGCCGATGAAGCCCGCGGTCTGGAGCGAGGGATCGATCACCGCATCGGTCGGCACCGGCACGGACTCCTGCGGGTGCAGGGGCTGGTCCAGGAAGAGCGTGTTGGTGACCCGCTGAAGGCCGTCGCGGTAGCAGATGGCGTTGGCCGCGAAGCTCGCGATCATCAGCTTGGTGGCAGCCAGGCTCTTGTTGGTGTCGGCGATGGGCTGCCCCGGCCTGCCGAAGTAGCTCTGGCGGCTGCCTTCGTCGATCAGTGCGCGGCGCATGATGCGCTGCACGTCGGTCTGGAACTGGCGGTCGTTGGCCGCGCGCGTGGCGGCGTTGGCCGGCGCCGTGGCGCCCGTGGCGGCGTTCACGGTGGGCGGGTCGTTGGGGCGGCGCAGGTCGATCTTGCGGTTGTCGTCCAGGAAGCGCTGGCGCGCGATCTGCGCATCGACGAAGTTCACGACGCCGTCGCCGTTGGCGTCGCCGCGCGGAGTGGATCCCGGGAACATGATCAGCGGGTGGTACGGAGCCACGTCGTCGGCCAGGTTCACCGTGCCGTCGCCGGTCACGTCGTCGGGGCTGCCGTTGTTGTCGAAGTCGACGCCGCGGCGCTGGTAGGCCGGCCGCGTGCGGGTCACGTCCTGTGCCGTGGCGGTGTTGGTGTGGTCGATGATCGACCACAGGCGCGGCGGCAGCATCTCGTTGCGCGCGCCGTTGACCGTGGTGATCTTGCGGCGCATGTCCAGGTTCAGCTCGGCGCCGGAGCGCGGGGCGAACGCCGCGCCGGGGCCCCACGCCAGACGAGCGCGCCAGTCCTGCACGCGGGGGTCGGTGGGATCCAGGAAGCGCGCGGTTTCCTCGCGCGAGCGGCTGGAGCGAAGGAGCTGGCCGAAGTCGACCGCGTCGCTGGTGAAGGGCGACGCGTCGTTCAGCGCCATCTCCAGGCGGCTGACCGTTGGCGCGTTGTTCAGGCCGTTGGCGCCGCGGAGTTCCACCTCGTCGTCCTGGCCGAACGGCGTGAGCGTGGCCAGGCGCGCGCCGGTGATCGGGTCCAGCAACTGGCCACCCTCTGCCATCGCCTTGAAGTAGGTCAGGCGGTCGGCCTGGCGCGTCATCAGGAACCAGCCGCCGTAGCCGGGGCCTCCGGCAGCCGGCAGGCCGTAGGTGGCGGTCGGGTCGAAGAGCGGCACGGGGCGCGAAGGCTGGCCGGGCGCGCCTTCCTGCATCACGCCCAGCAGGCGCAGGAAACTGGGCTGGTAGGTGTCGTTGGCAGCCGCGCCGGCGACCGCCGGCTGCGTGCGCGGGCCTTCCCACCGGTACGGGCCCCAGCCCATGTCGACGCCGCCGCTGGGCGCGCCGCTGCCGGCCACGCCCGTGGCGTAAATCAGCCGGTCCTGGTTCGGCGCCGGGGTGAACCCCGGGATGTAGGTCCGGTTGCTGAAGGAGAGCCGATACTCGGGGTCGTTCTCCGGCGCATTGAAGAAGCCGACCGGCACGTCCCGCATGTTGTAGGCCCGCTGGAAGAACGACTGGCCGATCGTCGCGGTCTCGTCCACCGATTCACGGCGGCTGACCAGTGCCAGGTCCGCGGGCGTCTGGCCGATCGTGTTGGTCTTCTCGAAGCGCGTCGCGACGTTGATGTTCAGCAGCGCGCTGTTGTCCATCACGCGCACCGCCACCAACTGGCGCGTGCTGCGGTCGCTGGACGCCGGCGCGACGAACCAGAACGAGTCGGTCCAGCCGTCGCCGTCGGCATCGGCCAGCGTGCGGCTGATCAGGTTGCGGGACTTGGGCGAGCCGACCACGTAGCCACCTGCCGCCGGCAACGGGTCGCTCGGGGTGTACACCTTGAACTCGTCCGAGGGATCGCCGAAGGCTGCCAGCTGCAGGAAATTCGGCAGCGCGTCGAACCGGCGATTGGCGTTCGCGGCGCCTGCCGCGTTCACTCCCAGGATCATCTGCGCATGCGGGGGCACGCCGTTGAAGTTGGCCGTGCCGGCGTTGAACCAGTCGCGCACGCGGGCCGACCATGCGTTGGCGTCCAGCACCAGGTAACCGCGGGGATCCTTGGCAACGACCGTCGGCTCGCGCGGCGGCACGTAGGGCAGCCACTGCTCGTACGGCGTGCCCAGCGAAAGCTCGCCATTGACCGTGCCGGGCAGGCCCGTCCACGTCTTCGGCGTGCCGGTCGGGCTGCCGTCGTGCGTACCCTCGATGTCGCTGATGTCCCAGCAGACGCGGTAGCCGTTCTCGGCGGAGGCGATCCAGCTGAGGTGCGGCCAGTGGCTGAAGCCGAAGCCCTCCGGGTTGAGGATCGGCAGGCCGTTGATCAGCGCCAGGTTCGACCAGTTGTTGGCGGGATTGCCGGGGCCCACCTGCGCGCCGGGGGGCGCGGGGGCGACCACCGTGCCGGCCACGGTGAGCGACTGAACAGGGAACGGCACCGTGCCGCCGCCGAACTGCCCCACCGTCAGCGCACGCATCGGCTCGGTGGCGCTGAGCCAGCGCGAGTCGCCGAAGCCGGGGTTGCCGACGGGATTGCCCTCGCCCGGCACCGGTCCGTACCGCGCCGGCCAGTTGGTGAACGGCGCAACGCTGAACGGCGCGTAGTTGTAGCCGTCCAGGAAGCCGTCGCCGCCGGCGACGCTCGCGAGCGTGACGTTCGACAGCGAATCGAAGTAATCGACGCCGTAGCGGATCGCCAGCGGGTCGGCGGGCAGGCGCGGGTAGTCGCTGCGCGCCAGGTACTCACCGAAGAGCGGCTGGCCCGCCAGGCCGGTGGCGCGGTTGGCGTTCACCTGCGCGTTGATGCTCGACGGGTCGATGCGCTTGACGAACAGCGCGTCCGCCACCTGCTGCGCCATCGTCTCGCCGATCGCCTCGACGCGGTCCGCGCGCGCCGTGGACTTCTGCTGCGCGGCCGCCTGTGCGCGGCCCGACTGGGCACGCACCAGGAAGGCGGTGGCGATGATCACCAGCAGCACCAGGATCGCGGTGACGAGCACGAGCGTGTTGCCGCGGGCGGCCGCGGGGCGGCGCATCGGACGTGCGGTGATGGGACGCATGGCGTGGGTCACGGGAATCCTTCCGGGGACGGTCACTGCTGCCGGCGCTTCGGGACGTCGAGCACGAACTGGAACTGGCGGCCGCGGTCCAGCACCAGGCGCGGGTCGTGCACGGTGCAGGTGACGCGGATCTGCGTCGGGAACGGCGTGAAGTCCTCGCGCAGCACGCGGATGCCGTCCGGGGTCACGAGGTACGCGTCGTCCTGGTTGAAGCCGAAGACCGCGGTGTAGACGCGCACCGGGATGCCGGCGCCGAAGGGTGCGGTGATCGGCGGGCAGACCGCATTGCCCTGCACGCCCTCGATCAGCTGCGCCACCCGGCGCATGTGGGTGTTCGTGGCGTTGATGCCGCCGCTGCCGTTCTGCTGGAAGATCGGCATCGCGGAGTTGTCCTGCGCCAGCGTGACGCCCAGGCGATCGGCAGGAAGCGGGACCACCGCACCTGCACCGCTGCCGTCGCCGGTGTCGGGGAAGCCGAACCACGGCTGCGTGCGCGCGAGGAGCGGTGGGCCGGACGCAGCCGGCGCCCAGTTGCCGTTGGCGCCAGGCTCGAACCCGCGCATCGTGAAGAGCCCGCCGTACCCGACGCTGGTGGGGTTGTTGATCTGCAGCACGTCCGTCGCCACCAGCAGCGCGCCGGTCGAGTCGAGCTGCTTGCCCGTACCGGGCTCCCAGGTCCAGTCGACCTGGAAGCTGCTGCAGTTGGTCAGGAGCACGGGCGAGGTCAGGATCTCGCTGCGGCGGTCGGTGTTGGGCACCGCCTTCTCCGCGCGCGGCCAGCCCAGCAGGCCGAAGAACGGCGCGACGGACGAGACGGTGCCGTTCGCCGGCAGGCCGAACGTGCCGCGCATGATGCGGTCGCGCTGGTTGCTGTAGTTGTTGACGGTGCCGCCCGCGAAGTTGGTGCCGACGATCGTCGTGCCGGAGGGCCAGGTCGGGGCGCTCCCGCCGGCGGGCCACGACGGAGGGATGTTCGTGTTCACCAGCGCCGAGAACGGTGTCGAGACCGACTCGATCGCCACGCCGTTGGGGGGACCGGGCGGCAGGAAGGTCGGGTTCTGCAAGCGCAGGGTCGGCGCGATCGCCCGGCGCAGCTTGTCCAAGTCGCTGGCCGCGACGTCCACCCATCCGGCCTGCAGCATCGGGCTGGGAATCAGGTTGGAGCTGCCCGGCACCCAGTTGCGATCGCGGAACTCCTGGTAGAGGCTCGTCGAGTCGCTGCCGCTTCCGCCGACGCCTGCGGTGTTCGAACGGTCGCCGAAGACCGAGGGCGCGGAGCTGGGCCCCTGGCTCTGGGCGACGGTGAGGCTGGCGGGCTCCGGGTAGTACAGGGTTCGGCCACCGTCATCGGCCAGAAGGACGGCCTTGCGGGCCAGCACCCACTGCCGTGCCTCGGGCTGGTTGGCGCTGACGCGCGGCGCGTTGGCCGACGTGTTCGAGGTGGTGCCCCACTGCCAGCCCAGGGCGAAGGTGGTCGGGTCGTACCAGGTCCAGGGCGTGATCTGGCGCGGCCCCGACGGCGCAGGGTTCACGCCCGTGATGACCGGCTTGGTCTGCACCGAGCCGGAGCCGAGCGGGTCGTTGCCAAGTCCCGGGAACTGCACGCCATGCCCGTAGTAGACGCGGGTCGCGCGCGCCTGCTGGCCGCCGCCCGAGGTGACCAGGTCGCCGGGGCCGGCCCAGCGCGCGGAGACCTCGGTGCCGGCGGTGAAGAACACGACCTGGTCGCAACGCAGGACGGCGTTCGCCGGCAGGTCGGGGTTCAGGAGCGGCGCGTTCGCGCCCGCGACGACGCGGTTGACGTCGTTGCGGACCG
>JBIKJV010000423.1:0-2905 GCA_044360755.1 Phycisphaerales bacterium
TCCACCAGCACCTTGAAGCCGTGAGCCTGGGCCAACTTGCAGAAGTAGATGTCCTCTCCGACATACATCCCGCCGCTCGGCAGGTAGGACACGTTAAACCAGGGCTGCGGCAGCTTCTTGAAGACCTCCGTCTTCACCAGCATCGCCCCCATGCCGATCGCGTCCACCTCCTCGAGGCCCGTGCGGTCGTGCGAGTAGATGCACTTCAGCGTGGCAAAGTCGCTGAAGGCCACCGTCTTCACCGGCAGGCGGCGCGTGGCGTAGTTGCAGGCCACGATGTCCACGTTCCGCGCGATCAGCCTCTCGAGGATGTAGGACGGAAAGCGCATGTCGCTGTCGAGGAACAGCGCGTAGTCCGCCCCCGCCGTCAGCGCCATGCGCGCCAGCTTCGCCCGCTGGTCCGCGATCAGCGTCCCGTTGACGATGTGTACGTCGAAGCGCGTATTTGGGGGCGCGTTGCCGTACCAGCGCGCCGACAGCATCGCCAGGTCGTGCGCGAAGCCCGTTGCAACCTCGTCGCGCGCCGGAATGCAGATGGAGACGTTCATTCGCTTTCCCCCGCACCGCCGAGAAGGCCTGCAGCACCGCCACCGCCCAGCATGCCGGGGATCAGGCCGTACTTCCGCAGGATTTCAATGCGGTCTTCGTCGGTGATTACATAGTTGCGCGTTCCTTGGCCTGCACCGCGACTGCCTTGGTCAAGGTAGCGGATGCCGGGGATGCCAGCATCGCGGAGAACGCGCGCGGCCTCAATTTGCGGCACCGTGTTAGAGCCCCCCGACCAGCCCTGCTTCATGGCCTCCATGACGCCAGTCAGGTTATGGAGGTCGGCTCCGGGGATGTCGCCGCGCGACCGACCGACCGACGCGAGATCAAGGACACCCCGCAAGGCGCCTCGCTCATAAACATCGCGCACCGGCTGCGGCTGCTGGCTCAACGGTGCGTCCCAATCCAGCAGCCGGTTGGGGTCGACGTTCAAGCTGACTTCGTACATGCGGCCAGGATTAGCAGCCTGCATAACCACATCCAGTTGCGCGTCAGTCGGGGGCTGACTGCGGTAGGCCTGTCGAAGAACGTCGCGGATTTGTTCGGGGGAATGAGTGCGCCACATGCTGCGCGCCGCCTCTATCCACGCAGGATCCGGGTCTAAAGCGCGCATGTCATAGGGGTTCACGCGCCCCGAAAGACTGTCCCGATACCCCCTCGCCACGCCCTCATTTTCAGCAAAATACAGCCCGTGCCCGTAGGCCTGGGCGCCCTCGCCCGTGCCGATACGGTCCATGCGGAACCGATCGAAGTCATGCGGCGAGCCGTGAAAGGCGCGGATGCCGCGCGCTGCGATCGTTCCGCCAGACCCCGCCGCGTCCGTCGCCTGCTGGTACATCCGCGCCGTCTGCGGCACCGTCTGCCCGACACCCGCACGCAGCGACATCCGCGCCGTGGGGTCCACCGTGTCCAGCGGCACGAAGCCGGAGCTCGGCATCGTCACCTCGGCCCCATACGGATTAGGCCGCGCAGGCAGGCGCTCCATCAGATCCTGCACCGGATCCGGGTTGTCGAGGATCGACGCAGGACGACGACGGCGCGTCTCAATGCCGAGAAGGCCAGACATAGGCCCTACTCCTCCTCCTCGGCGCTCATGTCCTCGTAGGAGCCTTCCTCATCCTCGCCGTACTCGTCTTCTTCGCCTTCCTCGTCGTCGCCCTCGTCCTTAATCGGGCCGCCGGTAATCCATGCGGAACACGTCCGCGCCGCCGCGCACTTGAAGTCGAAAATCTCGCAGAACCCCAGGTCGCCCGCTTCGACGACCTCCATCGCGTCCTCGCCTGCGTCCTCCGACATCCCGTTCTTGATGCACTCAAGCATGCGAGACGTCTGGTTAAAGGCGCCGCAGTTGCCGCAGCGCATCGTCTGCGCCTCCTCCGCCGGCACGTCCCAGCGCGCCGCCATGCGCCGCCAGTACTGGTCATTCGGCTCGGCAGGGTTCATCGGACCATAGTCCGCCTTGTCGATCGCGCGACCCCGGTTCCGCAAGTTCAGCGTCAGGTCGCCCGTCGCGGCAGGACACGCCTCGCCGCCTTCGTACTCGTCCGACATCACTTGCCCTTCCGCGACGCACGCATGTTGTCGATGAGATTGGGATAGGGCCGCCCGGCCTTCTCGGCCATCCGCTTCGCCGCCGCCTTGCGCGCTGGCGTCAGCTTCTTGTCGCCCTTCGTCGGATCGGGGGTCTTCCAGACCGGCTTCTTCATCACGCCTTCCCCTTGTTGCGCGCCGAAATGGCCTTCGCCTTCGCCTTTGCGTCCGCCTTGCTCGAGGCGCCCCAGGCCCGCAAAGACAGCAGCAGCCGCGTCGGCTCCCCGTCTTTGTACTCAGGCCCCGGCATATTCCCCATCCGCGCCAAGAACGACGCCCGCCGCGGGTTGTCGCCAGACTTCACAGGCGCCTTCAGATCCATGCCCTCGGCGCGCGCAGACGCCCGGCCCTTGGCATTCAAGCCGCCCTTCGGGTTCTTGCCTTCTTTGCGCTGCCAGGCCGGCGTCTTCATACGAAAACCCCCGAAATCACCGCGAAACCTAAGAGTCTTGCGCCACAGACGCAACCATTAAACCACACCCCTAATGCTCCGGCGCAGCGGCTTGTTCGGCAACCAAGCCGACCCGCGACCGCCCACCAACGCCGCCTGGCCCGCAAACGTCAGACACAACGCGTCCGCTAAGTCAGGCGACCGCATCCCACGCTTCTTCAAGCCGTCCTTGCTCTCCACCACCACCTTGCCCGTCGACGTAAACGAATACCGCGGCGCCACCAGCTCATGCCGCAGCGTCTCGTCCTTCGGCAGCTTCACCGACCGCGTCGCCAGCCAGTCCTTCACCGACAGCCACAACTCGTCCCGCAGCCGATG
>JBIKJV010000328.1:0-2904 GCA_044360755.1 Phycisphaerales bacterium
GACGTGCCCGCCGACGATGGTTTCCACGTCGTGGAAGGCGGAGGAGAGGAGACTGCTGCGGGTGGCGTCGTTCATGGGGAGGAATCTGGTCAGAGGTGACGGAGGATGAATTCCTCGGTGCGCGGAGGGGCGTCCAGGGAGAGGAAGGCGATGCGGCCCCGGCTGCGGATGCAGGCAAGCGGCACGTCGCGCTCTGCCTTCTCGGCAAGGCGTTCCCGGTTTAGCAGGGCGCACTTGATGTAGGCGAATGGGTGTTCCGGATTGGCCGTATGCCATGCCTCGTCGTGCCATGCCGCGATGAGATCCTTCGTGAGGTACCGTCCGTCGTGGCTGCGGGGCTCGAAGAACCAGATCATGCGCCTTGAATCGGCAGTGTCCCCGACGACCCGGACGAAGGGCTTCTGCGCCAGAGGGACGCCTACTGCGCAGAGAGCGGCGGCGAGCATGGTGTTGCCCGTGGATGTGGAGGAAATGTGCGAGACTGCGTTCATGGGGAGGCTGGATCAGGGAAGGGCCACCGTCACGTTCGGGTAGTGGGTGGCGGTGAGGTCGATCTTCTCGAAGTCCTCGTTGTTCATGGAGCGGCTCATCTGGGTGAGGATGGTGGTGCCGCCGGTGGACTTCTGGAGGTGGGCCGGGATGGCGTTGGCCAGCACGAGGGCGGCACTGATCTTGCCGGAGAAGGCTGACGTCTTGCTGACGAGTCCGGAAATCTTCACCTCGACCTTCTCCTGGTAGAAGGCGAGCCCGATGACTTCGCCTCCCTTGTCGAGAACCTGCTTTTCCTGACTGGAGAAGTCGAAGGAGAGGTCCGTGACGAGCAGGCCGGTCTGGTCGTTGGGGATTCCGAAGTTGCCGGTGGTACCGAGGAGTGATGCAGGCATTTGCCGCCTGGGGGAGTGTCAACCGGCGGAGACGACCGCTTCGAAGGAGAGAACGGTTTCCCGTCCGCGTGATTCATCCGGGACGGTGGACGTTTCCCTCGGGGAACGACAGAAGGCCAGACCTTTTCGCACACGACCGACGCCCCCACCATTCCGAACCGATGGGACGGATTTCCCGACAACCGCCCGGACATCTCTGGACACACGACGCGGACTGGAAAACCCACGCTCCATTCTTCTCGCGTCAACACGATGGCCCTCAGCGCCAACGGCGCGCTCCATACCAGCCTGGGCCAACGGCCAAGGTTGACGGAACCACAACTCCCCAAGCCCTGTAGGGGCGCGCCATTTCCTACGGATGGGACGGGCCTTCAGCCCTTTTGGAATGACAAAATCCCAGACATCTTCCCACAGGCCTGTACGTTCAAAGGAAGAACTGCCCGGGAACCTGAGTGACCCACGGCGTCCATTCCGCATTTTTTGCTGTCAATTCCGCGGCGGATCTGAGACGATTGCGGGATCATGAATCTGCTGCGACGGGTTGTCGTTCTTGCCGGCCGGATCATTCCGGCGCTTTTTCTTGCCATTTTCACGGGGACGGCGGGAGCGACGATTACGGCTTCGTTCAATAGCCTGCAGTACGATGGATACACGGGGAGCCTGATTGCATCGGATGCGGCCAATGCGGGAGTTGGCTACGACCGGGACGCCCTGCATGCGCGCGCGGTGTGGACCTTTGCGAAGTCTGCGGGGGCGGCGGAGAATGTGGTGGCGGAATGGCGTTTCCAGCTGATTGAGGAAGTGACGGGGCTGCCGCAGCCGGTCATACTGGCCGACGGGAGCACGGGAACGACGTTCACGGCGCAGCGGACGGTATCGTTCAATCTTGGACTGATCCAGCAGTTCCGCGAGGTGACGGTGTCGGTCGATCTGGTGCCGGCGCAGCGCTTGCTGCCATCGACCCGCTACCGGCTCCGCTGCCAGATCTTCACATCGAATGGCATCATCTGGCTGCCGGGCACGACACATGAGGATTCGTGGGAACGCATCTGGCATTTCACGGAAAAGGATCCAGCCGCGGGATCGGCCACCATGGCGCTCATCGAATCCGCGGTTCTCGAACGGAACAATCTCATCCGGTCGCAGCCCGAGCAGGACAGTTTCCGCTTTGCGGTCACGCTCCGCATCCGGCGCTACGATAACTGGACTGCCCTCATTCCCGCGACCACAGGCGTCGCCATTCCGACGGTCGTCACTCTCACGAACATCAATACGTCGGCCAATCTCGCACTCGTGAACCCGACGGTCACGGCCACGGCCAATGTGGCGGAATTCTCGCTGAGCGGGGGCATCCGGTCGCCTTCGGAAACGGTGGTCAATTTCACCTTCACGGTCCGTCCGGCGGACTGGACGACCCTTGATCCGGTGCCGCTGCACCGATGTTCCTTTTCGCTGCGCCACAGTGACGAAACGACCCTGGAACTGCAGCGTCTGACAGCGTTTTCGGGGTATCTGGCGAGCCTCACGGGCAATCTCCGCTGCGGCGCAGTCGGAGCGACCTTCACTACCCTTGGCAACGACTTCGCGGGATCGGCGCAGGGACCGTCGATCGTCGGCTACCGGGCCCGCGGGCCCATTACGATCCCGGTCAACAATGCCCGCATCAATGGGACGAATCATACGTTCACCCTGACAAATCAGGAAATGCACATGTCGGCGGCGGGCGACCTTGTGCTCACGGATGCCGCGGTGGTCATTCCGGTGAAGGCTCCGGCGGCCCCTGATACGCAGCGGATCTTCCATACGCGCTTTGAACGCGGTGCCGTCACCCTGTCGACCGCGGGAGCGCAATGCGATGGCTGGAAACTCCATCTGCCGCGCGGCTTTGGCTACGTGAACAACCGGGACCCGCAGCGTCGGCGGCTTTCGACCCGCATCGCAGCCAATGGCACGGTCGCGCTGACCCCATCGCTTCTGCCGCCGTCCAATCCCACGTTCTCGGTCCCGACCTTCGGCCTGC
>JBIKJV010000108.1:0-9519 GCA_044360755.1 Phycisphaerales bacterium
CCATGGTCACCGCGGGCGCTCAGGCTTTCCGGCATGTCGGCGGGTGCACCTGCTTCGTCTGCCTGGATGGGCACGTGGCGGTATGCGACCACCCGCGGCGCGGCGTGCACACCACCGACGCGCTGGCCGGCGCCGTGATGGACTTCCCGTCGAACGGATTCCTCTCGGACGACGACTCTGCATACGAAGGACGCTGACGATGCGCATCGACCGCTGCGTGTGCCATGACGTGAGCTTCGAGGAACTGCGGCGCCACGCGACCGCCAGCGGCGAGGCATCGTTCCGCGAGCTGCAGAAGAAGTTCGGCTGCGGCACCAGCTGCGGGCTCTGCGCCCCCTACGTCAAGTGCATGCTGCGCACCGGGCAGACGGTGTTCACGCAGCTCATCACCGCGCGTGACGAGTCGGCGAGGAGCTGAGCAGGCGCCCCACCCAGTCGGCGACGGCCTGCCGCAGGAGCGAGATCGCGGCCTCGTCACCCGCCTCGACGCCACCGTCGACACCCACCGAGCGGAAGAACCCGTCGGCGAACGCCACTTCCGAAGCATCGGCCTGGCGGCCCGTCGCCAGCAGCGCGGCGCGCCAGCCCTCCAGGTGCGCCGCACCGAACGTCGCATCCGCCGCCCCTTGCACCACCAGCAGCGGCCGCGTCTCGACGGTGATCGATTCCAGCGGCGCCAGCACCGACAGCCCGTCGACCAGCCGCAGCGAGGGCGACTCGGCCCACATCGGGTCGTCCTCGTTCTCCGAAGTGCGGCGGCTCATGATCTCGGGGACGGGCGCACCCGCCAGCACCAGGAACGCCAGATCGTCGCGCCGCGAGGCCAGCACCGCGGCCGCGCCGCCCGCCAGCCAGCTGGCACCCACGGCCGGACGGGCACGCGGCACCATGCCGGACGCAGCCTGCAGCGCATCCGCGCAGGCGTCGATCCACGCCAGGGGGTCGCGGTCGGGAGCCTCGTTCAGCTCCAGCAGCGTGACACGCGCCACGTGTGCCCCGCCCGCGAGCAGCGCCAGCGCCAGCGCGTCGTCCACGGGGGTGCACTCGTCCGCCTGCTCGATCCCGGGCGCCTGCGGCAGCACCAGCGCGACGACCGGGTCGGCCGCCGCCCGCGCGCGCCCGAAGAACCCTCGTGTACCGGGCCGCGGCGCCACGACGACGCCCTCGAGCCGGCCCCACGCGCCCTCGGCGGCGAACGACCGCGCCCCGCGTGCGGCGTCCGCCCACTGCTGCACGCTGGTCCGGCGGTGCGGCATCAGGTGCGCCCGAAGCTGCGCTCGAGATCGCGCATGCTGATGCGGAGCGAGGTGGGCCGGCCGTGCGGGCACGCCGCGCCGCGCTCGATGCGCTCGCGCAGGTCCAGGAGCGCCTCGATCTCGACGGGCGTCAGGCGGTCGCCGGCCTTCACGGCGGCCTTGCACGCCATCATGTCGAGCACCTCGTGCAGCGCGGCCTCGACGTCCGCGCCGCCTTCGTCGACCAGGCGCTCCAGGAGCGCGGGGACGAACTCCTCGGGCTGCACGCCGCGGCCGAGCAGGAACGTCGGGTAGCCGTGCACCGCCACCGCGCGCGGGCCGGCCGCGGACGCGTCGATCCCGATGCGCGCGAGCAGCGCGCCGGCCGCCTCGACGGCCTCGGCGGCGCGCGGGTCCACCTGCAGCACGGCGGGCACGAGCATGCGCTGCGACTCGAGCGGCTGTGCGGCGATGCGCGCCTTCAGTTCCTCGAACATCGCGCGCTCGTGCAGTGCGTGCTGGTCGACCACCAGGATGCCGTCGCGGTCCTCGACCACCAGGTAGCTGCCGTGCACCTGCATCACGCGGCGCGCGGTTCGGTTCGCGTGCAGTGCGGGCTCATGGGCCGGCGCAGCGGCGGCAGGCGCCACCTCGACCACGGGCGGCGAGGGCGTACGCGCGGCCTCGGCTGCTTGGGCGGCAAAGCGCTCGAAGACTGCAGTGGGCGGGGTGCCGGGCACGAACGCGGGCCGCGTGCCGGACTCGCCGGTGCGGGGCGCCGTCCATGCCGGGGCGTGCGTGGCGCCCGTCGCGTGGCCGCCCAGCTGGAACGCCGGCACCAGGTCGGCCCCGCGCAGCGCGTCGCGCACCGCGCGCATCACCAGCTGGTGCACGAAGCTGGGCTGGCGGAAGCGGACCTCGGTCTTCGCGGGGTGCACGTTGACGTCGACCAGCGCGGGGTCCATCTCGATCGCGACGAACGCGACGGGCGTGCGGCCCGGGTCGATCAGGCCGCGGTAGGCCTCCTTCACGGCGTGCACCAGCGTGCGGTCGAGCACCGCGCGGCCGTTGAGCGCGAAGCGCAGCGCGCGAGCCGTGGCGCGCGCGGCCGAGGGGCGCGCGGCCAGGCCCCAGACGGTCACGGGCCCGTGCTCCGCGGCCTCGGCCTCGGCGGCGATCGAAAGCGGGTCATCGGCCAGTTCGTCGCCCAGCACGGCGCGGACGCGGACCGCGGGGTCGTCGGTCGCGGCCAGGTCCAGGCGCGTGCGCCCGTCGGCCACCAGGCGGAACGCGACACCGGGCCGGCAGATCGCGATCGACTCCAGGACGTCCTGCACGCGCCCCAGCTCGACCGCCGCGGTGCGCAGGAACTTGCGGCGCGCGGGCACGTTGAAGAACAGCTGGCGCACTTCGACGCTGGTGCCGAGCGGCCCGCCCGCGGGGCGGACCTCGCCGGACTCGCCGCCCTCGACCTCGATGCGCGCGGCCGCGTCGCTCCCCCGCCGCCGGCTGGTGATCGCCAGGCGGCTGACCGACGCGATCGAGGCGAGCGCCTCGCCGCGGAAGCCCATGGTCGCGATCGATGCCAGGTCGTCGCTGCTGGCGATCTTGCTGGTGGCGTGGCTGGCGACCGCCAGCGGCAGTTCCTCGGGCGGGATGCCGCCGCCGTCGTCGGCCACCACGATCCGGTCCGCGCCTCCGCCCTCCACCAGGACCTCGATGCGCGTGGCGCCGGCATCGAGGGCGTTCTCCACCAGTTCCTTCACCGCGCTGGCGGGGCGTTCGACCACCTCGCCGGCGGCGATCTGGTCGACGAGCTGGCGCGGCAGGACGCGGATGGGCATGGTCAAGGAATCCGGCAAGGTGCGCGCACGCCGGGCTTGAGCGGCGCGCCGCGGCATGCGACACTGCGGCCAATGGTAGCGGTCACCGAAGGCCAGGAAGGCCCCCGCACGCCCCGCCACGGCAGCACCGTGGCGGTGGGCGATGTCCACGGCTGCGGCGGTGAGCTGGAACGCCTGCTGGCGCTGGTCGACCGCTGGAATCCCGGCGCACGGATCGTCCTGCTGGGGGACCTCTTCACGAAGGGCCCGGAGCCCGGCCGCGTGGTGCGCGTGATCCGCGACCGACGCGCCGCGGGCCAGCGCGTCGACGTTGTCTGCGGCAACCACGACCTGCGCCTCCTGGGCGCGATCGTCCGCGTGCAGGCAGGCGCCAGCCTCGACCTCCTGCCCCGCACCGAGCGCGTCGCGATCGAGCTGCTGCAGCGCGCCGGCCACCTGCGCGAGGCCACCGCGATCCTGACCGAGGCCTGCGACCGCGTCGAGATCCGCGACCTGCGCGGCCGCTGGACGGTGGTCCACGCGGGCATCGACCCCGAGCTGGGCATCGACCGTACGCCGGACGACGTCAAGATCCACGTCAAGGCCCTCGAGGGCGAGCCCAACTGGTGGGAGCGCTACGACGGGCGCGAGGGCCTGATCGTGGTCGGGCACCGTCCGGTGCGCGACCCCGTCCTGCTGCGCCGCGCCGACGGGTCGCTGTACTTCGCCAACCTGGACACGGGGTGCGCGTACGGCGGCAGCCTGACGGCCCTGTGCATCGAGGACGACCGCATCCTGCAGGTGAAGGCCGGACCCGGCGTGCCGATGCCGGGCGCGGAAGTCCCCTCGGCGTTCCGCGGGATCGTCAGGGCAGGCGGAGCCGCGCCGCCACCGGCATCCGGCGCCCCGGGCCGAACGCCCGCGCGCTGAGCTTGGGGACGATCGGCGCCTGCCTGCGCTTGTACTCGGCCAGCTCGATCGCCCGCGTCCAGCGCGCGACCAGCGCGGCATCCAGCCCGTGCGCACGCGCGATCGTCTCGACGTCCTGCTCGTCCTCGACCCAGCCGCGCACGATGCGGTCAAGCACCTCGTAGGGCGGCAGCGTGTCCTGGTCGGTCTGGTCGGGCCGCAGTTCCGCGCTCGGCACCTTGGTGATGCTGGCCTCGGGGATGGGCGGCTGCGCGAACCCGATCGACGCGTGGTTGGCGTTCATCCAGCGGGCCAGCGCCCACACGTCGGTCTTCAGCAGGTCGCCCAGCGGCGCCAGCGCGCCGCACATGTCGCCGTAGAGCGTCGCGTAGCCGACCGCCAACTCGCTCTTGTTGCCGGTGGAGAGCACGAGGCCGCCCTGCGCGTTCGAAACGGCCATTACCTGGAGCCCGCGCAGGCGCGACTGCAGGTTCTCGTCGGCCAGGCCGGCGAACGGCACCTGGCCCGCGGCGCGCAACGAGGCATCCAGGTGCGCGGCAAGCGCCGCGTGGGCGGGCTCGATCGGAAGCACCAACGTGCGCAGACCGCAGCGGCGCGCCAGGTCGTTGGCGTCGTCGAGCGACCCTGCGCTCGACCACTTGCTGGGCATCAGGATCCCCAGCACGTTGCCGCCGCCGAGCGCCGCGGCCGCCAGCGCGCCGACCAGCGCGCTGTCGATGCCGCCCGAGAGCCCCAGGATCGCCTGCGTCGCACCGGACTTCGCGAAGTACCCGCGGATCGCCTCGACCAGCGCATCGAACGTCTCGCGCGTCGGGTCCGCGGCCGGGGCTGGGGCATCCCAGCCCGGGCCCGATCCGTCAACCGCGGCCAGCAGCATGCCCCTGCCCCAGCGGTCGGCGCAGGCTGCGCGCCCATCCGGCTGCACGACGCGCGCGTCGCCGTCGAAGACCAGGTCGTCGTTGGCACCGCTGGCGTTCAGCGCGCAGACCGGCATCCCGGCGCGCGCCGCCGCGGAGGCGACGATCGCCGCGTGCCGCGCATGCTTGCCGCGGACGAACGGGCTGGCGCTGGGCACGACCAGGACGTCGGCGCCCGCGCGCACCGCGTCGGCGACGGGGTCCACCGGATACGACACGCCGGCCACCGCGACGTCCCGCGCGCGCCACAGGTCCTCGCAGAGCAGCACGCCCACGCGGCGTCCCGCGCAGGCGAAGACCATCGGCCCGTGCCCCGCCGCGAAGTGGCGCTCCTCGTCGAAGACGTCGTAGTCGGGCAGCAGGCGCTTCTCGTACCACGCCTCGATGCAGCCGCCGCGAAGCAGCGCCACGGCGTTCGCCAGCGGGCGCGCGCGCCCCTCGACCCCGCGTGGCAGGCCGACCAGCACCGCGCGGCCGCCAAGGCCCGCGGCCGCCAGCGAGGCGGCAATGCCCTCGGCCGCGGAACGACAGCCCGCCGCGAGCCCCTCGCGCTGGAGGAGGTCGCGCGGCGGGTAGCCGCACAACGAGAGTTCCGGGAAGACAGCCAGGTCGGCGCCGGCGCGCAGCGCGTCGGCCGCACGCTCGGCGATGCGCCCGGCGTTGCCGGTGACGTCGCCGACCGTGGCATCGAACTGGACGAGCGCGATCCGCATGGACCGCACAGTCTAGGTGTTGCGGTCAGGCCGCGCAGGTGGCCGGGCGCGGCGTGGCCGAACCGGCGTGCAGGCCAAGCGCCTCGACCAGCGCGCGGACCGAGTACGGCTTGTGCAGCACGCCCGCGCAGCCGGCGCGCAGGAGCGGCCGCTCGTCATCGGGGATGGTGCTGCCGCTGGTGACCACGCGAACGCGCGCGAAGCCGGGGCGGCTGCGGACGTTCGTGGTGAACCACGCGGCGTCGCCGGCCGAGGTGTCGAAGATGATCA
The DNA here is from genome assembly GCA_044360755.1 of Phycisphaerales bacterium. GTDB lineage: Bacteria > Planctomycetota > Phycisphaerae > Phycisphaerales > SM1A02 > UBA966. The sequence continues at coordinate 5,889 of JBIKJV010000108.1, forward strand.
CGTCGGGCGTCACGCGCCCGCACTCGAAGCCGGCCGAGAGCACGTCGTGCGAGGTGGTGACTTCGCAGGTCCCCATGCCCTCGAGCACTTCCTTCAGCGTCGTGGCCGCGGTGCGGTCGGCGTCGACCACCAGGATGCGCGTGCGCGCCGTGGAAGCCGACAGCCCGCGGAACGGGATGCCGTGCGCGCGCATGAACTGCTCCAGCGCGGCCACGTGGATGCGGCGGTCCTTGGAACCAGGGATGCGGTAGCCCTCGAGGCGGCCGGAATCCACCCACTTGCTGACGGTGCGCGCCGCGACGTTGCAGATGCGGGCAACTTCGCCGGTGGTGAGTGCGTCCTTCTCGATGCCGAACGGATTGGTGTTCATGGGATGACTCCTCGGCCGCTGCCCGCACCTGCGGGACCGCGGCCGCCACCGGGATCGGCCATCCCCGGGGCCGACTGAAGCCACGAACGCGAAAAAACGCGCGATCAGCGCGGGACGCCCTGCCCCGGCGCGTCGGACCGCGCGAGGATGCGGATCCCCCGCTCGCCCAGGGCCCGGAACAGCTCTTCGGCGTGGGTGCGGTCGCGGACCTCGGCCACGCAACTGACCATCACCGTCGAGACGTCGGCACCGCCGAAGCGGCGCTCGTGGACCACTTCCTGGACGCTGGCGCCGCACCGTGCCAGCGTGCCGGCCAGATCGGCCAGGCCACCGGGGCGGTCGCTGATGACCGCCGAGAACTTGACCAGGCGGCCGTCGACCGCCAAGCCGTGCTCGATCACGCGGCTCAGGACCAGCGGGTCGATGTTGCCGCCGCAGAGCACCAGTCCCACGCGCATGCGCGCGAGCGAACCGAGCCTGCCCGCCAGGAACGCGGCCAGCGGCGCGGCGCCCGCGCCCTCGACGACGCCCTTCTCGAGCTCCGCCAGGCGCAGGATCGCCAGCGCGATCGCGTCCTCGTCCACCTGCACGACCTCGTCCACCAGGTCACGCCCCAGCGCGAAGGCGCGCGCGCCGACCTCGGGCACGGCCAGGCCGTCCGCGAGCGTGGCGCTGCTCTGCACGCGGACCGGGTGACCGGCCGCCACCGCGGCGCTCCAGCTGGCGCAGCGCACCGGCTCGACGCCCACGATGCGGATGCGCGGGTTCAGGTGCTTGGCCGCCACCGCGACGCCCGCGATCAGGCCGCCGCCGCCGATCGGCGCGACGATCGCGTCCAGGCCGGCGACTTCCTCCATCATCTCCAGGCCGATGGTGCCGGCACCCGCGATGATCGCGGCGTCGTTGAAGCCGTTGACGTAGGTGAGGCCTTCCGCCTCGACCAGCGTGTCCGCGTGGACCCGCGCCTCGGCGATGTTGCTGCCGGAATTCAGGACGCGGGCGCCCATCTCGGCGCAGCGGCGCTGCTTCACCAGCGGCGCGAAGGTCGGCATCACCACCGTGACCGGGATGCCCAGCCGACGGCCGTGGTACGCCAGCGCCAGCGCGTGGTTGCCGGCGCTGGCGGCGATCACGCCGCGGCGGCGGGCCTCGACCGGCAACTGCAGCAGCGCGTTGCAGGCGCCGCGCTCCTTGAAGCTGCCGGTGGCCTGCTCGTACTCCAGCTTGCAGTGGACGTCCGCGCCCGTCAGCGCGCTCAGCGCGGGGCTGGCGGTGCACGGCGTCACGAAGACGCCGCCGGCGATCCGCTTCCGTGCCTCGACGATGTCGTCGAAGGTCACGTCCGGGCGGGTCGCGGCGGGTGCGGCAGGCGTCATGGGGTGCTCACGGGACCGGGGTCAGGCGCGCGGGCCGGCGTTGCGGACCGCGTCGCTCAGCGCGTACTTGGCGTCGTTGTCACGGAAGCGCTTCGCCAGGTCCTTGGCCTTCGCGTCGTACGCGGCCTTGTCGGCCCACGTGTTGCGCGGGTCCAGCATCTCGGCGGGCACGCCCGGCACCGCGACGGGCATGTGCAGGCCGAAGACCGGGTGCTCGACGAACTTCGCGTTGGCCAGCGAGCCGTCCAGGATCGCCGCCAGGATGGCGCGCGTGTACGACAGCTTGAAGCGGCTGCCGACGCCGTACGGGCCGCCGGTCCAGCCCGTGTTCACCAGCCACACGGAGCTCTTGTGTTCGCTGATCTTCTTTGCCAGCATCCCGGCGTAGACCATGGGCGGGCGCGGCATGAAGGGGCCGCCGAAGCAGGCGCTGAAGTTCGGGGTCGGCTCCTTGACGCCGGCCTCGGTGCCGGCCAGCTTCGAGGTGTAGCCGTTGACGAAGTAGTACTGCGCCTGCTCGGGCGTCAGCTTGGCCACCGGCGGCAGCACGCCGAACGCGTCGGCCGACAGGAAGATCACGTTCTTCGGGTGCTTGCCGATCGGGGGCTGCACGCAGTCGGGCACGAAGTCCAGCGGGTACGTGACGCGCGTGTTCTCCGTCAGCTCGGACGTGTCGTAGTTGGGCACGCGCGTGGCCTTGTCGACCACGACGTTCTCCAGCACGCTGCCGAAACGGATCGCGTTCCAGATCTGCGGCTCGCCCTCCTTGGACAGGTTGATGCACTTGGCGTAGCAGCCGCCCTCGATGTTGAAGACGCCGTTGGCGGACCAGCCGTGCTCGTCGTCGCCGATCAGGCGGCGCTGCGGGTCGGCCGAGAGCGTGGTCTTGCCGGTGCCCGAGAGGCCGAAGAACACGGCGACGTTCGAGTCGTCGTTCTTGGCCACGTTCGCCGAGCAGTGCATCGGGAACACCTCGCGCTCGGGCAGGTCGAAGTTCATCGCGTAGAAGATCGACTTCTTGATCTCGCCCGCGTAGCGCGTGCCGACGATCAGGACGACCTTGCGCTCCAGGCTCTGCATGATGCAGAGCTTGTTCTTCACGCCGTAGGCCGCGGGGTCCTCCAGCTCCAGGCGCGATGCGTCGATGACGGTCCAGTCGCTCTTGAAGCCGGCCAGCTCGGACGACGCGGCGTTGATGAACAGCGTCTTGGCGAACAGGCTGTGCCAGGCCTCCTCGGTGAAGACCGAGACCTTCAGGCGGTAGGCCGGGTCGCCGCCCGCGTAACCGTCGAAGCGGAAGAGGTCCTTCTTGCCGCGCATGTACTCCATGACGCGGGCGTAGAGCTTCTCGAAGTGGGCCGGGGTGACGGGCTGGTTGACCTTGCCCCAGGCGATGCGGTCGTGGATGGCCGGGGTGTCCTCGAGGTACTTGTCGTCGGGGCTGCGGCCGGTGCGGGCGCCCGTCAGGCAGTTCAGGGCGCCATTGGCGGCCAGGATGCCCTCGCCGCGCTCGATCGCCAGCTCGACCAGCCGGGCGGCGGCAAGGTTGGCGTGGACGGCGGCGGTGCCGAAGTCGTGGGCGGCGCGGGGGGTGGACATCGTGGCGGTGGTCATGGGGTGTTCTCCGGGGGCCCAGCGGGGACCGCAGGGCGAAGGAACAAGGATACCGCGCTCCCCCACTCCCCGGCCGGGAAAGGTGCATTGACCCACCCCGGGCCCCGGGCTACCATCCCCCCTCCCAACGTGGCGACCGTAGCTCAGTTGGCAGAGCACCGGGTTGTGGTCCCGGGTGTCGCGGGTTCGAGCCCCGTCGGTCGCCCTGAAAGAGGCCTTCCACAGGCCAGCCCAACGCCCCCGCCGCCCGTCACCGGGCCGCGGGGGCGTC
>JBIKJV010000322.1:0-2885 GCA_044360755.1 Phycisphaerales bacterium
TAGCGCGGATGGAAGCATGCATGGGAATTCAGAACCCGCCGGAAAAAAGGACAGGCTGCCCGTGCAACGGAGGGCCGATGCCCACTGCGCAGGTTTTTTCCGCAATTCCGAGGACGCCCACCGGCTGGGCGGCGCATGCCAGTTTGCAGAAAGCCGGAAAATCGTCGATTCAGCCGTAACCTGGGGAGACGGATCCGTCAGGTACGGAAGAGAGAGCCATGAAATCGACCGAACCATGTACCCAGTGCCACAAGGCCATCCCCGCCGACGCCCCCGGCGGTCTTTGCCCCGCCTGCCTGCTGCGCCAGGCCATGCCATCGGATCCGTCACCCAACCGCGCCGGAACGCCACCGGATGAACAGGAACTGAGCAGATTGCTGCCGCAGTTCGCCATTCTCGAATTGATCGGCAGCGGCGGCATGGGCTGGGTCTACCGCGTCCGGCAGCGCGGACTGGATCGGCTGGCCGCTCTCAAGATCATGGCCCCCGGCCTCGCCTCGGATCCCGCCTTCGTGGAGCGGTTCACCCGGGAAGGACAGGCCCTCGCACGCCTCCAGCATCCCAATATCGTCAGCGTCTATGATTTCGGGGAAGTGGCAGGCTTCTGCTGGCTCCTCATGGAATACGTGGACGGCGTCAATCTGCGCCAGGTCATGGCCAGCGGTGGATTGTCTTCCACCGAGGCGCTGCGCATCATTCCGGAAGTCTGCGCGGCCCTCTGCTATGCGCATGGACGTGGAGTGCTCCACCGCGACATCAAGCCGGAGAACATTCTGCTCGACGCCACGGGACGGGTGAAGATCGCGGACTTCGGGGTGGCACGGTTCAGCGCCGGAGCAGGGGGAATCAGCAGTCTCACGCAAAGCGGAGTTTCCCTCGGCACACCCGTCTACATGGCTCCGGAACAGATCGAACGACCGCAGGATGTGGATCACCGCGCAGACATCTACTCGCTCGGCGTGGTCTTCTATGAAATGCTCACCGGTGGATTGCCGCTCGGCCGATTCCCCGCCCCGTCGGAAACTGAGGGCGTCGATGCCCGGCTCGACCCCGTGGTCTTCCGGACCCTCGAGAAGCAGCGCGAACGCCGCTACCAGAGCGCCAGCGACATGAAAACCGAAGTCGAAGCGGTCAAATCCACACCCCCACCAGTGCCGCCTGCCGAGGCTCCGATCGGCTCGGGATCGGAAAGCGATCCTCAAGACCCAGCGGTCCCGGTACCCGATCCCGTGCGGATCTCGCGGAAGGCCATCGCGGGATTGCTCTGCACGATCACGGGAATCCTCATGCTGCTGGGCGGCTTGTTCCTGATGCGGCCCACGAGCGTCAACATGCGGCCAAGCAGCGCCGTCGAGGCTGTCACGGCAGAGGCCCAGGGAGCACCCGCACCACAGCTCCAGTTTGAAACCATCAACCCGAAATGAATCATGGCTGCTGCCAATGAACATGCTGAAAGATATTTTGTGCTTTGGGGGATGTCCCTCATGCTGCTGACGCCCGTCCTGCTGCTGGCAGGCATGGTGTTCGGAATGTCGGCACTGGGCGACATCCGGCGGGCTGGCGGTCGGCTGGCCGGAGCCCTGCCGGCTGCTCTCGCGGCGGGCCTGCTGCCGTCGCTCCTCATCTGCGGATTCTGCCAAGTGATCGTGGAACTGCTCGGGCAGGAACTGCATAAACCGGGCGCCAACACAGCGCGCTGGGGCATGATCGGCTTGCTCATGGGACTGGGCGCTTCCGGTCTGCTGCTGCAGCATGTGTACCGCTGGGCAACCCCATGGCGGCGGCGCGAACCGATGTCTCCGCTGGCAAGCGTGTCCGTGGCCCTCAGCATCTTCGGCATGGTCGGTCTCCTGCTGCTGCCGACAAGAATGCGCGAGGTCCTGGAAATCATCTTTCCTGCCGTCTGTCTGCTCGGCGGCCTTGTCTGCGGCATCCTGTCGCGACGGGAACAGGCGGGCCTGCTCAGCGCCATCGCCAGCGGTTGCGGGCTCATGATTCTCCTCCTCGTGGCCGCATGAAGGCGGACGATCCGAAGGCCTTCGCCGCCACCCGCTGGACCCTCGTGAAGCGCGCCAGCGGGAAGTCGACGGAAGCAAGGGATGCACTCGCCGAACTCTGCGCCGCCAGCTACGAACCCGTGCGCGCCTTCATCCGGACATGGTGCCGCGACAACGGCCGGGCCGACGATCTCACCCAGGATTTCTTCGCGGAAATCCTCGGCCACCGCGGGGTCGCCGGAGCCGATCCGGAACGCGGAAAATTCCGCACCTTCCTGCTCGGGGCCGTGAAGCACTTCCTGAGCCGCGTCCGCGAAAAGGAACGCGCCCAGAAACGCGGCGGCGGCCAAACACCCGAACCGCTCGACGCCGCCCACAACCTCGAAGACCGCTGCCTGCCACCCGATGCCGCCTTCGATCGCCAATGGGCCCTCGCCCTGATCGCCCGCACCCTGCAGTCGCTCGACGCCCACGCCGCCCGCGAAGGAAAAACGGCCCAGTTCGCCGTGCTGCGCGACTGGCTGAGCGGCGAAGCCAGCAAACCCCAGTCGGCCGCCGCCGCAGAACTGGGCATGTCCGAAGCCGCCGTCAAAGTGGCGGTGCACCGCTGGCGTCTGCGCTTCCGCAGCGAACTGCGCCGGGAACTGGAAGCCACCCTCGATGCCTCGGAATCAGCCGACGCAGAACTCCGCCACCTGCTCGCCTCCCTTTCCTGACCGTTCCTGATTCTGCTGCTGCTTCCAACTGGTGGAACCTCGGCTGCCATGCGGCAACGCATTCCCGTGATTGCGCCGCGCCCGCCCTCCGGTACGATCCGTGCGCAACCTGAACCATTTCCCCCCCAATTCTTCATGAAACCCATCCGCGTCATCCTCCCCGCCGCCTCTC
>JBIKJV010000014.1:0-29189 GCA_044360755.1 Phycisphaerales bacterium
CGCGGGCAGCGGCCCGCAGGCGGACCCGAACTCGCTGGGCGCGGACCTCGTGATCAGCAACGTTCGCGTCCACAACGTCGGCCGCACGGCGCTCGACCTGAACACGGTCGTGGGCGGCACGGTCTCGGAGGTCGTCGTCGACGGCGTCTCGGCCGGTGCGGGCCTGGCCATCTCCGGCGGCACGCGCAACCTGGCGATCAGCAACATCAGCGTCGCGAACGCGGCGTGGGGCGACGTCTCGGTGTACCCGTGGCGTCCGAGCAGCGAGGGTGGCCCTGCGGCCGCCACCGCGGATCACACCCCGCTCGGCGTGTCCTTCTCGGGGACGCTGGGGATCGCGAGCATCGCGGTGCAGCCCTACGCCAGCGGCATGACCGTGAGCTGCGGCGCGGACGGCGACTTCGGCTACCTGGCCGAGGCCAACGTGTCGGTCCCCGCGTCGTTCAACCGCATGGTGGCGACGACGCGCGCCGACAACCTGGCGCTGAAGTTCCTGGTGCGCCAGGGCGACCTGTCGGCGCTGCTCGGTGGCCTGGTGTCGCCGACGTTCAGCACGCCCGTGACCACGAACATCCTGGGCAAGGTCGAGATCCTGGACGCGAACGGCGTGGCTCTGAAGGGCCGGAACGCCCTGAACGACGACTCGGCCGCGCTGGCGGTCTCGGGCAACAAGATCCAGGTCGACGGCTCGGCCGACATCGGCCTGACGGAAGCGCTGCCCTCGGGCGTGACCGTGATCGGCACGCTGAACATCGGCACGGGCGACTTCGGCGCCTCGCAGTCGGTGATCGGCAGCCTGCTGGCGGCGTCGAACAACGACGGCTGCACGCGCAACGTGGCGGTCGGCACCATGTCGTCGGCCGAGCTGGTGGCGTTCAACGCCGTCCGCCTGTCCAACGGCGCGCTGAACGTCAGCGGCCAGCTTGCCGCGCTGAACAACGGGAACGTGACCGACGAGGCCGGCATCCTGGCGGCGATGGACATCGCGGGCCAGTCGCACTCGAGCTACGACGGCATGGCGCCTGGCCTGAAGGCGACGACGCTGGGCGACCTGCGGTCGAACCGTCCGTACGCGGCGGAGAACGAGGCCGGCAGCCTGCTTGGCCTGCTGGTCAGCTTCCGCACGGCGGAGTCGGCGGCGCTCTCGTCGCCCGCGCTGACGGTCGGTGACCTTCTGAATGCCGACGGCCGCTACAAGGTGGCCGGCAACACGCTGAAGGCGCTCAACGACACCAGCATCGGCGTGACGCCGCGTGTCCCGGTGCTTGCCAACGTCGGCGTCTCCGGCGCCGAGCTCCTGGCCGACTGCGTCAACATGGGCCAGCTGACGATGTCGGCCGCGCAGGAGGACATCCTGCAGGGCCTGAACGCGAACCGCGGTTCGCTGGAGGCGCTGCACGCCGAGTTCGCCTCGGCCTTCCCGGGCGCCCTGGCCACCGAGGTCATCCTGCTGGGCATCACCAGCGGCACCAGCGCCGAGAACATCACGACCGCGCTGGCGCAGGCCGCGCCGAACACGGTGTCGGCCAACGTGACGAACATGACCGCGACGCAGGTCCAGGCGCTGGCCACCGGCGCAGCCAAGCTGAAGAACGACGGCGTGACCGGCACCTTCGGATTCGTCGTGTCGGCGTCGATCACCAACTGGCAGGCCCTGCTGCCGAAGGTGAACGCCTCGGCGAGCCTGAACATCGATGCCGACGGCATGGGTGCGTCGGACCTCAACGTCATCGCCGCCAACGCCACCCGCGTCGAGAGCGTCATCAACGTCGCCATCACCAGCGGCAACAGCGTCGCCCAGATCAACGCGCTGACCGGCGCCGCCCCGGCCGAGAGCATTTCGGTGATCGGCAACGGCATGCTGGCCGACCAGTTGAACGCCGTCGCCACCGCGATCGCCAAGGTCAAGCAGGGCGGCATCAGCGGCACCGTCGCGATCGGCAACGGCCTGGCGAACCTGGACGCCTTCCTCGCGAAGTGCATCGAGGCCGCCAACGTCGCGGTCGACGCCTCGGGCATGGACGGCAGCAAGCTGTCGATCATCGTGAGCCGCGAGACGGTCGTCGACTCGGTCAGCGGCGTGCAGTTCAGCAGCTCGCTGCCGCTGCCGCAGCTCACGAGCCTGATGGCGCGCACCACCGACACGACGGCGGACGCCACCGGCATGAGCGCCGCGTACCTCAACGTCCTTGCGCTGAACGCCGGCCGCATCGTCGCGGGCGGCATCCAGGGCGCCGTCGCGCTCGACAAGGACGTCCCGGCCGCGAACCTGACGATCATCCTGGGCAAGTGCGCCGCGGAGGCGGTGATCACCGCGCTGGCGACCGGCATGGACGGCGACCAGCTGGCGGTGCTCGGCACCAACTACGCCAAGCTGGCCGCCGACGGCGTGACCGGCTCGATCGCGATCTCGACCGCCGGCCCCGCCGGGTGGCAGGACCTGCTGACCAAGGTGGCGGCCGCCGCCACGGTCAACGTGAACGCCGCCGGCATGCAGCACGCCGACCTGGCGGTGCTGGCCGTCAACCGCGCGCGCGTCGACGCCGTCGCGTCGCTGTTCCTGACGAACGCAGAGAGCGACCTCGAGATCGGGCATCTGCTTGGGATCTCGAACATGTTCGAGGCCGTCGTCGACGCCACGGGCATGTCGGACGCGAAGCTCAACGCCGTCATGGGCCTGCCGATCAAGGTCCGCAAGGCGGGCATCAACGGCGCGACCGACAACGGCGTCGTGGGCACCGCGCTGGTGACCAACGGCCTGGACGCGCTCGACGCGTTCCTGGGCCTGTGCTCCAGCACCTCCACGGTCAACGTGGACGCCACCGGCATGGACGAGACCAAGCTCGCCATCGTGGTGGCCCGCGACCTGATCGTCGACAGCGTGACCAAGCCCCGCCTCACCGCGGGCGTCAGCGTCGCCCAGATGCAGAACATCTTCGGCAAGATGGGCCAGTCCGACGCCACCGCGACCGTGGTCGCGACGGACATGGACGCCGCTCGCCTCAACGCCATCGTCGCCGGTGACGCGCACGTCGCCGCCAACGGCATCACCGGCACCATGCTCCTCACGAGCGGCGTCGGCGAGGCGAACATGGCCATCCTGTTCGGCAAGACCACGTCCAACGAGACGGTCAACGCCGACGCGACCGGCATGTCCAAGGAGCAGCTGGCGGCCCTGTCGACGGCGATCGCCAAGGTCGACTCGATCACCAACCTGTCGATCGGCAAGGACCAGACCGTGGCCGTGCTCGGCAACCTGTTCCTGCGCGTGGCCGACGGCACCGTCGCCGTCGACGCGGCCGACATGGGGCTCGACCGCCTGCAGTTCCTGGCGACCGAGACCAACAGCGCGAAGGTCTCCGGCATCTCCAACCTCTCGGTCGACGGCCAGCTGTCGGCCGACGAGCTCGGCCGCCTGCTCGGCAAGGCGACCGATGCGCTGGTGAACGCCGGCGGGATGGACCCGGCCCGCCTGGTCGTGCTTGGCCAGAACGCCTCGCGCATCAAGGCGAACGGCATCACCGGCGCGTTCTCGGTGAACGCGGACGTCACCAACGTCGGCGCGCTCATGTCGCGCGTGGCGTCTTCGGCGACCGTCTCGCTGGACCTGACGGGCATGACCTCGACCCAGGTGGCCGAGGCCAACCAGTACGTGAACCTGTTCGACGGCCCGGTCGCGGGCGCCCCGGTCTCGGTGGCGCGCGGCGGCTCGACCGTCGGCCACTTCCAGGGAATCCAGGCCGCCATCGACTTCGCCGCCGACGGCGACGTGGTGAACCTGGCCGCCGGCGACTACGACGGCCCGGTCACCGTGAGCAAGGGCGTGACGCTGCAGGGCGCCGGCATGAACAACGGCACCCGCCTGCGTCCCGGCGCCTCCACGCCCGGCGACGGCCAGTACCTGAACATGGTCACCGTGACCGGTGACGGCGTGACCCTGAAGGACCTCCAGGTCGAGGGCATGGTCGGCGCCAGCCGCGTGCGTGGCGTCTACGTCCAGAGCGGCGGCTCCAACGCGGTGGTGAACAACCTCACGCTGGACCACGTCCTGCTCTCGCTGCACCAGATGGCGATCTGGGTGGACAACGACATGTCCGCCAAGGACATCGCGGTGACCGACTGCACCATCAGTGGCTGCGGCAACGGCATCCAGGTGCAGCACCGCGGCTCGGTGGACGGCCTGGTCGTCACCGGCGGCACGATCACCGGCTGCCTGTACGGCATCTCGTCCAGTGCCGAGATCCCGACCAGCAACCCGCCGGCCTTCGACAACGGCCCGAGCCTGAAGAACGTCTCGGTGTCTGGCACGGTCATCTCGAACAACGTGCGCAAGGGCATGTACTTCGAGAAGCTCGCGTCGGCGTCCTTCACCAACGTGCAGTTCAACGACAACGGCCCGGTCGGCACCAACGCCGGCGGACCGTCCTCGGGCCTCGAGTTCAACCTGAAGTTCGCGGCCTACTCGGGCATCTCGGTGACGGGCTGCACGTTCAGCGGCAACGGCGTCAATCGTCCGAGCGACGGCAAGGCGCTCGTCATCGCCGCGCGCAACGACGTCACCCCGTCGACCAACGTCTACTACACCTACCCGGCCTCGCTCACGAACGTGACCGTCTCGGGCGGCTCGATCGCCGGCTCGCCGACCGCGATCGGGATCACGAACAACGTGAACCTGGTGAGCGTGTCGATCTCGGGCATGTCGATCACGGGCCTGGGCGCCGGCATCACGGCGGCCGGCGCCGGCGTCGGCAGCGTGCTGACGCTGGGCGACGTGGACCTGGGCGCGGGCCTGGCCTATGCCATCTTCAACGGCACGCCTGGCACGGTGGTCAACGCCGCCGGCGCCAAGTTCGGCGGCATCCTGGGCTCGGCCCTCACGGTCGACCAGGGCTACGCGCTGGCCGACCGCGTGTTGGATGGCATCGACAGCGGCAACTTCGGCCGCGTGCTGCTGCGCTCGGGCCACGTCTACCTGACGCCCGCGAGCTTCTACGCCCCGCTGACGACGGTCGCCAGCCTGCAGCGTGCGATCGCGGCCGTGCAGGCCGATGACGTGCTGCACGTCAAGTCGGGCTACGTGCTCAGCCTGCCGGGCGTGATCGCGGCCTCGCCCGCGTTCACCCTCGACGGCACCTTCTCGGTCAACGACGGCAACTGCCCGTCCAGCGAGATCCTGGCCAGCTTCCTGGTCCACAAGGGTTCCAGCACGGTCGACGTCGACCTGGCCGGCATGGACCCGACCATGATCGCGGCGATCGCCTCCAACATCGCGCTGCTTGACACGGTCAACGGCGTGGTGGGTGCGGCCAACGTGGCCGATGCCGCCGGCATGCTGGACGTGCTGAAGTGCGGCCGGGTCGACCTGTCGGCCTTCAACGCGCTGCAGCCGGCGAACGAAGCCGCCACCATGGCTGACCTGGTGGCCAACCGCGGCGGCGGCTGGAACGTGCTCGACTCGATCACGATGCTGCTCGGCCGCGTCGTCGGCTACCGCGCCAGCATCGAAGCGCTCCTGGCGGCCCCCCTCACTGCAGACGACTTCGCGGCCGGCGGACGGTTCGTCGCCGTGCTCGACGGGCGCGTGGCGGCGGGCACCAGCGCGATCGGCGGCGAATCGGTGACCGCGGCGCAGCTCAGCGCCACGATCGACAGCTTCCTGCCGCTCGGTTCCACGGGCCGCGGCCTGCTGCTGGGCGCGATGAACGCCAGCGAGGCGCGCGTCTCGGCCACCGCGGTCAACGCGGCGGCGGAGGCGGTCCTGGCCTACGCGCAGGGCCGTGACGTGATCGCCACGGGCATCACCTCGGCCACGTCGGTCGCCGGCATCAACCTGGCGGTCGCCGCGGCGACCGCGGGCGAGCTGTCGATCAACGCGGACGGCATGCTGGCCGACCAGCTGTCGGCCATCAGCACCGGCATCGCCAAGGTCGGTTCCATCTCGTCGCTGACCGTCGGCTCGGCGCAGTCGGTCACCCAGCTGGGCAACCTGCTGGGCAAGGCGACGGACGCGATGGTGGTGGGCACCGGCATGGGCACGGACAAGCTGAACGTCCTGGTGGCGAATGCCGCGCGCATCAAGGCGAGCGGCATCACCGGCACGTTCACCGTCCTGGCGGGCGTGTCCAACGTTGGCGCGCTGCTTGCCAAGTGCAGCGTGGACGCGGTGGTGACGGTCGACGCGACCGGCATGACCGACGCCCAGCTGTCCATGGTCAACGCCCACCTGTCCAAGGTGGACGTCCTGGCCAACGTGTCGGCCTCGGGCGCGCTGACCGCGACGGAACTGCAGAACATCCTGCAGACCTCCACGTCGGTCATCGTGACCGCGACCGGCATGGACCTGGAGAAGCTGAACGTCCTGGCGGCCTACAGCACGAAGATCGCCAACAACGGCATCCTGGGCACGCTGGCGCTCTCGAAGGACGTCAACAACCTGGGCGGACTGCTGGGCAAGGCGCACCCGGACGCGACCGTCAACGTGGACGCGACCGGCATGAGCCCGACGCAGCTGGCCTCGGTGGCCGGCGGCATCGGCGCGGTCGACGCGATCAGCAACCTCTCGCTGACCTCGGCGACCGTCGCCGCGGACATCGACGCGCTGCTGACCAAGACGACGAACGCGGTGGTGAACGCCACCGGCATGGACTCGGCGCAGCTGTCGAAGCTGGGCCTGCGTGCGGCGTCGATCGCGGCGGACGGCATCACGGGTGACGTGGCGTTCGACGTGGCCGTGACCGACCAGGCGGCGCTCTTCGGCAAGATCCCGGTGGCGGCGAACGTGACGGTCAACGCGTCCGGCATGGACGCGACGGCCCTGGCGTTCATCGACGGCCAGATCGCGAAGGTCGACCTGATCAACGGCCTGCAGCTGACCAGCGCGCAGGACAAGGATCGCCTTGGCCGCCTGCTGGGCAAGTCGGCCTCGGCTTCCAGCTACGCCAACGGAACGGGCATGAGCTCGGCCGCGGGCGACCAGCTGGCGGTGCTGGGCGACAACAGCGCGAAGATCGCCTCGGGCGGCATCACGGGCACCTTCACGGTGACCGGGGCGCTGACGTCGGCGCAGCTCAACGGCCTGCTGTCGAAGGTCTTCACGGGCAACAGCTTCATGGTCTCGACGACCGTGACGATCAATGCCTCGGGCATGACGAACGCGCAGCTGTCGGCGATCGCCGGCAACATCGCGGCCGTCGACCTGATCAACTCGCTGACGGTCGGCCAGGCCCAGACCGCCACCGAGCTGGCGGCACTCCTGGGCGTGACCGGGAACAACCAGGCCAGCGTCAACGCGACGGGCATGTCGGCCGCCCAGCTGGGTGCGGTCGCCGACGCGGCCGGCCCGGTCAACCAGGTCACCGGCACGGTCATCGTGACGGTCGGCCTGACTTCGCAGCAGATCCAGGCGCTCATGGGCACCGTGTCCACCTCGGCCACGGTCACCGTGAACACGGTCGGCATGACCGCCCAGCAGCAGGCCGCGATCTACTCGGCCGCCCTGCTGGAGGTGAAGTCGCAGCAGGCCGTCAAGGTCAATGACCTCAACAGCCTGATTACCGTCGAGTTCAACGTCTCGGGCCTGCCGTCGGCAGCCGTCGGCATGCAGGCGAGCATCGACTACGACGCCAGCAAGCTTGCCTTCGTGCAGGCGACCGGCGGCGACGACATGCCCTCGCTCCTGTTCGCGCAGGACATGGGTTCGTCGGTCATGGTGGCCACGGGCATCGCGCTCTCGGGCTCCGGCTCGACGCCGGTGACGCAGGGCAGCCTGCTCCGCGTGCAGTTCAAGGCCCTGCAGTCCTTCTGCAGCCTCACGGACTGCATCCGCCTGACGCCGACGTTCGCCAACCGCCTGGCCGACACGCAGACGGTGTCGCAGCCGATCCCGTTCATCGCCACCAACTACATCAACGTCTCGGCGATGGACAACCTGCAGCTGGCCAACACGACGGGCAACGTCGACGTGGCCACCGACGCGGGCTCGACCGTGGGCGCCGTCCTGGCGAACCCCGGCGCGACCGCTTCCAACAGCTGCGGATCGCTGCCGGTGACCCTGTCCGTCACGCTGCCCGACAACTCGGTGGTCAGCATCTGGCCGACGGTGTTCCCGATCGGCACCTCGACGGTCTCGTGGAGCACGTCGGACGCCGCGGGCAACTCGGCCCAGGTCACCAGCACCTACGTGGTGCGCAACTACCAGCTGGCCACGCTGAACGTGTCGTTCCTCGGCACGATCAACGCGGTGAACGGCCAGCCGTTCACGCAGGCGCTGCGCATGCGCCTGTCGGACGGCACGATCGTGAACCAGTCGGTGCAGTTCACGGCCAACGGCGTGCTGTCGGGCTACGACGCCCAGCTGCCGGTCGCCGCGGGCTACTCGTGCATCAGCATCAAGGACGCCGACCACACGCTGGCCTCGGCCAACACGATGCCGATCACGGGCACGAAGTACGCCCCGGCGAACTTCATCCTGGGCGGCGGCGATGCCAACGACGACAACATCCGCGACATCCTTGACTACGCGGCCTACGTGTACGACTACGGCTCGGGCAAGAACCCGAACAGCCGCAGCAACTACAACCGCGACGGCGCCGTCAACAACGCCGACTTCACCTACGTCACCCTCGGCTTCCTGCAGTCGGGCGCGTCGTGCGGTGGCGGCAACTACGACGGCGAGACGCCGCGCGACCGCGTCAGCATCCGCGACCTGCGCCGTGCGGGCCTGGGCGAGTTCGCGATCGCCGACATCAACCGCGATGGTTGGGTCGACGTGACCGACGTCACCCTGTGGGCCCAGGGCCGCCGCCCGTCGGGCTACCCCGCCGGCGAGCCGATCGATGTCGAGATCGGGATCGCCAGCGAGAACTGAGCCCGCCCACGGGGCTTCCCAACGCAACCAACACGCCGCGCCGGCATTCGTGCCGGCGCGGCGGTGCTTTTGCGCGGCGGCTCAGCGCCAGCCGATCGGGCGGCCCGACAGGCCGTTCACTTCCTTCAGGAGCGTCATCACCACCAGCCCCACGACGGCCAGCACGGCCATGCCGGCGGCCTCGACGGCCATGCCGGCGGCCAGCAGCCATGCGGCGGCGTACACGGCCTGCCACATCGCGCCGTAGCGCCGCAGCTTCTCGGCGGCCACGGCATCGGCGCCCGTCCCGGCCACCTTGGTGCGCACGAGGAGCAGGAACCCGACCAGCGCCAGTACCGGCCAGACGATCCCCGCCGGCGATGCGGTGGTGACGTGGTCGCCGGCCGCCACCTGCGGCCAGTAGGCCGTTGCCGCGCCCTGGCTGGCCCACGCGCCGCCGCCCAGCAGCACCGCCGAGCACAGCAGCCACGCGGCCGAGAGCGACAGGATGCGCTTGGTGCCGAAGTACGGCCGCTTGCCCTCGAACCGGTGCACACTGGCGGCGATCGCCACGGCGTGCGACATCGACCACCACACCGGCAGCGTGAAGACCAGCGTGTGGTTCGGGATGAACATGTTGAGCGCGTGCACCGCGCCCACGGTCACGATGCCAAGCGCGGGGATGTGCTTGGCCACCGCGTCGTAGAACATGATCGCGGCAGACACGACGACGGTGAGCACCAGCGCCACCTCGCCCAGCACGCTGGCGCTGACGATCGCCAGCATCAGCGCGCCGAACGAGAGGAACGCGGCGCTGGACGCGCGGATGCGGCCTGCGGCCAGCGGGCGATCGGGCGCGAAGCGGCGGTCGTGGCGCACGTCCAGCAGGTCGTTCAGGCTGGCGGCGAACGCGAACAGCCCCAGCGCCACCAGCATCGTGCAGCCCAGCGCCTTCCACAGCGGCATGTGGTAGACGGGCAGGTGCACGTACCGCGGGTCGGCGCGCGTCAGGAGCGTCACCAGCCACAGCTCGCACACCGCGCCGAAGGCCAGCGAAAGGCGGGTGAGCTGGAACGCATCGAGGATGCGTGCGGCAACGGGGCGCATCGGGGCGGCATCCTAGGGGCGCGCTGCTACCATGGTCCGCCCGCCATCCGGCGGCACCCATGAAGAGCGACCTGCCCATCATTCCCGACGCGCGCGGCCTCCGGGTCGGCCTGGTCACCAGCCGCTACCACGCCGACGTCACCGGCGCGCTGGAGGACGGCGCCCGCGCCGCGTTCCTGGCCGCCGGCGGCCGCCCCGAGGACCTGCTGGTGGCGGCCGCGCCCGGCGCGTTCGAGCTGCCCGTCATCGCCGCTGCCTTCGCGCGGCGCGCGGACGTCACAGCCGTCGTGGTGCTTGGCTGCATCGTGGAGGGCGAGACCCGCCACGACCGGGTGCTGGGCGACGCGATCGCCGCCGCCTGCGCGCAGCTCTCGGTGCAGTCGTGCAAGCCGGTCGGCTTCGGCGTGCTGACGGTGCGCAACGCCAAGCAGGCGCGTTCCCGCGCCGGTGGCAAGCACGGGAACAAGGGCCAGGAAGCGATGGACGCCGCGCTGCTCGCGGCCCGCGCCGTCGAGGGAGCGAAGTCATGAGCCAGCCGCAGTTGCCGCCCGGAAGTCCCACGCTGGCGGTGCGCCGCTGCGCGCTGCAGTCGCTGTACCAGCTGGACGCCGCCAAGAGCGACGAGTCCGCGCTGGTCGGCGTCCTGGCCGACGACGGCGAGGTGGACCCCGCGCCCGCCGAGGCCATCGAGCGCGGCATCGCGCTGGCGCAGCTGGCATGGGAGTTCCGCCACGACGCCGACCGCGAGATCGGCGACCTGGCGCGCGAGTGGCCGCCGCACCGGCAGCCGCTGGTCGACCGGAACCTGCTTCGCCTGGGCTGGTACGAGCTGCGCCACAGCGACGCGCCGCCTGCCAAGGTGGTGAGCGACGCGGTGGAACTTGCCAAGGAGTTCGGCACCGCCGACAGCGGCAAGTTCGTCAACGGCGTGCTGGACAAGGTCATGCACGGCGGCGCGGCCGCCGCGGGGGCCTGAGTGTTCTTCAAGTCGGCCATCGACGCGATCCGTCGCGGCCTGCAGAAGACCGCCGAGGCCCTGGGCGCCGGCGTCCGATCGATCCTGCACGGCCGCGCGCTCAGCGAGGACGTGATCGGCGAGATCGAGACCGTCCTGGTGCAGAGCGACGTGGGCGTGCGCGCCGCGCGTGAGATCGTCGACGAGCTGCGCGCCGAGTTCCGCTCGGGGCGCGTGCCGCGCGGCGAGGATGCCATCGAGTTCCTGAAGCAGCGCCTGAAGGCGCGCATGGGCACCGGCGACCGCGCGATCGCGGTGGCCGCCGCGAAGCCCACCGTCGTGCTGGTGGTCGGCATCAACGGCGCCGGCAAGACGACCAGCGTGGCGAAGATCGCCAAGAGCCTGCGCGACGACGGCCGCACCGTGCTGCTGGCCGCCGCCGACACGTTCCGCGCCGGCGCGGTGGCGCAGCTGGAGACGTGGTCGAAGCGCCTGGGCGTGGACATCGTGAAGGGCACGCAGGGCGCGGACCCCGCGGCCGTGGCCTTCGACGCCGCCGACGCCGCGATCGCCCGCGGCGTGGACGTGCTGCTGGTGGACACCGCCGGCCGCCTGCACACGCAGGACCACCTGATGCGGCAGCTGACCAAGATCCGCAACGTCATCGCCAAGAAGATCCCGGGCGCCCCGCACGAGATCCTGCTGGTGCTGGACGCCACCAGCGGCCAGAACGCGGTGAACCAGGCCAAGGCCTTCAAGGAGGCCTGCGACGTCACCGGCATCTTCCTGGCCAAGCTGGACGGCACCGCCAAGGGCGGCATCGTCGTGGCCATCCGCGAGGCGCTGGACGTGCCCGTCAAGCTGGTGGGCGTGGGGGAGACCCCCGACGACGTCCAGCCCTTCGACCCCGACCGCTTCGTCGAGGCGATGTTCGCGGCCTGACGGTGGGCGGACCGGGGGGTTCGCAGGGCATCCCCCCGTGCCTAGAATCCCTTCCATGCGGGCGCGTGCCTTCACCTTGGTCGAGCTCCTGGCCTCCATCGCGATCATCGGGATCCTGCTGGGGATCATGGTGCCGAGCGTCGGCATGATCCGGCGCGAGAGCCAGAACACGAAGTGCATGTCCAACCTGCGGCAGGACTTCGTGGCGATCGAGGCGTTCCGCAAGGTGAACCAGGACCGCCTGCCGATGTGCGAGTTCATCCCGGTGGTCACCGAGACCGGCCCCACCGGCGGCCTGCCTGACCTGCTGAAGGGCTACCTCCCGGCCACCAGCGAGACCTGGCTCTGCCCGGCCGACGTGGTGCAGGATTCGATCGACACCGGCACCAGCTACATGTACCTGCCGGGGCTCCTTCGCTACTCGCCGGCCGTGCAGGTGGACGTCGTGACCCTGCTCCTGACGTTCCAGCCGGGAAGCATGACGCCCGCGCAGCTGGCCAGGCAGAAGTCCGACGCCGAAGCGCGCATCATGACCACGTTCTACGAGCGCGAGGCGCAGGCGTACCCCGTGCTGGTGGACAGCGAGGACCGTCACCCGCGCAACGGGTCGATGCGCAACGGCGTGTTCCTTGACGGCGGCGTGCGTCCGGCCGACCAGAACGGGCAGGGGATCACCGCGCCCAGCAACCGGCCCGGCCCGCCGCCGCCCCCGCCCAACCAGGAGGGCGAATGAGCTTCCTCGAATCCATCCGCGAACGTGACGTCGACCTGGGCGAAATGGTGCGCGAGCACGGCGGGCGCATCGCCGGCGCGCTGGCGGCGCTTGCCGTGGTGGCGGCGCTGGGCGGCGGCGCGTACTGGTGGTTCGCGGTGCGCTGGAAGCCGCCGCCGTCGATCTTCGACACGCCCGTGAACAACGTGCTGGGCTACCTGGCGACGCCCGACTTCAACAAGCTGCCGATGCGCGAGCGCCTGAAGTACGTGCAGGACTTCATCGGCCGCTTCAAGGGCATGAGCCAGCAGGACAGCGTGGTCGCCGCGGCGTTCCTGGCGGGTGTCACCGGCAAGGTGCGCGAGCAGATGACGCAGAACGTGCGCGTCCTGGCCAAGGACATCATGGCCGAGGGCGCGGCGAAGTACGTCAACCTGCCCGAGAACGAGCGCGGCGCGTTCATCGACGCATGGGTGGTCGAGTGGATCCGCTTCGCCGAGAGCACCGTGGGCGACGGCCCGTCGAAGCGTTCCGACGCCGAGGTGCTTTCTTCCGCCAAGTCCGAGGCCCGCACCAACGAGGAGCGCCAGGCCAAGCGCCTGGCCGGCAAGTCGTTGACGGATTCCGGCGCGTCGCGGTTCCTTGGCTTCTGGGCCAACGAGGTGGAGCCCGCCTCGTCGCCCAAGGAACAGGGGCAGATCGCGCGCTTCATGGAAGACGTCCGGACGCGGATGCTGACCGACAAGTGAGCGACGCGCGCGCCGACCAGCTTCCCGTGCTGCGCGAGGCGGCGCGCATCGTCGATGCCATGCGCTCGGCGCGCGGAATGGTGCTGACCGCCGCCACCGGCAGCGGCAAGACCACGCAGGTGCCGCAGATCCTGGCGAAGTCGGGCATCGTGGACGGGCAGATCGTGGTGCTGGAGCCGCGGCGGCTGGCCGCGCGCATGACCGCGCGGCGCGTGGCCGAGGAGATGGGCGTGGCGCTTGGGGGCGAGGTCGGCTTCCAGACGCGCTTTGAGCGCGTGGTGGGTCCGGCGACGCGCATCCGCTTCGTGACCGAGGGCGTCTTCCTGCGCCAGGCGCAGCGCGACCCCGGCCTGCGCGGGATCGGCGCGGTGCTGCTGGACGAGTTCCACGAGCGCAGCGTGATGGCGGACCTGGCGCTTGGCATCCTGCGCCGGGCGCGTGAGCGACGCCCCGCGCTGATGGCCGCCGCGATGAGCGCCACGATGGACGCCGCCAAGGCGAGCGCGTACCTGGGCGTGCCCGAGATCGGCGCCGAGGGCCGCGCGTTCCCGGTGGCGGTGCGGTACGACCCCGGCGACGCGAAGATGCCGGTGTGGGACCGCGCCGCGCGCGCCGTCCGGGCGCTGGTGGAGGAAGGCTGCGAGGGTGACGCGCTGGTCTTCATGCCGGGCGGCTACGAGATCGACCGCACGATCGACGCGGTGCGTGCGCAGCTGCGCGGCGTGCCCGGCGGCGCGGCGTTCGACGTGGTGGGGCTGCACGGATCGATGCCGCCCGACCGGCAGGACGCCGCGGTGGCGCCGGCCGCGCGCGGCCGGCGCAAGGTGATCGTGGCGACCAACGTGGCCGAGACGTCGATAACCATCCCGGGCATCCGGATGGTGGTGGATTCCGGCCTGGCGCGCAGCTTCCGGGTGGACCCGCGGCGCGGGCTGAACACGCTGCGCGTCGAGCCGGTGAGCCGGGCCAGCGCCGACCAGCGCGCGGGCCGCGCGGGGCGAACGGCCCCCGGCACATGCGTGCGCCTGTGGGGCGACCGCGAGCACGCGCAGCGCCCCGCGGCCGAGACGCCCGAGGTGCGGCGCATCGACCTGGCGGAATCGATGCTGATGGTCGAGTCGATGGGCCTGGGGCCGTTCGAGCGCTTCCCGTGGCTGGACGCGCCGGAGGCCGACGCCGTGACGCGCGCGCGCGAGGTGCTGACGCGCCTGGGGGCGCTGGACGCGGGCGGCGCGATCACGCCGCTCGGGCGTGCGCTGGCGCGGGTGCCCGCGCACCCACGGCTGGCGCGCGTGCTGGTCGAGGCGGAGCGCCTGGGCGTGCTGGGCCGCGCCGCGCGCTGGTGCGCGATCGCCGCCGAGCGTGACGTGGTGCTGGAGGGCGGACCCGCGCAGCTGGTGCGCCTGACGCCCGACGGCGAGCAGCCCAGCGACATCGGCGCGCGCGAGGAGCTGCTGCGCCGCGTCGAGGCGGGTGGGTTCCGCACGGCGCGCCACGAGGGCGTCGAGGCGTCGCTTGGCGCATGCCGCGAGGCGGTGGCCGCGGCGCGCGACCTGGAGCGCGCGGCGCGCGAGGCGGCGGGGGAGGGGCGTGCGGGCGAAGGCGCGGCGGACGGTGCCGGTGCGCGCGCGGCCGCGGCCGACGACCGCGAAGGCAGCGAATTCGAGCGCGTCTCGCGCGCGGTGCTGGCTGGCTTCGGCGACCACGTCGGCTGGCGGATGGACGCGCAGCGCCCGCACTGCGCGATGCCGGGCCGGCGCAAGGTGGCGATCGACCCCTCCAGCGTGCAGCGCGGCGCGGGCTTCGTGCTGGCGCTCGAGGTGCGAGAGGGCGGCCGCGGCGACCAGGTGCACCAGTCGCTTGGCATGGTCACCCCGCTGGACGTGGCGTGGGTCGAGCGCACGATGCCGGATCGGTTCCGCACCACCGTGGAGACGCGGTTCTCCGACCAGCTGGGCGCCGCGGCCGAGTTCGAGGAACGCGCGTTCGACGGCATCGTCTTCGACACGATCGTGCGCCCGCTGCGTGGCCGCGAGGCGAAGGCCGCGGCGAAGGACGAGCTTGCCGCGCGCGTGGCCAGCGGCGAGCTGAAGCCCGCGTCGTGGGACGAGAACGTCGACCAGTGGATCGCGCGCGTGCGCTGCGTCGCGGCGTGGTTCCCCGAGCGCGGGCTGATCGCGTACGACGCCGACGACATGGGCGTGCTGGCGGCCGAGATCGCCGAGGGCTGCGCGCGCGCGTCGGACCTGGATGCGCGACCGGTGCTGGACATCCTGCGCGGCGCGCTCGACTGGGACCAGCTGCAGTTCGTGGAGAAGATGGCACCGTCGGGAATCGTGCTGCCGAAGGGCTGGCGCATGAAGCTGGAGTACGCCGAGGGCAAGCCGCCGCGCGGGCGCGCGAAGATCCAGGACTTCTACGACTTCGCGGGGCACCCGACGGTCGCGGGCGGGCGCGTGAAGGTGGTGCTCGAACTGCTTGGCCCGAACTACCGGCCGGTGCAGGTGACCGAGGACCTGCCCGGGTTTTGGGAGCGGCTGTACCCCGAGGTGAAGAAGGAACTGAAGCGGCGGTATCCGCGGCATGAGTGGCGGTGAAACTCGCCTTGGGCGCGCTGTCCGTAAGTCGCTTTCCAGCAGTCCGTTATGAGCGAAAGTTCGCGTTTTTGACGGGGTTTCGTTAGACTGCGCGGTCTATGGCCAAGGTGACCACCACGCGCGCCACTGGCGCGGGTTCGAAGAAGTCGTCCGCAGCGGTCAAGAGCGCCCCCCAGGGCACGAAGGCGAAGTCCAGTACCGGCGGGAAGGCCGCGGCGGTTGCCGCGAAGCCCGCGGGGAAGGCTGTCGTGCACACGAAGGGATCGGTGCCCGTGAAGGCGGCCGTGGCCACGAAGGGCACGGCCGCGGCGAACGCCGCGACGTCGGCGAAGGTCGCGATGTCGGCGAAGCCCGCTGTCGCCGCGAAGCCGGTCGTCGCCGCGAAGCCCGTGGCCTCCAAGCCCACGGCGCCCGTCGCGAAGGCGCCCATCGCCGGCAAGCCCGCCGCCGCGTCGGCGAAGCCCACCGCGCCCGCGAAGCCCAGCCCGAAGGCGGCTGCGCCGGTGTTCGCCGAGCCCAAGCCGATCGCGATCCCCGAGCCCCCGAAGGCATCCGAGATCACCACGCTGAATGCGGCGATGCGCTACCTGGCCGCGCGTCCGGACTTCGAGCGCGCGCGCAGCATCAAGTACGGCGAGCAGACCTTCAAGCTGGACCGCATGCGCAAGCTGCTGGCCGCCCTGGGCAACCCGCAGGAGAAGGTCAAGACCGTGCACGTGGCCGGCACCAACGGCAAGGGCAGCACCGTCACGATGGTGGCTTCGATGCTGCGCGCCGCGGGCTACGCGACGGGCGTCTACACCAGCCCGCACCTGATCGACATCCGCGAGCGCATCCAGATCGACGGGCACCTGATCGCGAAGACCGACTTCGTCGAGATGGTGCGTGAGGTTGCCAAGGCCGCCGAGAAGATCGGTGAGCAGCCCACGTTCTTCGAGATCATGACCGCCGCGGGCTTTTGCCACTTCGCCGAGAAGGCCGTCGACATCGCGGTCATCGAGGTGGGCCTGGGCGGGCGCCTGGACTCGACCAACGTGATCACGCCGCTGGTCAGCATCATCACCGGCATCGACCTGGACCACACCAAGCTGCTGGGCGCCACCAAGCAGCAGATCGCGCGCGAGAAGGCGGGCATCTTCAAGAAGGGCGTCCCGGCGCTGTTCTTCGAGCAGGAGCCCGAGGTCGACGCCGTCATGCGCGAGGTGGCGGCCGAGGTCGGCGCGGACCTGCGCATCGTCAACAAGGACATCGAGTTCAGCAGCCGCTTCTGCGTGACGCCCGACCTTGGGCCGCACACGCGCGTCTGCATGTACACCAAGACCAGCCGGCTGGAGCACGTGCCCGTGCCGATGCCCGGCGAGCACCAGGCGGCCAACTGCGGCCTGGCGCTGGCGGCGATCGACGTGCTGAAGGGCTTCGGCTTCGAGGTGCCGGACGACAAGCTGACCGCCGGCTTGGCCGCGACCAAGGTGCCGGGGCGCATGGAGCTGGTCTCGCAGCGCCCGCGCATCCTGTGCGACGGCGCGCACAACCCCAGTGCGATGAACGCGCTGATGCGCTGCGTCGGCGCGCACGTGCCGTACGACAGCATGGTGTGCGTCTTCGGCTGCTGCGCTGACAAGGACATCGGCGAGATGATCGACAAGGTCAACCTGGGCGCCGACAAGGTGATTTTCACGCGCGCCGCCACCACGCCGCGCGCCGCCAGCCCCGAGGACCTGCAGAAGCTGTTCCAGGAGCGCAGCGGCAAGATGAGCCAGATCGCCCGCAGCGTGCCGGAAGCCATCGAGATGGCGATCCGCGCCGTGAGCCGCGAGGACCTGATCTGCGTGACGGGCAGTTTCTACGTCGTCGGCGAAGCGCTGAAGTACCTGGGGGAGAGGAAGTAGGGAGCAACCCGGTCGACCGGGTTCACCTGCCCGATGCCCGCGTCAATGCGGGGCCATCGTGCGTTCACGTATCGGCCTGTGGCGGTGCTTCCCCGTCATCCTGCCGGCACGGGTGGGCGCCCGGTCTTGTCGCCGACTTTCGCGCCTTGCCCGCGTGCACCAGCGTGATCTCGAGTTCCCGTTCCTTGCGACGCAGCCAGGCCTCGGCTGCGAACGGCTTCCCGGTGCCTTGGCACTCACGCAGCGCGATCCCGAACGTTTCGTCCTGCGTCGCCTCGAGGAACTGCCGCCATGACTCCTCCGTCGTCGACGGTGGCCGGAGATCGATGTTCAGGAACTCCGGCTTCGGACCGCGACCTGCGTGCCAAGCCGCGCTCGACCAGTGCCAGTCACATGGGTGCGCGACCAGCCCGGCACGGACCGGGTTCTGCTCGACGTACCTGAGCGCGTTCAGGCAGTGCGCCTCGTCCATGAGTACCGAATAGAAGCGCCCCTCCCAGTTCTGGCCTGACGTGCCGGCCTCCGTGTTCAGCCAGAGCGAGTATTCGCGGTGGCCGTTTCGGATCCATGCCGATAGTGCGGTCTCTGTCGGGGCCACGACGACGAAATGGACGTGGTTGGACATGATCACGAACGCGGCGATCCGAACGCCGGTGCGTTTCTGCCAACGAAGCATGATGGTGACGTAGGTCGCGCGCTGCCGGTCCGTCTGGAAGATCGGCGAGCGATGGTTTGCGCGGTGCGTGACGTGATACGGCAGTCCCGGAACGATGATGCGCGGACGGTGGCCCATGCCTGGCATGGTGGACGCCGTCCGGATCGAATCCCGAATCCGCGGCCCTTTCGCACCGCCGCCGGGCGGATTCAGGTCCCGATTTGCCCGCGTTGTTGCGTGGATCGGGCGGGTGAACCCGGTAGACCGAGTCGACCGGGTTGCACTCTGCTCCCTACACGACGACGTTCACCATGCGGCCGGGCACCACGATCACCTTCTTCGGCTGCTTGCCGGCCAGGTGGGGGATCACGTCGGGATGCGCGAGCGTCAGGGCCTCGATGTCCGTCGGCGCGGCCTTCGCCGGCACCATGATGCGTGCGCGGACCTTGCCCTGCACCTGCACCGCGATCTCGACCTCGTCGTCCACCAGCATCGCCGGGTCGAACGCCGGCCACGCCGCCGCGACCACGCTGCCCTCGAAGCCCAGCCGCGCCCACAGCTCCTCGGCCATGTGCGGCGCGAACGGTGCCAGCACGCGCACGAAGCGGCCCAGCTGGTCGCGCGTCAGGCCGCCCTGCGTCGGATCGGCCATCTCGGTGGGGCGCGTCGCCGCGTTCACCAGCTCGATCATGGCCGCGATCGCCGTGTTGAAGCCCAGCGTCTCGATGTCCTGCCCGACCTTCGCGATCGTTCGGTGCAGCTGCTTCTCCAGCTTCGCGTCCGCCTGCGCCGCACACAGCACCGCGCCCGTGCGCTCGTCCACCGCCAGGCGCCACGCGCGCTGCAGGAAGCGGAACACGCCCACGATGTCGCGCGTGTTCCATGGCTTCGAAGCCTCCAGCGGCCCCATGTACATCTCATAGAGCCGGAACGTGTCCGCGCCGTACTCGGCGATCACGTCGTCCGGGTTCACCACGTTGCGCAGGCTCTTCGACATCTTGGCGATGATCTTGGCGACCTTCGCGCCGCCGGCCTTCTCGAAGAACTGGCCCTCGCCGCGCTCCTCGACCTCGTCCACCGGGACCAGGCTGCCGTCGGCGCGCTGGAACGCGTGGCTGGTGATCAGGCCCTGGTGGAACAGCTTGCCCATCGGCTCGGGCGTGCTGACGTGCCCCAGGTCGAACAGCATCTTGTGCCAGAAGCGCGCGTACAGCAGGTGCAGCACCGCGTGCTCGGCGCCGCCCACGTACAGGTCCACGCCGCCCGCGTGCGGCTCGCCGGACTTCTTCTTCGACACCATCCAGTACCGCTCGGCCTCGGGCGCCACGAAGTGCCCCGAGTCGTGCGGCGAGCAGTAGCGCAGGTAGTACCAGCAGCTGCCGGCCCAGCCGGGCATCGTGTTGGTCTCTCGCACCACCGGCGTACCGGGCGGCAGCAGCGCGGGGTCCACGCCCGCCTCGCCGGCGGTCACGTTCACCCACTCGCGCGCCTTGGCCAGCGGCGGCTGCGGCGTGTCGCTCTCGACCGGCTTGTAGTCGGCCAGCGCCGGCAGCACCACGGGCAGCGCGGCGTTCGACACCGGGTAGTGGCAGCCGTCCGCGTCGAACACCACCGGGAACGGCTCGCCCCAGTAGCGCTGCCGGCTGAACAGCCAGTCGCGCAGGCGGTAGTTCACGCGCAGGCGGCCGATGCCCTTCGCCTCGAGCCACGCGATCACCGCGCGCTTGGCCTCGGCCGTCGGCATGCCGTCGATCGCCAGCCCGGTCGCCGCATTCGCGCTGTGCACCGCGCGGCCCTCGCCGCACGTGGCGGCCTCGCCGGTCCACGGCGTGCCGGCGATCTCGACCACCTGCACCACGGGCAGGTCGAACGCGGTGGCGAACTCGAAGTCGCGCTCGTCGTGCGCCGGCACGGCCATGATCGCGCCGGTGCCGTAGCCCATCAGCACGTAGTCCGCCGTCCACACCGGGATGCGCGCGCCGGTCGCGGGGTTCACCGCGAACAGCCCGGTCGGCACGCCGGTCTTCTTCTTCGCCTCCTGGCGATCGATGTCGGCGCGGTTCTTCGCCCACGCCACGTACTCGGCCAGCCGCGCGGCATCCGCGCCGCCCTCGCCGCGCGCGATCGCGCGGGCCACCAGCGGGTGCTCGGGCGCGACCACCATGTACGTCGCGCCGAACAGCGTGTCCGGGCGCGTGGTGAACACGGTCAGCGGCTCGGCCTCGCCGTCGACCGCGAAGCGGATCTCGGCGCCCTCGCTGCGGCCGATCCATTCCGCCTGCATCGTGCGCGTCGATTCGGGCCAGTCGATCAGCGACAGGTCGGAGATCAGCCGGTCGGCGTACGCCGTGATGCGGAACATCCACTGCCGAAGCGGCATGCGCACCACGGGGAACCCGCCGCGCTCGCTGCGGCCGTCGATCACTTCCTCGTTGGCCAGCACGGTGCCCAGCTTGGGGCACCAATTGACGGTCTGTTCGCCGATGTACGCCAGCCGGAAGCCGTCCAGGTACGCCTGGCGCTCCCGCTTGCTGCACGCGCTCCACTTCTTCGTGGCCGCGCCCGCCGCGCCCGCGCCACCGCCCGCCACCGCAACCTCCCGATCCTCCCTCGCCAGCGCCGCCTCCAGCTCCGCGATCGGCCGCGCCGCGCTCGCCTTCGGGTCGAACCAGCTGCCGTAGGCCAGCAGCCAGATCCACTGCGTCCAGCGGTAGTAGCCGGGGTCGATCGTCGCGAACTCGCGCGACCAGTCGTAGCTGAAGCCGAAGCGCTTCAGCTGGCGGCGGAAGTTGTCGATCGCCTTCTTCGTCGTGACCTCGGGGTGCACGCCGGTCTGGATCGCGTACTGCTCGGCGGGCAGGCCGAACGCGTCCCAGCCCATCGGGTGCAGGACGTTGAAGCCCTTCGCGCGCTTGTAGCGGCACAGGATGTCGGTGGCCGTGTAGCCCTCGGGGTGGCCCACGTGGAGCCCCGCGCCCGAGGGGTACGGGAACATGTCCAGGCAGTAGAACTTGGGCTTGGAACCGTCGAAGCCGGGCTCGCCGGGGTTCGGCTGCCGGTACGCGCCCGCGGCCTCCCATGCGCCCTGCCAGCGCGTCTCCAGTTCCTCGGCGACGGCGGCGGTGTAGCGGAACGGCGTCTCGTTCTGGCTGGACATGGGGCAGCGATGCTACTTCAGGCGCGCGTGGCCCTACGATGCGCGGACCGATGGCCGAACCCGACCAACAGCCCGCCGACGAGCGCGCGTGGGAACTCCCCAGCCTCGTCCCCAGCGCGTGGGTGGCCTTCTGGCCCCACCCCGAACCGCCCACCCGCGAAGAGGTCGGCAACGCGATCGCCGGCTGGGTGGGCCGCGAGCTTGACGTCGACGCCGCGCAGCCCGAGCCCGACGAGGGCATGCTCTGGGCGTTCGTGGCCAAGATCCCCGGCATCCTGGCGCCGATCGTCTTCTGGACCGAGCGCGCCGTGCAGGCCGACGCCGGCCAGCTGCCCGACCCCGCGATGGCCGCGTGCAAGTGGGTGATCGGCGTGCAGACCGTGCTGGAGCCCGGCGAGGCACACGGCGAGTACTTCCACGTGGTGGCGATGATCGCCGGCGCGCTGCCTGACGTCGCGGGCATCCTGGACGTGACCACCGCGCGCCGCTTCCCGCGCGCCGAGCTGGAGCAGCAGTTCCTGGTGGCCGACGCCGTCCCCAACGACGAGCACCTCTGGTCGATCACCGCGGTGACCACCACCGAGGACGAGAAGTCGCCCATGATGCTCTTCACCACCGGGCTGGCCCGCTGCGGCGTGCCCGAGCTGGAGATGCTCGAGGTGCCCGGCAACCTCTCGCAGCCCGCCGCGGTGCTGATGAACCACGTGGCCAGCCTGCTGCTGGAGGAAGCGCCGCCCGCGCCCGAGGAGCCGCTCGAGGTCGGGCCCGACGCGTTCGTCGCGCTGGTGCCCTGGGAGCGCGTGGCGGAGTTCGTGCCCGACGAGGTGCCCGGCTCGCGCGCGTTCCGCGAGGTGGCGCGCGAGGACGGCGACGGGTCGCTGATGGGCGTGCGCGCCGTCATCTGCGCCCCGGAGAAGGAAGGCAAGTTCAAGCCCATCTGGACGTGGCCGCGCGCGCTGGTCGAGCGCATGGAGACCGGCCGCGTGGTGCTGTACGCCAGTGAGCACGCCGCCGAGGCCAGCGAGCGCCGCGCACAGCGCACGTGGCCCGCGTTCGCCACCGCGTTCGCCAGCGTCCGCCGCGCGCAGGACGCCGCGGTGCACGCGCTGGCCGACAGCGCGTTCCACGTGCAGGCGCCCGTCGGCGGCGCCGACGAGCACGACCGCCGCGAGCAGGGGTGGTTCGTCGTGCACCGCTTCGACGGCGACACGGTCGAGGCCGCGCTGGTGGACGACCCCGTCACGCGCCAGGACATGCACGCCGGCGACACCGTGCGCATCCCGCGCGGCGACGTCAGCGACTGGCGCGTGTTCCTGCCCGACGACAACTACGGGCCCGACCGCTCGCCGGAACTCCTGGCCGCGGTCGACCGCATCCGGGGGCTGGCATGAACGATCCCGCGCACCCGCAGCCGCCGCACGAGCCCGCGCCGGACCCCGCGTCCGGCGATGCGCCGCCGCACCGGCTCCTGGACGCCGGCGACCTGGCCGTCGCGTTCGAGGCGCGCAACGACTTCGAGGCGCAGTGCGTGCGCACGCTGCTGCAGGAGGCCGGCATCCAGTCCGTCACCATCCCCAGCGGCGCCGCGATCTTCGGTTTCCCGCTGCGGCCGGGCGGCGGCATCCCGGTGCGCGTCCTGCCCGAGGACCTCACCCGCGCGCGCCAGACGATCGCCGAGGCGAAGTTCGTCGGCAAGAGCATCGACTGGGACGACGTCGACGTGGGCGAGGTTCCGCCGGACGTCGCGCGCGTCCTGGCCGGCGCGCGCCGCACGCGGATGACGCGCCGCGCGATCAGCGCGGTGGCGATCGTTGCGCTCGTGGTCATCGCGGTGGCGGTCGTCCGCGCGCTCGTCGTTTCCATCGCCGGCATGAACCGTTGACCGGCCCACAGGATCCCCGCATGCTCCACCCGTTCCGTACGCTCCCTGCCGCCATCCTGCTGATCGCCTCCGCCGCGCTGCTTCCCGGCTGCGCGTACAAGCTGGAGGGGAAGGTCGTCGAGGGCCTGAACGGCGCGCAGGTCACCGACATGCAGAACGCCGACGCCCAGCGCGGTGGCGTGCCCGGGGCCAGCATCGAGCTGATCCGCGACCCGCAGCGCCCGACGCGCCAGCGCGTGGCACAGGCCAATGCCGACAAGAACGGCCGCTTCGTGCTGACGGTCGACTCGTTCGGCGCGGGCTGGATGCAGGAGCGGTGGGAGATCCGCGTCCGCCGCAACGGCTACGAGAACATCCAGCAGGACATCGACCTACCCTCCAGCCCCGACGGCCGGCTGGTGCTGGTGGGGCTGACGCGCGGGCGATCGACGCCGTTCGCCGAGCCGACCACCACGCGCGGCCTGATGGACGAGGCCAAGAAGTACGAGCCCGGCATCGGGAGCGGGAGCGGCGCGCGCTGATCGCCCGCCGCGGGGACCCATGCTGCGCCGCCGCTACCACCTTCACCTTCCCGGGCTCCTGTACCTGGTGCTGGTGGTGCTGGTGGGCCTGGCCGCGGCCAACCGCCCGAACAACCTGCTGGTGTGGGTCTTCGCCGCGATGCTGGCGGGCGTGCTGCTCTCGGGCGTCGTCTCGGGCTTCATGCTGATGCGGGTGCGCGTCACGCGCCTGGCGCCGCGCACCGGGCGCGTAGGCGAGCCGATCGCCGTGCGCTACGTGCTGGAGAACGATTCCGCGGTGTGGCCGGCGTTCGCGCTGTTCGTGCGCGAGCTCTCGCCGATGCGCATCTCGCGCGCGTTCGTGCAGCACGTCGGCCCGCACGAGAAGGTTGTCGCCGAGACCGTCTGCTGGCCCGAGCGCCGCGGCCCGCTGCGCTTCGGCGCGCTGCGTGCCGAGACGGTGTTCCCCTTCGGCCTGGTGATGAAGAGCGTGCGCAGCGACGAGCCCGCCGAGTGCCTGGTCTTCCCGCGCATCGAGACGCTGCGCCCGGGCGCGCTGGCGGCGCTCAGCGCCGAGGGCGTGGCGGGTGCGGCGTCCAGCACGCGGCCGGGGCCCGGCAGCGACTTCCTGGGCGTGCGCGAGTACCGCCCCGGCGACAGCATGCGCCACATCGCGTGGCGCCGCAGCGCCGCCACGGGCCAGCTGGCGGTGGTGGAGCGCAGCATCGACGCACCGCCGCGCGTGCACGTGGTGCTGGACCTGCGCCGCCCGACCGCCGCGCTGCGCGTGGACCCCGCCGGCGCCGCGCCGCGCGACCTGGAAGAGGACGCCATCGTCCTGGCCGCCAGCCTGCTGGCACAGGCCGACCGCGACGGGTACGAGAGCCGCCTGAGCGTGCTGGGGCTGCCCTCGCCCGAGATGCCGATGCGCCGCGGCCACTGGCACGTGCAGAAGGAACTGGCTGCGCTGGCCGCGCTCGAGCTGGACGCGCCCCGCGACGCCGCGGCGACGCTGCCGCCCGACCGCGCGCGCGCCGCGACCCTGGTGGTGCACGTCGACCGCGGCGACCTGTCCGTGGGCGGACCGGGCGCCGTGCACGTGGACGCCACGCGGCTGCCGGGGCTGGTGGCGCGGCCGGTGCCCGCGGCGGGGCGCGCCGCGACCGCTGCGCCGGCCGCACCCGCCCCCGCGCGCCCCGCCACGGAGGCCCCGCGATGAACGTCGCCGTCGCCTTCCGCCGCGCCGCACTGGCGCTGGTGCTGCTTGCCACGGCCGCGTACAGCGCGTCGG
Organism: Phycisphaerales bacterium; assembly: GCA_044360755.1. Lineage (GTDB taxonomy): Bacteria > Planctomycetota > Phycisphaerae > Phycisphaerales > SM1A02 > UBA966. The sequence goes on from JBIKJV010000014.1 coordinate 25,282, forward strand.
AACGCTCGCCGTGGGCGCTGGTGCTGGGCGGGCTGGCCGCGGTGCTCTCGACGTTCATCACCGAGGGTCCCCGCGGCCGCGCGCTGCCGGCGTGGGCCGTGCGCGTGGGCGTGCTGGCCGCGATGGGCTGGGGCGCCGTCGAGTTCCTGCAGCGCCCCGCGCCCTCCGAGGCGCCGCGCGTGGTCGGCGCCGTGGTGCTGGCCACGCTCCTCATGAAGCTCTTCGAGCGCAAGGCCGCGTCCGACTGGCGGCAGGTGCTGGCGCTCACGGTCGTGCTGGTGGTGGCGTCGGCGCTGGCCTCGGCGGACTTCGTCGTGGGCGTGCTGGTCATCGTCTACGCGGGCGCGGCGATCCTGGCGGTGATGCTCTACCAGCTGCATGCTGGCGCCGAGCGCACGGCCACCGACCGCCGCGCCGCCGCGCTGGACCCGCGCGTGCTGCCGCCCTTCGACGTCCCGGGCGGGCTGGCGCAGCGGCGGCACTTCCGGCGCGTGGTGGCGGTCTCGGTGGTGCTGGGGCTGGCGATGAGCGTGGCGGTGTTCGTGATGTTCCCGCGCGAATCGGTCTTCGGCGGCGGCGGCGCGGCCGCGCGGCAGAGCGGCTTCAACGCCGAGCTCTGGCTGTGGGGCGGCGACCGCATCTCGCTGTCCTCGCGCGTGGCGATGACGGTGCAGCTGCTGGACCCCGCGGGCCAAGCCGCCGAGCTGGCCAACCCGCTGCGCCTGCGCGGCGCGGCGCTGGACCGCTACAGCCCCACCGAGGCGCGCTGGATCGCCTCGCGCACGGGGCAGGGCGACGAGCGCGCCCTGGACACCGGCGCAGGGCAGGGCTTCCAGTGGCTCTCATCCGAGGCGCGCGCCGAGCGCACCAACGTATGGACGCAGGTGGTCGAGATGCGGTCGCTGGCCAGCGACCACGTCTTCTCGGCGTGGCTGCCGCTGGCGGTGCAGTGCGACGAGCCGCGCACGTTCCTCTTCAGCGCGGCCGGCGCGACCTTCCGCGAGCGCACCACCGGTTCCGTCGGGCGCCCGCAGCGCTACAGCGTGCGCATGCAGGCCTTCCCGCTGCCGCGCCTGGTGCAGTCGGTGGTGCCCGCCGCGGCGCCCGCTGACGAACCCACCTTCCCCGTGCCCTCCGTCCGAACCGAGGCGCTGCGCGTGCTGGCCGACCTGGGCGTGGACACCGCGCCCGCGGCACCCGGCGCCGATCCCGAGGCGCGCTGGGACCGCAACCGCCGCATCGCGCGCGCGCTGGAGGGCTGGCTCTCCGGACCCAACTTCCGCTACACGACCGATCTCTCGGGCTTCCGCCGCATCCGCGGGCAGGACCCGATCGCGCTCTTCCTGCTGCGCTACCGCGCCGGGCACTGCGAGTACTTCGCGTCCGGCCTGGCGGCGATGTGCCAGTCGGTGGGCGTCGAGGCGCGCGTGGTCACCGGCTGGATGGCCACCGAGTACGACCCCGTCACCGCGCGCTACGTGGTGCGTGAATCCAGCGCCCACGCGTGGGTCGAGGTGCGCACCGGCGAATGGCAGTGGACGACGTTCGACCCCTCGCCCATGGGCGACCTGCTGGCCATCCAGCGCGCCAATCGCACGTGGCTGGACCGCTTCCGCTGGCTGCTGGACCCGCTGGAGTTCGCGTGGAACAGCCGGTTCGCGTCCTTCGACAGCGGCGCGCAGGCCGAGCTTGCCGAGCGCCTGGGCGGCGGCGCGCGCGGCGCGGTGGACCGCGCCAAGGACCTGGGCAACGACCTGGTGCAGCGCGCCAACCGCTGGTTCCAGCTGGGGCCGGCGGGCGCCATCTGGCTGGGCCTGGTGCTGGTGGTGGCGGTCATCGCGGTGGTGGCGGTGGTCACCGTGGTGCGCCGCGCCCGGCGCGTGCGGCGCGAACTGGGCGCCGGCCGCGCGGGCGCCGTGCGCGCGGCGCTGCTGGCGCGCGACGTGCGCTTCTACCTGGAGGCGCTGGACGTGCTGGCCGCCGCCGGCGTGGCCAAGCCGCGGTCGCGGACGCCGCGCATGCACGCCGACGCCGTGCGGGCGCGCTGCCCCGACGCCGGGGCCACCTGGGAAGCGATCGTCGACCGCTTCTACGAGGTCCGCTACGGCGGCCGGCGCCTGAACCGCGGGGAACGTGCCTCGCTCGACGCGCTCGTGGTGCGCCTGCGGGCGGAACTGTCGCGCGGCTACACTCGTCGCAGCGCGGCGTGACGCGCGGCCCCTCCGGCCGCCGCCGGCGCGCACGAAGGGACCCCCGATGCCCGCAGCACGCTCGCGCACCACGGAATGGAGACGCAGCCTCGAGGAACTCTGCCAGAAGGGCGGGGCGCTGGAGGTGGCGGTCTCGCGCGAGGAGGCGCGCGGCCACGACCTGATCTGGCGCCTGCGCATCCTGGAGGTCACCGACGCGGGCATCGTCGTCGAGAACCCCGGCGCGTTCGGCCGCACGCTGGCGCTGCACGTGGGCACCAAGCTGAACGCGTTCATCGTCATCGGGCAGAACCGCTGGGAGTTCCGCACCGCGGTGACCGAGTCGATCGCCCCCGGCCGCTTCCGCGAGGCCCGCAATGGCGCCGTACGGCTGGCCATGCCCGACCACGTCGAGCGCTGCCTGCGCCGCCACGCCCGCATCGACGTCGGCGTGCTGGCGCTGCCGCCGATCGACATGTGGCCGCTGCTGGACCCCAAGAGCGTGGTGGCCGCCGAGCGCGCCAACGAACTGGCGTTCGCCGCGTTCGAGTCCGGCCAGCCGCACGTCCCCACCGACGAGGAAGCGCTGCTCCCGAACGTCGGGCCCAAGCTCAGCGCGTACATCGCCAACATCGGCGGCGGCGGCGCAGGCATCGTGGTCGAGCCCTCGCAGGCCGGCATCCTGACGCGTCACCGCGTGTTCTGGGTGCGCATCGACCTGGGCGGCGGCTGCCCCGTGCCGATGGTCACCAGCGCCAAGCTGGTGCACACGCACATCGACAGCTCGCAGCGCACCTACGGCGGCCTGAGCTTCGACTTCACCTTCAACCCGGCGCACCAGAAGACGGTCGCGGCCCAGGTGGAGCGCTCGATCCGCGAGCTGGAGAAGCGCCAGGCCGGGGCGTGAGATGACGGCCGAGGCCGGGGCTCACCTCCCCAGCTTCCCCACCGCCCGCAGCAGCACCGCCGCCTTGTGCAGGCTCTCCTCGTACTCGTGGCGGGGGTCGCTCTCGGCCACGATGCCGCAGCCGGCGGAGTAGCGCAGCGTGCCGCCGTCGGCGCCTGCGGCGTCGCGGGACATCGCGATGGTGCGGATCGCGACGTTCAGCGCGCAGCGCTCGGGGGTCACCAGGCCGATCGCGCCGCAGTAGGGGCCGCGCGGGCAGGGCTCCAGCTCGTCGATCACCTGCATCGCGCGCACCTTGGGCGCGCCGGTCACGCTGCCGGGCGGGAACGTCGCGCGCAGCAGCGCGGCGATGGTGGTGCCGGGGCGCAGCGTGGCGGCCACCTCGGCCACGGCGTGGTGCACGGTCTCGTGGCTCTCGATCGCGCGCGCGTCGCGCACGCGCACGCCGCCGGCGGTGGCCACGCGGCCCAGGTCGTTGCGCATCAGGTCCACGATCATGTGCAGCTCGGCCGCGTCCTTGCCGCTGGCCAGCAGTTCCTGCGGGTCCTCGTGGAAGGCGCGCGTGCCCTTGATCGGCCGCGTGACCGCGATGCCGGCTGCGCGGTCGACGTCCAGGAAGAGCTCGGGGCTCATGCTGGCCAGCGCGTGCGTGGGCGTCTCCAGGTACGCGCCGTAGCGCGGGCGGCCCGCGGCCAGCGCGGCGCGGAAGACGGCGCGCGGCGACCCGCGCCACCGCGCGCTGAAGCGCTGCGCGACGTTCGCCTGGAAGACGTCGCCCGCGTGCACGTACGCGACGGTGCGCGCCACCATGC
>JBIKJV010000228.1:0-2879 GCA_044360755.1 Phycisphaerales bacterium
CTGCATCGCGACGGGCGCCGGCGTGCCCGCCGGCGTGGCCGCGCCGCGCGAGACACGCAGTTCCACGTCGGCGGCCCAGTCGGCGGCCCCGAAGTCCCGCAGGACGTCGATTGCGGCCATGGGCAGCTCGATCGGGCGCGGCGTGCCGTCAGGGCCGCTGCGCGCGTCGAGTCCCGGCAACCGCACGCGGAGGTCGAACTTCGCCAGCGTGAGCGCCGAATCCAGCCACTCCTGGCGAGCGTCCCAGTCGAACGGCCGTCGTGCGCCCAGGTCCAGGTCGATCGACATCGCAAGGTCGATCGGCACTTCGAACGCTCCCGACTGCTGCTTCCCGGGGCTCAGCCGCGCGTCGCGCGCCTCGACCGTCACCGAGGATCCGGCCAGTCGCACCGTGCCGGCGGGCAGCGCCAGCGCCAGGTCGCCGCCGATCGGCTGGACGTCGTTGCCCGTGAGCCGGCCCCACGGCACCGCCCGGATCATGTCGCGCTCGCGGAGCGTCACGTCGCGGACGTCGATCTCCGCCGCGCGCAGGGGCTGGGCCGCGCTTCCGGCGATCCGTGCGTTGGTCACCTGTCCCGCCAGGTTGGAACGCGTCGCCCACGCGCGCAGGTTGAGCGGCATGAAGTTCCGCGCGCGGGGGCCCAGGTCCAGGCCTTCCATCGTGGCCTCGTACTCGAACGTGCGCTCGTTCCAGGTACCGGCGATGCGCAGGGCGTCGGCAGGCGCGACGATGCGGTCGTTCTCCTCCCGCTGCGAGAGCTTGAAGGCGTACCGGGACGGATCGTCCTTGGCGTGGTCGAACGTGGCTTCGTACGCCTGCGAGCCGAACCACTCCACCTGGTCGCCGCGCAGCACACCGAACTCCAGCCTCAGGTCGCGCAGGATCGCCTTGCTCGGTTGGCCGCCCCCGCCGCCGGTCACCTTCGGCGAGAGCGCGAACAGGTTGAACTGCCCGGGGCTCTCGGCTCGCTCGACGAGGCGCAGCACCAGCCCGTCCACCTCCATGTCCACCAGCCGGATGTCGCCGACGACCAACGACAGCGGATCGAACACGATCATCGCACGCCGGATCGAGGCCACCTCGCCCGCCCGTTCGGGCCAGCCTTGCACCCGCAGCACCAGGTCGGTCGCCGTGACGCTGTTCCACCCGTCCCATTCCGCGTTGCCGATCCGGACCTCGGCGCCGAACCGTTCGGCCAGCTGCGACTCGATCGCGTTCCGGATGATCGACGTCTGGCGCAGGGTCGCCCACAGCGACGCCATCGCGGTCATGACGCCCAGCATCGCCAGCAGCGCCACCGTCCGGCGACGCATGCGCCTGCGGATCGTCGATGGAGCCAGCTGCGGGGCGCGCTTGGCGATTTCCGCATCCGCCCGGCGTGCGATGCGGGTGGGGATGCCCTTCGCCAGGGCCTCCAGGTCGTGGAACCGCTGCTCGAGGTGCAGGTCCGGGATCTCGGGATCCGCGTCCGGGCTGCGCTCGTTCGGCTTGCGTGGTTCCTCCGACATCGGGACGGGGATTCTACGGTTGCCGCCCCGGGAGGGTTCCCCCGGCGGGGCGTCCGTACACTCGCGCCATGCCTCCACTAGCCATCGTTACGGGAGCGGCACGCCGCGTCGGCCGCGCGGTCGCGATCGAGCTGGCGCGCGCCGGGTTCGACGTGGTGCTCACGTGGCGCACGCGCCGTGCGGAAGCGGACGCCACGGCCACGGACGCGGTGGCGGCGGCGCGCGCCGCGGGCCGGGCGGACGTGCGTGCCGACCCGATCCATCTGGACCTCTCGTCGGACGACTCGGTCGCCGCCTTCGTGGCGCGGTTCCAGGGCCGTGCGCTGGACGTGCTGGTCCTGAGCGCCTCCAGCTACGCGCGCACGCCCTTCGGCGCGATCACCGCTGCCACCGCCGCAGAGGAGTGGCGCGTGAACGCCCAATCGCCGCTTCTCCTGGCGCAGGGCCTGCGCGGGCCACTCGAGGCAAGCACGCTGCCCGGCGGCTCGAGCATCGTCGCATTCACCGACATCCACGCGCACGGCCATCCGCGGCGCGCCTATGCGCCGTACCTGATGTCCAAGGCCGCGCTCGCCGCGATGGTCGAGTGCCTGGCCGTGGAAATGGCCCCGCGCGTCCGCGTCAACGCGATCGCGCCCGGTGTGATCGCCTGGCCCGACGACGCCCCGTCCGACGAGCGCGCGCGCTACGAGGCTCGCATCCCGCTTGCCCGTCCGGGCACGCCCGAGGACGCGGCGCAGCTGGTGCGCGCGATCACGCTGGACATGCCCTACGTCACGGGGACGACGATCCGCCTGGACGGGGGGCGGGCGCTTCGTTGACGGGAGCCATCGCCTCGCGAACGTCCTGCGCGGGTGCACCGACCAGCGCGGCCGCATCGGACCACACCGTCGCCTTCACGGGGTCGCCGGCGCGCATCCACGCGCGTGCCGCGCGCAGGGCGCGCTTCCAGTCGTTCGGGGCGGCCGTCGCGCTGTCGTCCAGGATCGCGGCGGCCTCGCGCAGGGCGCCGACGGCCGTGAAGGCGGCGGCGATCTCCTCGGCCACGCCGGGGTCGCGCCGGACCTTGGCGTCCAGCGGCATCAGCAGTTCGAGCGATCCGCGCGGGTCGTCCGCCAGCCGGTGCATGCGCGCGTCCGCGACGCGGTAGGGGATCGACGTCGGGTCCAGCCGCCGCGCCTCGGCGATGTGCGCGCGTGCTGCCGCCAGGTCGCCGGCGCGCAGCGAGAGGTCGGCAAGTGCGGCGCGTGGCTCGGGGCTGTCGGGGATGGCACGCGCGGCATCCTGCAGCAGGCTGCGCGCCTCGTCCGCGCGGCCCGCGCGTGCGCAGGCCAGGCCCAGGTACATCGCGTACTGCGGGTTGGCGGCGT
>JBIKJV010000036.1:0-19826 GCA_044360755.1 Phycisphaerales bacterium
CTGCAACGGGAAGTTTTTCCACGGAAATGAGAGCGGGAGGCGTCCGGGGGTTGCGCGTCGGCGCCGCCGCGCATGGGTCCAGGGGTCGAAAATGCAAGTATTTGCGCGGGCTGGATCTGGCATTCGGGCAGCGGCGTGTCAGAGTCTCGCGCCTCCATCCCTTTCCGGAGGCTTTTTCGAACCTCCCCTTTTCCCTTTCTGGAGTTCCCACATCATGGCTCGTCTTTCCCGCGTCAGCGTCGCGTCCGCGATCGTGCTGTCGGCGTGCGCTGCGACCGCAAGTTCGGCCACCGTCGTCAACCTCGTGCTCAACGGCAGCTTCGAGAACAACACGGCCGGCACCAACCAGTACAACCTGACCAACTCCGCCTTCAACTCCTACATGTCCAACTGCACGGGCTTCGGACGGGGGTATCCAGCGGGTGGCAACGGGCAGATCGACATCGAGTCGAACGCCGCCGGGAGCTACGGCGGGGACTCCGGAGCTGGCGCCTGGCACATCTGCGTCGTCAGTAACGATGCGCTCTCGATGGCGCTCTCGCAGGCGCTGGTCGCGGGCCAGTCCTACACCGTCAGCTTCCTGGCGAGGATCAACAACGATTTCAGCACCGGCACCGGACCCCTCCGCATCGGGACGTCCTCGAGCGCCACGGCGTTCGGCACGGAGGTCTACGACACCGGCACCCTCACCGCGTCGTGGACCCGGTTCACGTCGACCTTCGTCGCCGGATCGGGTGCGAGCTTCCTGACGATCGCCGGGAACCCTGCGAACGACAACGCCTCCGAGTCGTGGATGATGGTCGACGACTTCTCGGTGACCGACGCCGTCCCGGCCCCCGGCGCCCTCGCGCTGCTCGGCATCGCCGGCCTGGCCGGCGGCCGCCGCCGCCGCTGAGCGCGCCATCGACGCAACCCGTCACCATGCCGCAGGCCCCCGGATCCGTCCGGGGGCCTGTGCGTTTGGCGCACGTGATTCACGACAAAAACGCGGCTGCGCACGGCGGGTGGGCCGTGCGCAGCCGGAACAACTCGGGATCACCGCGCCGGTTGCCCGGCGGCGGGGTCCGTGGGGGGGCTGGGGTCACTCCTCGGAGGGAGCCGACTCGTCGCGGCGCAGATTCGCCTCGTCCGAGGTGCGCTGGGCGGCCTCGGCGTTCTTCATCTGCTCCTCGGTCAGCTCGTCGTTGCGCGTGATCAGCGCGCGGAGCATCTTCTCCGAGAGGCGGCAGTCGCGCTCGATCTCCTTGACCTTCCGGGTGTCCGCGGTGAAGCGGGCCAGGAAGTACACGCCGCGCTTGTTGCCCTCGATGTCGTAGGCGAGCCGGCGCTCGTCCCACTTGATCAGGCTGTGCAGCGTGGCGTCGCCCTTGGACAGCATCTCCTTGATGTGGTCCATGGCGCCGTTGAGGTCGGCCGAGGCCGACTGCGGGAAGAGGAACATGCCCTCGTACTTGCCGATGCGGGTTTCAGTGGTGGTCATATCAGTGCTTTCGTGTGTTGGGTATCAGGATCCGCCGACGGCGGCCTTGCGGTTGAACCGGTTCATGGCCTCCTCGAGTCCCTTGGTCGCCCACGTCTCGGCCGCCTGCGCGGCTTCGGCGAGCGACTGCTCGACCAGCGGCTTCTGGTCGGGCGTGAACTGGCCCAGCACGTAGTCGGACTGCCGGATGCGCCCGTTCGGGTCGATGCCGACCCGTACGCGCGCCCAGTAGTTCGACCCGAGCCGCTGCCCGATGTCGGCCAGCCCGTTGTGCCCGCCGCTGCTGCCGTCCGGCTTGAGCCGCACGGTGCCGCAGGGGAACGCCAGGTCGTCGACGATCACGAGGAGGTCCTTCGACGCGTCGAGCTTGAAGAACTGCACGGCCTCCAGGACGGTCCGTCCCGAGAGGTTCATGAAGGTCATCGGCTTGAGGAGCATGCACTTCTCGCCGCCGATGTCCGCGTCCCACGCCAGCCCGCCGAAACGGCTCCTCGGCGTCGCACCGGGCGCAAAGCGCGCGGCGAGACGGTCGACCACGAGGAAGCCCACGTTGTGGCGGGTTCCTGCGTATTCGGGTCCGGGGTTGCCGAGTCCGACGATGAGCTTCATGGCTCGCTGGGTGGGTTCGCTGTTCCTTCAGGCCGCCGCCCGCACGGTGCGGGCGACGCGCACGGTTCCGCAAGGAAGGGTCACTTCTTCTTGTCGGCCTCCGCGCCCTCTTCCTTCTTGGCGGTGAGGACCTCGGGCTCGGCCTTCGCTGCGGCCGGCGTGGCCTCGGCGGCGGCTTCCTCGGCGACCGACTCGACACGGCAGACCACCGCGTTCTTGTCGGCGACGGCGGTGCTTCCGGCCGGGAGCTTCAGCTGGCCGATGGTCAGCGTCTCGCCCGTCAGCGTGGACAGGTCGATCTTGATCTCGCCGGGGATGTCGCGCACCTTGCAGGAGACCTCGATCTCCGGCATGTCGTGCACCAGGATGAAGCCCGGCTTCTTCAGCGCCTCGGGGGTGCCGATGAAGCTCAAGTGGATCTTGACGGTGACGACCTGGTCCAGGTCGACGTGCGCCAGGTCGATGTGGATCACGTTGTCGCCCAGGTACCCGAACTGCAGGTCCTTGACGAGCACGGTGTCCTTGGCGCCGTCCTCGAACTTCAGCTCGAGCACGTGCGCGCCCTTCTTGAGCGCGTAGATGGTCTCGTGCTCGGGCAGGCTGATGGCCACCGGCGCGTTGCCGGGGGTGTAGAGGTTGGCGGGCAGCTGGCCCGCCGCGCGGAGGCGCTTCGAATAGCGCGATCCGAGCTTGTCGCGCTTCTTCGCGACCAGAACCGGGGTCTCCTTGGACATTGTGATGTCTCCTTTCAGTTGGAGTGGGTTCGAAGCTTGGTAGGGGCGTGAGACAACGGGAACGTCAACGCTTCACGCCGATGCCCTCTCGGAACATCGCGCTGACGCTTTGGTCGTGGTGGATGCGGTGGACGGCCTCGCCCAGGAGGCGCGCCACCGAACGGACGGTGAGCTTGTCCTCCAGCGGCTTCAGCCGGTCGCCGCCGGGGATGGTGTCGGTGATCGTGATGCGGCTGATCTCGGGCACCGACAGGCGGTTGAAGGCCTGGCCGACCATGACCGCGTGCGTGCACGCGCACTCGCAGCCGACGGCGCCTTCCTCCATGACCACGCGCGCGGCCTCGCTGACGGTGCCGGCGGTCGAGATCATGTCGTCGAACATCAGCACGCGGCGGCCCTTGACCTCGCCGATCAGGTTCTTCACGCTGACCTTCGAGCCGCTCTGGCGGCGCTTGTCGATGATGGCCATGTCGAAGCCCAGCAGGTTGGCGAACATGTTCGCCACCTTCACGTTGCCGACGTCGGGGCTGACGACGACGCACTCGCCCAGCTGGTCGCGCAGCGACTGGTAGTGCTCCACCAGCACGGGCGCGGCGGTCAGGTGGTCCACCGGAATGTCGAAGAAGCCCTGGATCTGCGCGGCGTGCAGGTCGACGCACAGCACGCGGTCGCAGCCGGCGCCGGTGATCAGGTTGGCCACCAGCTTGGCGGTGATGGGCACGCGGCCCTCGTCCTTGCGGTCCTGGCGCGCGTAGCCGAAGTAGGGGATCACGGCGGTGATCCGCCTGGCGCTCGCGCGGCGCAGGCAGTCGATGTAGACCAGCAGCTCCATCAGGCTGTCGTTGACCGGCATCGACGTGCTGCCCACGATGAAGCAGTCGCGCCCGCGCACGTCCTCGGACAGCTTGACCAGCAGCTCGCCGTCGGGGAACTGCACCGTCTCGGCCTGGCCGAGCGGGATCTCGATGTGGTCGCACATCCGCTGGGCGAGCTCGCGCCCGATGCGGGTCGCGAAGATCTTCAGGTGGTCGCGGTCGGTCGCGCTCATGCCATGGCTCCGGTCGGGCGTGCGGAACGGCTCTGGAGGATGCGGGTCACTTCGGCCAGCTGCTCGGGCGTGTTGACGCTCAGGACGTCCTCGGCGGGCACCGCGTCGACCACGCTCACGCGCTTGCCGTCGCGCAGCAGCAGCTCGAACACGTCGGTCAGGTAGTACTCGCCGCTGGCGTTCTGGTTGGTCACGCGCCGCAGCGCATCGAAGAGGTCGGCGGTGCGGAAGCAGTAGTAGCTGGGGTTGATCTCGCGGATCCCCAGCTGCTCGGGCGTGGCGTCCTTCTGCTCGACGATGCGCGCGAAGTTGCCGTGCGCGTCGCGCTGGATGCGGCCGTAGCCCTGCGGGTCGGGGATGACCGCCGTGGCCAGCGTGGCGGCCGCGCCGCTGGAGCGGTGCGTGTCCAGCAGGATCCGCAGCGTCTCCGCGCGGATCAGCGGGCCGTCGCCGCACAGCACCAGCACCTCGTCGCCCAGCTGGCCGCGCTCGAAGAGCGGGCGGGCCATGTCGGCCGCGTGCCCGGTGCCCAGCTGCGGCATCTGCATCACGAACTCGGTACCGGCGCGGTGGTCGAAGTGCGCGCGGACGATCTCGGCGCCGTGGCCGATCACCAGCACCACCGGCGTGCAGCCCACGGCGCGCGCGGCATCGACGACCCACTCCACCATCGGGCGGCCCAGGGCGGGGTGCATCACCTTGGGCAGGTCGCTCTTCATGCGCGTGCCCTTGCCGGCGGCCAGGATCAGCGCGCTGCAGGTGTGGGTGCGGGGATTGGTGTTCGTGCTCATCGCGGGGTCGCCGTGGGGGAGGGGAGCGACCATCGACGCGCGGTTGGGGGGAACTGGCCCGCTAGGATTCGAACCTAGACAAGCAGGACCAAAACCTGCTGTGCTACCGTTACACCACGGGCCAACAGCTGCGTCGATGGGGAGTGATCAGTCGTGCGCGGGGGCGCCTCCAGGGGTTCAACCGAAGCCTGCGCGTGGCAGGCACATCCGTCTGGCGCGGACCGGGAAACCCTGGCCGCGGCACCCTCGAGGCTGGAACAGCGCGGTCAATGCCGCTTTGCGCTGTCCCATGCGACGCCTGGCAACCAGCCAGTCGTCGACGGCCCATGGTGAGGGACGGGGAATCGTAGCGCAAAGCGCCGGGAAATTGTGTCCGGGGCAGCCCGGGGCGGTTTCGGCATGGAAACCACCCCGGGTTCTCCCGAACGCCATTTCCTATCGGACGCCGTTTGCGGTATCCACACACCCGCGATGCCCCGGCCCCTGACGCCTGAACTGGTGCTGACCGGCTACCTGCGCGGCGCCTTCCCGATGACCGACCCCGAGACGGGGCGCGTCGATTGGTTCACGTGCGACCCGCGCGCGATCGTGCCGCTGGACGACCGGTTCCGCGTGCGCCCCAGCCTGGCGCGCGTCGTGCGCAGCGGCCGCTTCGATGTCCGCGTCGACACCGCCTTCGACGACGTGATCGCCGACTGCGCGCGCGACCGCTCGGACGAGAACCGCAACTGGATCGGCGACGAGCTGCGCACCGTCTACGGCGAACTGCACCGCATGGGGTTCGCGCACAGCGTCGAGGCCTGGCGCGGCGGCCAGCTGGTCGGCGGGCTGTACGGCGTGGCGATCAAGGGCGCCTTCTTCGGCGAGAGCATGTTCTGCCGGCCCGAGCTCGGCGGCACCGACGCCAGCAAGGTCTGCCTGGTCCACCTGGTCGATCGCCTGCGCGCGGGTGGATTCGTGCTGTGCGATTCGCAGTACGCCAACGCGCACATGGCGCAGTTCGGGCTGGTCGAGATCCCGGCCGCCGAGTACCTGGCGCGGCTCGAGGATGCGGTGGAGGCCACGGCCGCGTGGTAGCATTCCCGCCATGAGCAACATTCCTCCGGTGGCTCCCACGTCCATGTCCGGCTCCTGGCAGCCCAAGAGCCTGGTCGCCCCGATCCTGATCACCCTCTGCTGCTGCCTGGTCGGCGGCATCGTCGCCATCGTCTACACGTCGCAGGCGAACGCCGCGGGCGCCGCCGGCGACATCGCGCTGGCCGAGCGGAACGCGCGGACCGCGACGACCTGGATGATCGTGTCGGTTGCGCTCGGCGTCATCGGCGCGATCGTCGGCGGGGTGCTGTCGGCCGTCGAGCAACTGGCGCAGAGCGCGCAGCCCTGACCGTGACGACGGCCCCGTCGCCATGGTGGCAGTCGCCGCGGTTCGCCGCGGGCGCGTTGTTGCTCGTGCTCTCGGCCGTGGCGCTGCTCCTGTGGCTCCGGCCGCCGGTGCCCGGATCGTGGTACCCGTCCTGTCCGACCCGGACCATGCTCGGCATCCAGTGCCCCGGCTGCGGCAGCACGCGCGCGTGCGGGGCGCTGGTGCGCGGCGACGTGGCAGGCGCGTGGCGGTTCAATCCCGCGTTGGTACTGGTCGGGGTCCCGCTCCTCGGATGGCTCGTCGCGTCGGCGGTCGCCGCCCTGGCCACCGGCCGATGGCTTCGGTCACCGATCGTGCTTCCCCCGCGCGCCGGCGGGTGGATCGCCGCCGGCCTGATCGGCTACATGGTGCTGCGCAACATCCCGCTCGCGGCGTTCGACTGGCTGCTTCCGCCCGAGATTCGGTAAATGAAGCGGGGCGTCTTTTCAGCGCCGCGCGGTCTTCGCGACCACGCGCAGCAGCTCCGAGCGGCGGACCAGCCGCATCCGCGCGGCCAGCGAGCGCAGCTCGGCCACCGACTTCGGCGCGCGGGGCGCGGCGGTCGGCAGGGCGGGCTGCTGGCTGGGTCGGGTCAGGAGCATGGGTGCCGGATGGTAACCCCGGGGCCGCGCAAGTCAAGGAGACTTGCTGCAACTCGCGGGGCCGCAGGATGTTATGGCGGACCTTGCGGTCCGGGTTTCGGGCCGCGGCGCGCGTGGCGCCCGCCCTGCCGGCTCACACGTTGAACAGGAAGTGGGCCACGTCTCCGTCGGCCATGACGTAACCCTTGCCCTCGCTGCGCATGCGGCCGGCCTCGCGGATCGCCTTCTCGTTCTTGTGCTTCTGCAGGTCCGGCACCGAGTAGATCTCGGCCCGGATGAAGCCGCGCTCGAAGTCGGTGTGGATCACGCCGGCGGCCTGCGGGGCGGTGAAGCCCTTCTGGATCGTCCAGGCGCGGATCTCCTTGGGGCCGGCGGTGAAGTAGCTCTGCAGCCCCAGCAGGTCGTAGGACGCCCGGGCCACGGTGTGCAGGGCGGGCTCGGTCATGCCAAGCTCCTTCAGAAGCTCGGCACGGTCGGCCTCGGCCAGCTCGGCCAGTTCGCTCTCGATCTTTGCGCAGACCACCACCACCTTGCCGCCGTTGGCCGCGGCGTAGTCGCGGACCTTCTTCACCAGCGGGCCCTGGCCCTTGGGGTCGGATTCGTCCACGTTGGCCACGAACAGCACGGGCTTCGCGGTGATCATGCCCAGGGAGCGCATGGTTTTGCGCTCCTCCTCGTCCAGGCCCAGGCCGCGGATCGGGTTCCCGGCGTCCAGGCAGGCCTTGCACTTCTGCAGGACGGCCACCTTGGCGATGGCCTCCTTGTCGCCGCTCTTGGCGGTCCGGGCGGCCTTGTCCAGGATGTTGTCGACCACCTGCATGTCGGCCAGCATCAGCTCGGTCTCGATGGTCCCGATGTCCCGGATCGGGTCGACCGAGCCCTCGACGTGGACGATGTCGGCGTCCTCGAAGCAGCGGACGACGTGCAGGATCGCGTCCACCTCGCGGATGTGGCTCAGGAACTTGTTCCCCAGGCCCTCGCCCTCGCTGGCGCCGCGGACGATGCCCGCGATGTCGACCAGCCGGATGATGGCCGGGATGATCTTCTGGCTCTGGATGTGCTCCTGCAGCATGGCCAGCCGGTCGTCCGGGACGGTGATCACACCGACGTTCGGCTCGATGGTGCAGAAGGGGTAGTTGGCCGCCTCGATCCCCGCCGCCGTGAGGGCGTTGAAGAGCGTGCTCTTTCCGACGTTCGGGAGGCCGACGATTCCTGCTTCCATAGGGGGAGGGATGGTACGCTCCCCGCACGGAACCTGCCCATGGACGGGCAGTTCCGCGCGGCAGGATGCCGCGGAAGCGCCCACGGGCCCAGCGGTCAGGACGACCAATGCCCTCCGACACCGGAACCCAGTCTCCCGCCGCGCGGTCGGCCTCGATGTTCGAGCGCCGGATGCTGTGGATCGGCGTGGCGATGGCGTTGGTGGTCGGCGTGATGGCCGCCCGGCTCTTCAGCCTGACGATCGTGGGCGGCGCGCAGGCGCTGGCGGTGGCCGAGGGCCGCATGGACCGCAGCACGCTGCTGCCCACGGTGCGCGGCACGATCACCGACCGCAAGGGCCGCGTGCTGGCCGAGAGCGTGCCCAGCTATGACCTGGCCGTCCAGTACGGCGCCATCAACGGTGCCTGGGCCGACACGCGCGCCGTCGCGGCGGCGAAGAAGGAAGCGGGCCGCGCGGCGTGGAACAAGCTCGGCCCCGCCGATCGCGCCGCGCGCATCGAGTCGCACCGCCGTGAGCTTGCCGCCGAACTCGAAGTCGTGTTCGACGCGATCTGTGCAGCCGCTGGCATCCCGCGCTCGGAGCTCGCCGACCGCATGGGAGAGGTTCGCACCCAGGTCGAGAAGAAGGCCCACGCGGTCTGGGACGCGCGACTGGAACTGGAGCGCGCGAAGTACGGCGAGGAAGCCGAGGCCGCGTTCAACGCGCGCCCGATCGCCGAACAGTCCGAGCCACACGTGATCCTGACGCAGCTGCCCACGCAGGCGGCGTTCGCGCTGCGCAAGCTGGGCGACGCGCACCCCGGCATCCTGGAGGTGCAGGACAGCACGCGCCGCGTCTACCCGTGGTCCACCGCCAAGCTCGAGGTTGACCGTGCTTCGATGCCGCGCCCGCTGCGCGGCGGGCCCGTCACGCTCGAGCTGGCCGGCGTCGCGGACCACATCGTCGGCACGGTGCGCGAGGAGGTCTGGCGCGAGGACCTGGAGCGCCGCCCGTTCCGCGCCGCCGCCGACGGCGACCTGCGCACCGACCTTGGCGGCTACCGCCCCGGGCGCGACATGATCGGGGCGCGCGGCATCGAGCGCACCTACGAGGACCTGCTGCGCGGCATGCGCGGCCGCGAGGTGAAGCACCTCGACGACGGCCGGGTTGCGCGCATCGATCCCGCGCTGGGCACGCCGGTCCAGCTGACCGTCGACGTCGCGCTGCAGGCGCGCATCCAGGCGCTCTTCGACCCGAAGATCGGCCTGGCGCGCGCGCAGCAGTGGCACTACGGATGGAACGACGACGGCAGCCCCAAGCCGATGCCGCTGCCGTACCTCAGTCCGCTGAACGGCGCGGCGGTGGTCCTGGACGTGGACACCGGCGAGGTCCTTGCCATGGTCAGCTGGCCCACGATGGCCGCCGGCGACGCGATGGACCCGCCCATGCGCGTGATGCGTGCCCCGCAGGTCAACCGCGCGATCGAGGCGCCGTACCCGCCCGGCTCGATCATCAAGCCACTGGTCTACGTCAGCGCGGTGAAGGGCGGCACGTTCCCCGCCGACGGCACCATCGAGTGCAACGGCCACTTCTTTGGCCCCAACGACGCCTTCGGCCGCTGCTGGATCTACCGCGCGCAGCACAAGTTCCTGACGCACAGCAGGCAGCTGAACGGGCCGCTCGACGTCGAGGCCGGCATCAGCCGCAGCTGCAACATCTTCTTCTACACCCTGGCGCAGCGCATGGGCCTGCGCAGCCTGGTCGGCTGGTACCGCGACTTCGGCCTGGGCACGCAGCTGGACGTCGGCCTGGCGCGGCGCGAGCCCGTGCGCGCCCCGGACGGCACCGTCACCGGCGAACGCCTGGTGGGCGAGCACGCGGGCCTGCTGCCCTCGGACGCCGCCATCGTCGAGATCGAGCGCAAGGGCGACCGCATCGTGCCCGTGATCGCGGGCATCGGGCAGGGGCCCATCGCGTGGACGCCGCTGCAGGCCGCGAACGCGTACGCGACGCTCGCGCGCGGCGGCGTGATCCGCGACGCCACGATCCTGCGCACCGACGTCCCCGGCCGCGGCACGCGCCGCACCGGCGACCTGGCGCTGGACCCGCGCAGCTGCGACCGCGCGCTCGAAGGCCTGCGCCAGGCGGTCGAGGAGCGCTGGGGCACCGGGCACCACGTCAGCTACGAGGACCGCCGCCCCGAGGCGATCATCAACGCGCCGGGCGTCGTCGTGTGGGCCAAGACCGGAACTGCGCAGGCGCCTCCGCTGCGCATTGACCACGACGGCGACGGCACGCCGGACGAGACCATCAAGGACCTGGACCACGGCTGGTTCGTCGGCCTGGCCGGCGATGCCGCCGAGAACCGCCCGCGCTACGCGATCGCGGTCTTCCTGGAGGACGGCGGCAGCGGCGGCAAGAGCGCCGGGCCGATCGCCAACCAGGTGATCCACGCGCTGATCACCGAGGGCTACCTGCAGGGTGACGCGCGCGCGCGTCCGAAGCGTGCCGCGCCGCAGCCGCTGGGCGAAGGCGACGTCGAGCCTTCGGGGGGTGCCGGATGACGGTGCTGGTCTCCAACAGCCTGCCGCGCGGCCTGCGGCGCGAGCGCGCCTCGGCGGTGCGCACGCCCGCGCGCGAGTGGCTGAACTGGGCGTGGCTCCCGGTGGTCGCCGCGCTCGGGCTCAGCCTGATCGGCGTCGCGGCGATCGGCACCACCGAGCCGGGCCTGGCCAGCAAGCAGACGACGTTCCTGGGCGTCGGGATCGGTGCGGCCTTGCTGGTCGGCAGCCGCCACTGGCGCTGGCTGCAGAAGTGGTCGTGGGTGATCCTGGGCATCAACGTGCTGCTGATGCTCTTCCTGTTCGCGCCGGGCGTGCCGGAATCGATCGTGCGCGCCCGCAACGGTGCGCGCCGCTGGATCAACGTCGGCTTCACCGACATCCAGCCCGGCGAGCTGGCCAAGCTGACGTGGATCCTGGCGATGGCATCGTGGATGCGGGTCGCGCCCACCGTACGGCGCCTGGAGAACGTGCTGGCGATGATGGCCGCGACCGCGGTCCCCGTCGCGCTGATCGTCCTGCAGCCCGACCTGGACAGCGCGCTCCTCTTCGGGCCCACGCTCATGGTCATGCTGCTGGCGGCCGGCGCGCGCGTGCGGCACCTGGCGGCGATCTGCGCGGTGGTGTTGGTGCTGGCGCCGTGCAGCTACCCGTTCCTGAAGCAGCACCAGCGCGACCGCATCGACGCGCTGGTGGCGCAGGTGATGGGCGACACGCGCGTGAACGACGGCATCGGCTACCAGGCGAACCGCGCGGTGACGCTGGCCGGCGCCGGCGGGCTTGCCGGGCGCGGGGCCCAGGACGCGGGCGCCCTGGTCAAGTACAACCGCCTGCCCGAGGAATACAACGACATGGTGTTCGCGGTCGTCTGCTGCCGGTGGGGCATGCTGGGCGGGCTGGCCGTGTGGATCCTGGGGGCGGCCTACGCGTTCGGCGCGTTCATGGTCGCGCAGCGCGCCGGCAGCGCGTTCGGCCGCATCGCCGCCATCGGGATCGGGGCGATGGTCTTCCTGCAGCTGTCCGTCAACACGGGCATGACCATCGGCCTGCTGCCCGTCACCGGCATGCAGCTGCCCTTCGTGAGCTACGGCGGTTCCAGCCTGGTCAGCCTGTGGCTGACGACCGGCGTCCTGTTCGCCATCGCCAGCCGCCGCGGCCGCGGGTTCGACCGCGAGCAGGCGGCGGAGGCCTGAGGCGCACCGCCTAGGATCCCGCCATGCCCGTTGCCGTCCCAGCCATGCCGTCCGACGTCGCCCAGGCGCTTGCCGCCGCGGGCATCGAGCTCGAGGCCGGCGACGCCGAGAAGCTCCAGCGCTACCTGCAGGCGCTGCTGGACGCCAACGAGCGCTTCAACCTGACCGCGATCACCGACCCCGCCGAGGCGTGGGTCCGCCACGTGCAGGACAGCCTGACGCTGGTGCCTTTCCTGGCCAGCGCGGGCGCGCAGCGCGTCATCGACATCGGCTCGGGCGGCGGCCTGCCCGGACTGCCGCTGGCGATCGTGATGCCGGACGTGCACTTCACGCTGCTCGAGGCGACCGGCAAGAAGGCCGGCTTCCTGTTCGACACCGCCGAGGCCCTGGGGCTGACGAACGTCAAGGTGCTGAACGAGCGCGCCGAGGTGGCGGGACAGGACCACAAGACGCACCGTGCGATGTACGACGCCGTCACCAGCCGCGCGGTCGGGCGCCTGCAGGTGCTGGCCGAGCTGACGGTGCCCTTCGCCAAGGAGGGCGGCGTCGTGCTCTGCATCAAGGGCGACAAGGCCGCCGACGAGGTGGCCGAGGCCAAGCAGGCCCTCTACAAGCTGCACGCGCAGGTGGTGGACCTGCACAAGACGCCCACCGGCACGGTGGTGGTGATCGAGAAGTCGCGCGCCACGCCGCGCCAGTACCCGCGCCAGCCGGGCGAACCCAAGCGCAAGCCGCTCGCCTGAGCGCGCGGCAGTGGCCGACGATGACGTTGACGACCGACATCCTCCTGTCCGACACCGGGGCCGTCGCGCGGCGCTTGGCCGGGTTCGAGGTGCGCCCGCAGCAGCTGCGCATGGCCGCGGCGGTCGAGGCCGCGTTCGAAAACCGCCAGCGGCTGTTCGTCGAGGCCGGCACGGGCGTCGGCAAGAGCTTCGCGTACCTGATCCCCGCGATCCGCCGGATCGTCGAGCGCGGCGAGCGCGTCGTGGTGGCGACGCACACGATCAGCCTGCAGGAGCAGCTCCTGGAGAAGGACGTGCCGCTCCTGAACGCGGTGATCCCCGAGGAGTTCAGCGCGGTGCTGGTGAAGGGGCGCGGCAACTACCTGAGCCTGCGCCGCCTGAAGCTGGCCAGCGAGCGCGAGGCGCGCCTCTTCAGCTGGGAGGACGACCGCAACGAGCTGCGCCGCCTGGAGGACTGGGCGTACCGCACCGACGACGGCTCGCTGGCCAGCCTGCCGCAGCTGCCGCGCCCCGAGGTGTGGGACCACGTCGAGAGCGACGCGCACAACTGCATGGGCCGGCGCTGCCCCACGTTCGACAAGTGCTTCTACCAGGCCGCGCGGCGGCGCATGGAGAACGGGCAGCTGCTGATCACGAACCACGCGCTGTTCTTCGCCGACCTGGCGATGCGCTCGCGCGCCGGCGCCACGGGCGGCGTGCTGCCGCCGTACGACCACGTGATCCTGGACGAGGCGCACGAGATCGAGGACGTCGCCAGCGAGCACTTCGGCCTGCGCCTGGGCGAGGGCGCGGTGCGGCACCTGCTGCGCACGCTGTACCAGACGTCGACGGGGCGCGGATTCCTGAGCTCGATGCGCGGCGGCGAGGGGTCCGAGGGCACGATCGAGGAGTCGATCCGCAAGGTCCGCGCGTGCGAGAGCGCGGTGGAGCGGCAGTTCGACGCGCTGTGGCGCTGGCACGAATCGAACGGCGGCTCGAGCGGCCGCATGCGCGGGGCCGGCGAGGTGCAGGACCACCTGTCGGCGCCCATGCTGGAACTGGCCACCGCGCTGCGCCTGCTGCGCGACGTGATCACGTCCGAGGCCGACCAACTGGAGCTGAACGCCTACGCCGCGCGGGCCGAGGGCTACTCGCAGGCCGCGCGCGACCTGCTGGCGCAGGCGGTGGCGGGGTGCGTGTACTGGGTCGAGGCCGGCAAGCGCCGCCGCGGCGGCGAGCGTCCGCCGCTGACGGTGGTGTGCGCGGCGGTGGATGTGGGGCCGATCCTGCGCGAGCACCTCTTCGCGCAGGACAAGGGCGTGGTGCTGACCAGCGCCACGCTGGCGACGCAGAAGGCCGACTTCCGCCACGCGGCCACGCGCCTGGGCTGCGACGACCCGCAGACGCTGCAGCTGGGAAGCCCGTTCGACTACGCGCGGCTGGTGGAGTTCATCGTGGACCGCACGATGCCCGAGCCGACCGCGCCCGAATACGAGGACGAGCTGGCCGAGCGCGTGCTGGCCCACGTGCAGGCCACGGACGGCGGCGCATTCGTGCTGTTCACCAGTTTCCGCACGCTGGACGCGGTGGCGGAGCGCATCGTGGACACGCTGGCCGAGGACGTGCACCCGCTGCACATCCAGGGCAAGGGCGTGCCGCGCAACGTGCTGCTGCAGCGCTTCCGCGAGGACGAGCGCAGCGTGCTCTTCGGCGTCAGCAGCTTCTGGCAGGGGGTCGACGTGCGCGGGCGCGCGCTGCGCAACGTGATCATCACGCGCCTGCCGTTCGAGGTGCCCGACCGGCCGATCGTGCAGGCGCGCCACGAGCTGATCGAGTCGCGCGGCGGCAAGCCGTTCTTCGAGGATTCGCTGCCCCGCGCGGTGCTGCGCTTCAAGCAGGGCTTCGGCCGCCTGGTGCGCAGCTCGACCGACGAAGGCCGCGTCGTGGTGCTGGACCCGCGGATCGTGACCAAGCGCTACGGGCAGCTGTTCATCGACGCGCTGCCGGAAGGCGTCGTCCTGCGCACCGGCTGACGCTCATCGCGCCCAGCCCAGCACCACCACGTCCCGCCGCACGCCGTCGAACACGCACACGCCAGGCATGCGGCCCCAGTCGGCGAAGCCGCGGCTGCGGAACAGGCGCAGGCTGCGTTCGTTGTGGTCCAGGCACAGCGCCAGCACGCGGTCGATGCCGCACCCCGGGGCGCGCGCCAACAGGTCGTCCAGCACCCGGCGGCCGATGCCGCCGCCCAGTGCCGCCGGGTCCACGTAGACGCTCACCTCGGCGGTGGGTCCGTACGCGGCGCGCGGCTTGAAGTCGGTGAACGCGCCCCACGCCACCACCCGGCCGCCGGACTCGGCCACCACCACCGGCCGCCGCGCGTGTTCGCGCTCGTCCCACCACTTCTCGCGCGCGGGCATGCCCTGCGGCTCCATGTCGGCGGTCGCGATCTGCAGCGGGATCGACGCGTTGTAGATCGCCAGGATCGCCGGCAGGTCCGCGCGCACGGCGGCGCGGACGGTCACGGGGCAGGGGGCGGGGCGTTCCGCAGGGGTCGTCATCGCCATCCACCGTACCATCCGCGGTCCGCCCCATGGCCACCGCCGCCCCCACGCTTCCCCGCCGTACGTTCGCGATCATCTCGCACCCGGACGCCGGCAAGACCACGCTCACCGAGAAGCTGCTGCTCTACGGGGGCGCCCTGGACCTGGCCGGCACCGTCACGGCGCGCAAGAGCCAGCGCTCCACCGCCAGCGACTGGATGGAGCTGGAGAAGCAGCGCGGCATCAGCATCTCCAGCACCGTCCTGCAGTTCGACTACGACGGCTTCCGCATCAACCTGCTGGACACCCCCGGCCACAACGACTTCAGCGAGGACACCTACCGCGTCCTCACCGCGGTCGACGCCGCGATCATGGTCATCGACGCCGGCAAGGGCATCGAGGCGCAGACCCGCAAGCTGTTCGAGGTCTGCCGCCGCCGCGGCGTCCCCATCTTCACGTTCATGAACAAGTGCGACCGACCCACGCGCGAGCCGCTCGAGCTGATCGACGAGCTGGAGCGCGCGCTGGGCATCGCGCCGTTCCCCGTCAACTGGCCGCTGGGCGCCGGCACCAAGTTCCGCGGCGTCTACGACCGCCTGGCGAAGCAGGTGCACGTCTTCGAGCGCACGCGCATGAACGCGTCCGTCGCGCCGGTCAACGTGCTGGGCATCGAGGACCCCGCGCTCGCCGCGCAGCTGGACCCCGAGGTCTACGCCAAGGCGCGCGACGAGATCGAGCTGCTGGGCGGCCTGGGCGACAGCTTCGACCCCGCGAAGGTCCACGCCGGGCAGCTGACGCCGGTCTACTTCGGAAGCGCGATGAACAACTTCGGCGTGCAGCTGCTGCTGGACGGATTCCTGCGCAATTCCGAGGGGCCGGGCCCGCGAAGCTCCGGCGACCGACTGGTGCAGCCCACCGACCCCGCCTTCAGCGGCTTCGTCTTCAAGATCCAGGCGAACATGGACCCGCGCCACCGCGACCGCATCGCGTTCATCCGCGTGGTCAGCGGCACGTTCGAGCGCGAGATGACCGTCACCCACGTGCAGGGCGACCGCAAGATCAAGCTGAACAACGCGCAGCGCCTCTTCGGCCGCGACCGCGAGACCGTCGACGACGCGAAGGCCGGCGACGTGGTCGGCATCGTCGGCCACGACGCGCTGGGCATCGGCGACACGCTCTCCACCGACCGCACGATCCGCTTCAGCGAGATGCCGAGCTTCGTGCCGGAGTGCTTCAGCTACATCCACAACCCCAGCGCGGGCAACGCCAAGAAGTACACGCTGGGCCTGAAGCAGCTGCTGCAGGAAGGCGTGGTGCGCGAATACCAGCTCCTGAGCGGCCCCGAGGGCATCATCCGCCGCCCGGTGCTGGCCGCCGTCGGCCCGCTGCAGTTCGAGGTGCTCCAGTACCGCATGCAGGCCGAATACAACGCCGAGTGCCGCCTGGAGCCCACGCGCTGGAAGATCGCGCGCTGGTGGAAGAAGGACGGCGCCCCGGCCGATTTCCTGCCCGAGGTCTTCGACGGCGCGACGCTGGCCCTGGATCACGAGGATCGCCCGATGATCCTCTTCAGCGACGAGTGGCCGATGCGCTACTTCCAGCAGAAGAACGCGGGCGTTGAGCTGGGCACGGCGCCGTTCACGGGGCGGTGAGCGGGCGGCGCACGGCGACGGGTCGCCCCTTCACCCGCGATTCAGCCACCAGATCGAGCAGTTCAGCGCCGCCGCGAAGCTGACCCACGCCAGGTACGGCACCAGCAGCGCCGCGGCGGGGCGGTCGTGGCGCACGGCGGTGGCCATCGCCCACACGATCGCCGCCCACAGCGCGCAGATCTCGACGAACGCCCAGCCCATCGCGTGCGCGCCGAAGAAGATGCCCGTCCATGCGACGTTCAGCACCCACTGCACGGCCCACGGCGCCATCGGCGCACGCGCGCGCCACGCGCGCCAGGCCGCCACGCCGATCATCGCGTAGAGCAGCGTCCACACGGGCCCGAAGACCCAGTTGGGCGGGTTCCACGTGGGCTTGGCAAGCCCGAAGTACCAGCGGTCGACCGGCCACAGCGCGGCGGGCGCGGCGGCGGCGAAGCTGATGACGAGGAACACCGGGAGCCAGCGCCAGGCGTGCGTTCGCATCGGCGTGATGCTAGGTGGGTTCCTGGCTCGGCGGTGCGTTGGGCCGCCGAAAGGCGCCGATGAACCGGTGCCGGAACGATGGATCGGGGTTCCGCACGCGGTCACGCCGCCTTCGCGGCATCCGCCGGCCCGGTCGCGCTCGCGCCCTCTGTGCCGGCATCGGGCGCCTTCACGCGCGGCGCCGCCGGGTCAGCCGCCGCCGCGACCGCCGCCGCGCGATCGCGCTTCGCCAGCGTCCGCAGCCAGCGCGGGTCGGCGAGCGTCATGAGCGTCTTCCAGCAGTCGTCGTCGATCTGAGCGTTGTCCAGGTGCCTGGATCCGCGCCGGTCCAGGAGCGCCGCCACCGCCGCCGCGGCGCCCACCGTCGGCAGCCGCATGCGCACGACGCCCATCGCCAGCGAGGTCGCAGCGTCCACGTCGCACGTCGCGCCCGCGCGGGCCAGCACGCGGCGCAGGCGGATCGCCTCGGTTTCCATCGTGCGGTTGACGTAGAAGCGGTGCGCGAACGAATCGCGCCCGCCCAGCACCGCCGGCATGCGTTCACGGGTGCAGAGGATCACCGTGAAGCGCTCGTACCGGGCGCCGGGCACGTTCCGCAGCACGCAGCGCCCGCTCAGCGCCGCCGAGATGAGGTCGGGCAGGGGGCCGTGCAGCCCATGCTCGGGGGCGGTCGCCAGGACGATCGACCCGGCCTCGACGGCCAGCAGCTGCTCATGCAGCTCGTTCGGCGATCGCAGCGCGGACAGGTCGACCTGCACCAGCGGCACCGCCAGGTCCGCTGCGATCGCGTGCGCGATGACGCGCTTCGAGCTGTCGGGCCCGCCGGTGAGCATCGTGTTGGGGAACGGGCGCCGCGTCGCGAGCGATTGCTCCACCAGGCGCTCGAGCACGGCGGCCAGCAGCGGGTGCTCCGCGACGTGCGAGAGCGTCGCCACGTGGAGGAACGAATGATCGACGGCAAGGAGCGTGGAACGCGTGGGTACGTGCTTCGGCATGGTCGCCTTCCTTGGCAAACGGGGTGGTTCGGCCGGATCCCGGCGCGCAGCCCGCATGGGCGCGCGCGTGATCGCGCGCCGCGGGTGCGACGACGGGTCCGGTTGAGTGGATGGACAGACGTGTGCGCCCGGTACAGGCACGCAGTCCGCGCATGGTGCGTCGCGCACGGGGTGATGTCAACGGTGCAGCGCGCGCGATTTCGAAAATCGCGATCACGCAGCCGGAAGACCCGTGCATGATTTTCCGAACGCGCGCGCCGCGCTTGGCTTCACGAACGTCACGCGCGCCGCGTGCCCAAACTCACTTGGGAAACTCGATCCACACGTAGTAGTCGCCCTTCGGGCACGGCGGCATCGGCGACGCCAGGAACTGGATCGCGCCGTCCTCGAAGACGCGGTACGTGCCGCGCGAGCTCCACGCCATCACCTGGTCGCGGCAGGGGATGTCGCCGATGATCAGCAGGTTCGTCGCATCCGCCGGCACTTGCCGTGGGAGCATCAGGTACATGGAGCCACCACCGCTTGTGGTGTCGAGGAACATGCCGACGCAGCGGCCGTGCAGCGTCAGGCCGTCCAGCCATCCGGCCCACGCCGCAGCACGGTGGCCGGGGCGGCGCCCATGGCTGCGCGTTGGGCTGGAGTCAGTTCGAGCGCCTGCGCAACCTCACCCGGTCCTCCGGCAAGCGTGAGGGTCGTGGGCAGCGCCGTGCCTGGTGCCGGCAGCACGATCGCGTACCGCGTCCCATCCGCCCCGCGCGTGTACGCCACGCTGCCCGCGCCGTCTGGCAGGGGCACCTCGTAGGGGGCGATCGGCTCGCTGCCGTAGATGGCCGCGCCGTTCGCCTCCAGCCACGCGCCCAGCTCGGCCAGGCGGGCCAGCACCTCGGGCTCGATGCTGCCGTCGCCGCGCGGGCCGACGCCCAGCAGCAGGTTGCCGCCCTTGGCGACCACGCGCACCAGCAGCTGGATGAGTTCGCGCGCCGGCTTCGGCGGGTCGTTCGGCGTCCAGCCCCAGTCGCGGCCGATCGTGATGCACGATTCCCACGGCCCGGGCGGCGGCTCCGCGGGGATCCGCTGCTCGGGCGTCTCGTAGTCCTCGTTCGGCCCCGGCACCCAGCGGTCGACGACCAGGATCCCCGGCTGCCGCGCCCGCACGCGCGCCGCGACTGCGTCCATCCCGATGTCCAGGTCGTGCGGGTACTTGCAGAACTCCTCGACACGCGCATCGATCGTGGACAGCGGCCGCAGCCAGCAGCCGTCCAGCCACAGCATGTCGAGCGGCCCGTACTGCGTGGTGATCTCGTCCAGCTGCGCGTGCGTGAAGCGGACGAACGACTGCCAACGGTCGGGGTGCTTGGTGATGTCGTAGTTCGGGTTGCGGTCCTTCGGCGGGTAGTAGGGCCACCAGAAGTCGTGCGACGCCCAGTCGGGCTTGCTGAAGTACGCGCCCATCCGCAGCCCAGCGGCGCGGCAGGCGTTGGCCACTGTGCGGAAGACGTCCGCCCGCGGGTCACGGCTGAACGGGCAGCCGGCGTCGGTGACCTTGAAGTCGGTCTGCGCCGTGTCCCACAGGCAGAACCCGTCGTGGTGCTTGGTCGTGAAGATCACGTACCGCGCCCCCGCGCCGCGGAACGCCTGCGCCCACGCCGCGGCGTCCAGCTTCACGGGGTTGAACGCGGCCTTCGTGGCGCGGTAGTCGCGCACGTAGGTGAAGTAGTCATCGACCGGCCGCGTGACCCAGTCCTCGGGGCAGAGCGCCCACGATTCCACGTGGCCCAGGTGGGAGTAGAGGCCGAAGTGGACGAGGATG
>JBIKJV010000352.1:0-2871 GCA_044360755.1 Phycisphaerales bacterium
CACAACACACACGGATTTGAAGAAGAAGAAAACGAACACGATGTTGTAGACAAAGTGTATGCAGAAATTACTCCTATGATAAATCCTAGCCCAATGGTTCGATTTTTACGTAACCGTGCCGGCGATGAATACAAATTTAAATGTATGGATTCTGTCGATTGGAAAATCGCAGATTACATCGAAGAACTCGAAAACAAAATAAAAAGGCTAGAACAATGAAAGATTTATGGGTAGAATACTATCGTCCTAAAACAGTAAGCGAATATGTTTTTAAAGATTCGTCACAAAAAGAACAAGTGTTGCAGTGGGTAAAGAACGGAACAATACCACACTTGCTGTTTAGCGGTAGCCCTGGCACAGGTAAAACTACACTAGCAAAAGTTCTAATCAATGACCTTGGAGTTCAAGAAGCAGACGTATTGCTAATCAACGCAAGTCGTGATAACGGTGTAGATCTTATTCGTCGTAAAATTACTAACTTTAGCGAAACAATGCCATGGGGTAACTTTAAAGTTATTCTGCTAGACGAGGCTGATCATATTTCAGCTGAAGGGCAAGCTGCATTGCGTGGAGTAATGGAGCAGTATGCAAGCACTGTTCGTTTTATTCTAACTTGCAATTATCCTAACAAGATTATTCCTGCTATTCATAGTCGTTGTCAGGGTTTTCATATTACTAGTTTGGATGAAACGGACTTTACTGTTAGGATTGCAGAAATTCTAGTAGAAAATTCTATTCAGTTTGAGATAGAAACCCTTGATAGTTTTGTTCGTGCAACATATCCTGATTTGCGTAAAACTATTAACAATGTTCAAGCAGCATGTGTAAACGGGCAATTGCGTCAAGCAGAATCGTCAGACCAAGATACAGGCTGGCGTATTAAGATGGTCGAATTGTTTAATGCTAAGAAGATCAGAGAAGCACGACAACTTATTATTGCTAATGCTCGTGCAGATGAATACGAAGATATCTTCCGTTGGTTATATCGTAATATTACTATGTTTGGCGACAATGAAGACCAGCAAGACGAAGCAGTTATTGTTATCCGTAACGGAATGGTAAAACACACACAAGTTGCCGATCCAGAGATTAACTTAAGTGCTACATTAATAGAATTGCAACAAATCGGTTAATAAATACTAACATGAGAAACAAAGTAAACTTAGAAAAAGACATTAAAGTTGACAATAAAGACGTAAAGTCTAACAAATCTAAGTCTACAACAAAAGCAAACGGCAAACCAAGAATTAATACTTTATATCACCGACATCAAGCAATATACGAATCGTATGGATCTACAGATAAAGTTGCACAACTCCATGTATTAATACAAAGTTGGGTAGTGGGATACGATGATTTAGTTGTTGTTTATTCTGCAGTAAAGCAAAATCCGGTTATACAGTTACAACTAGTTAATCCTAAGTTTAAACCAATACATAGCAATATGTATAAACAGTTAAGATTAGACCCGTTAGCTGATATGGGTGTAACCGTTGTAAGAGATATAGCGACAAACACTTATCACTATACAATTCCATTATAAGGAACAAAATGAGCAAATTAATTGTAGTTGCGCTGCCTGAAGAATTTCAGCGTGAATATGCACCTAAAGGTTTTAACATTCTTTATACGGGTGTAGGAAAAGTAAATGCAGCAATGCAACTGTCGAAATACTTAACAACAAATCCGCATACAGAATTTGTTATAAATTATGGAACTGCGGGAGCATCAGACGATTATTACAAAGGGCAGCTACTACACGTTAGCGCAGTATTAGAACGTGACATGGATCTGACACCTATTGGTCTACCGCTATATGTTTCTGCAGTTAATCAGAAACCCCTTATCTATACTTCAAATAAAGATATGGGTGTAATTTGTGGAACAGGTGACAGTTTTGCTCGTCCGCAGCAAGGATACGATATTGTAGATATGGAAGCATATGCACTAGCTGCAACTGCACAAATGTTTAATGTTCCATTCTATAGTTACAAATACATTAGTGACGTAGACAGCGACGAAGACCAAGGTAAAGAGTGGGAAAATAATGTTAGCAAAGGTGCTAAGTTATTTTTAGAACAGATTTTTTACGAAAGCAAATACTTTCGAGGTTGACATCCAAGACGTCTTACACTATATTGTATATGTAGGGCAACACGGAGAATCATAATGTGGCAAGTAAGAACGCAATTCTCTAAACCCAGCGCAGAAAATCCTAATGGGCCACTGGAGTGGAACGCTGTGTTTGTAGACACTGAGGCAGAAGCCGAAGCGTGGTGGCAAACTCGCACCACTGTTAAGAGTGTGAGCAACAGAGTCTGCACCATGTTCGACCCGGCGGGGAATTTGGTTAAAGTTCTGTTCAAATAGGAGTTAAAAGAGATGACAATCCACATTGGAGACCGTGTGCAGGTCATTGCTCCAGCAGATCGGCCCACCGTGGGCAAGGTTGGTACGGTTGAAGCCACAGGCTTTGTTGACGGTTGGTTTCGTGTCCGGTTAGACCGAAGGTTCAAGACTCGCCAACGCTACATGTACCACGTCACTGAACTTGAAAAAATAGTGGTTGACATTCAAGACGTCTTACATTATATATAACATGTAGGCAACGAAGGATGAACAGATGTCGGTAGCAAAAATCATCATGCAGCAAATCAAAACGCTCGATAAGTGGGCCTTTGCTGCATGGGGCGCTAAAGACTTTGTAGACATGGGTGCAGGGCTCAAGTTTAAAACTAGCGGTATGACTCGCTGGAAAGGTCATGTTTACGTCAAATACGACGAAGGGCAAGACCTTTACAATATCGACTTTTTCCGTATTCGTGGTGTTGACATCAAATACGACAAGAAGGTCGAAGGTGTGTTTGCAGA
>JBIKJV010000384.1:0-2864 GCA_044360755.1 Phycisphaerales bacterium
ATAACACAATTAGGAACAGGTGTTCCGTGTTTTACAGATGTAGATGTCACGTTCCACGCAGAATTTAGTAATCCTAACTTTCCTTTTTATCCATTCAACTATATAATTGACGGAGTAATTAAAGCGGGAACATCAGGATACACAGAGAATACAGGTTTATTCTTTGAGAAAACTTTAAGTTATTCTAATGACGTACCAACAGGTAGTTCTTTAAGATATTTACCACAACCAGCAAATACAATCATTCCATATAACGACGGAGATTATGTTAATTTCAGTTTAGTTATGGATCAAAATATAAAACAAATTGACGTATTATCATCAATAGCAAAAAAGTATAATTTAGTATTAATACCAAATCCAAATAACCCAACAGAAATTATAATAGAGCCGTATCAATACTATATTGGTAGTGGTGAAATAAAGGATTGGAGTGATAAGATTAGTTTTGATAAGGGATTTACAGTTCAACCAGCATTAAACTTTGTTGAGAGTGAATTAGATTTACAGGATTTAGATGACGGAGATTATGGAAACAAAACATTCAAAGACCAAAACAATAGATTATACGGACAGAATAGAGTATATAACGAAACTGATTTTAAGAGTCAAAATAAAAAAATTGAGACAACTTTTTCAGCGGAGGTTATTAGAAATTGGGATGAAAGGATAGGATTACCATTAGGTATAAACTACGCAGGTAATGCAGCACCTGACCCGAACACAACATCAGCACCAAGTTTTCAATATAAGGGAGTAAAAACAAAACCAAAACTAATTTTTAATTTAGGTAATTACGCTCCATTTTTAGACCAAGTAGGTGAAAGTTATGACTTTAACTATTCATCTTGGAGACCGTCAACATTCTTTTTTAGAATGCAACAATCAGACGGATCTAATCCGTTCGCAACAACATACGCCCTACCGGCAATGAGTAATCCAGTGGTTAGTCATACGATGCCGATGGGTAATACAGATAAGAATAAATTAAAATACACAACTAATATAGATAGTATATGTAATTTGTTTAATAGTGAAATACCTGAAAACGTAGGGACTGTACAGACATTTAATACATTTACGAATAATGATATGTACGCACTATTTTATCAAAATAGAGTACAAAACTTATACAATAAGAATACAAGGTTTCTAAACGGAAACTTTTACCTAAAATTAAGTGACGTTAAAAATCTTGAAGCAAAGGATGTGATAAAAATAAACGATCAATATTTTACGTGGAATAAACTAAACGGATATAACTTAACTAATAGGGAACTTACCGAAGTTGAACTAATACAATCAAACGTAAATGTAAGTCAATACCCCGTAAGATATTTTAACTACAAATACTGTGATTGTCCTACTGTATATAAATTTAGGACATACTTTGACCCAACAGAAAATGTGGGAGGATATTTGTATCCAAATGAAAAGACAACCTCTCTTCGTAGGACGTATATGTTTTGGAGTGTATTATACGACTATATGGTTGGAGTATTAGGTGGTAATGTATCAGGTTATACCAGTTCATATGTAGGAACAGGAACAACAAGATATGGTTATCAAATTTGGGAGACAACACAATCAGGTTATACAGGAACTACACATACATTAGATGGTAATAATCAATATTTTATAGATGTATTAAGTACAACACCTAAATTAGGATATAGTGAAAATCCATACGTATGGATTTTTTCTAATCAGTCAGGATATACAAAAGCGTTTTTTAACTTAGCCGCAGACTGTGCAACATTCAGTGGATACTGCGCAACAAATTACGTCACGTTATCCCCTTGTCCTGGATCCGTGACACCAACACCAACTCCTACTCCTACTGCAACTCCTACACCAACACCAACAAATACTCCTGCACCGGTAGGTCAGTGTTATTGTTATGATCTTTACGTGACGGGAACAACACAACCTGAAGGAGGATTTATAGCAACATTAGATTATAACGATTGTTTTGGTGTAAGAACATCAAGAGGGTTCACAATAGGACCAGGTATATACAAGCAGTGTATCCAAAATTCAGTTGGTGTTCCGCAGATTTTTGAGGGTACGGAAGGAATAGATTTAAATGATCTTAGTTTTTCAGGAAACTGTAATACAGGATATGTATGTACAGGATACCAACCTATAACACCAACACCTACACCAACTAATACGCCGACACCAACCCCAACCCCTACACCGACAGACACACCTACTCCTACTCCTACAAGTACGCCTACAGATACACCGACACCAACACCATTACCTGAACCATTCTTAGCATATATAAGTGATATATCAGCTGAAGATGCTTGTAGTGGTGGTAATATAGGTCAATATAGTTTTCAAGGAAGTGGAAGTAATTTATGTAATTCAACAACAGTTTCTCAAGCAATTATTGGAGCTGAAATTGTATTAGGTGGTGATTTTTGGTTAAGTGATGGAAGTAATAGTAGATATTACAAACGTAATAATTCACCTGTTAATACACAAATAGGAACAGCACAAGCAGCTTGTGTATCTTGTCCTACTCCTACACCAACACCAACAGCAACCCCTACACCAACACCTACACCAACACCTTTACCGGTGAGTATGGTAGTTTATTCAGGTAATAGTTTAAATACCGCGTGTGCCGCAACAACACCTACAACAGTATGGTATATTGGTTCATTAGGTATTGGAACGGATTTATATACAACATCAGGAATGACTATCGCGGTCGAAACACCAGGTTATTATAAATTTGATAATGCAACAGTTTATGTAGTTGGTGTTCCATCAGTTCAAAATGGTAGAATAACAAGTATAGTGGCTTGTCCTACACCAACACCAACCCCTACACCTATACCAACAACATTTAC
>JBIKJV010000370.1:0-2857 GCA_044360755.1 Phycisphaerales bacterium
ATGACGCGTTGAACCACATTCTTTCAGGGCTGCTGAATGAAGAGCCAAAATACATTTCTTTCCTTCCACGATTGTTTCAGAAAAGCCTTCCTTTTTGCTACCAACCTTACAGTTGACTTTCACAGTCCCATCTTCAGAAATCCCTGTCATCTCGTATCGCATCAAAATCTCACCACCCAAGGATTCGTATTCTTTCACGAGTCCATCAATAAGCGCAGATAAGCCTTCTACGCAAACTGAATATCCTTCATAAGATCCCATTTCACCGCGACCCATAAATGTTTTCATCGCCACATCCGCTCGCATAACAGATACTTCTGCACGATAGGGAAACTGTTCCAAAAACAACTTTGCCTTGGATTCTCCAAGAATACTTTTCAAGAGTTGCTCCAAGGAATGCATTGCTAAAAGTTCAGGAGACAAGTCACCAATCTCTTTTAGGAGCGAAGCAAACTGAATTTCAAATGTATTCTCAAAGCCACTGTGTTCCGTTTCTCCAGAAGGAATAAAAAACTGATCTTTGCCAATGCCAATAGTATGGAGCCCATATTTCTTGAGCAACGAATGAACTTTAGTATGAGACTCAGCAATGCGCCCTGCTCCATTTTCCCATTTGTGCCCATCTTTGTTATAGGTGACAACACGTCCGCCAGTATATCCGTATTTTTCCAAGATACACGTCTTCTTTCCTTTTTTCTGAAGAGCAATCCCACATCGGAGACCTGCGATTCCAGCACCTACAATAACAATGTCATATGCCATTCTTATTGTAGATCAACGTTTTTTTCTTGTGGCGATCGAGCATAGGTTTTACAATAGACACAGTCATCGCCTGTGTGAGGTGGTATATGTTTATAACGTTCCTGGTCTCGTTTTCGTTCCTGAATCCAAGTATGTGTCAAGAATCCGCTTCCAAATCCAAAGAGAAAACCTTGGTCCCACGAACTCGAGATTTTTCGTTCTACAAAGTTGCGAAGGAAGGATTGAGCACGATACATTTTGGAACATAAAGTTTAAAAATGCAGGGTTCAAATTTACTTAGCCACCATCCTCTTCGTCACCCTCAATGGATGTCATATAGAAAGAGAACTTGGTATGTCGCTTTCCAGAATGTGTTCCCTTACATTTCTTCATAGATTTTGTTCCATCAACCGTCATCGGGTCATAACATATACGATTCCCACAGACTGTGCAAAACTGCCGAAAAGATGGATAGTCCCAGGATTGAACAAATCCCTTTTCTTTGGATGAAATAAGTCGAAGAGTGCGAGTCATCCTGGTACCTTCCTATACATTTCAAGGATTTGTTCTATTTTATTTTTTATCCGTTGCCAATGTTTCTGTAATCCATTGCAAAACTTTCTCTGTATCAGCACTTGCCAGTGTCCCCAAAATCTTCTTATTCTTAATAACCATGAAGGCGGGAATGCTACGAATACCACAGAATCCAGCAGTATAATCATTGTCATCAATATCGCATTTATACCAGGCAACAAGAGGATATGCTCCAAGAAGACGTGTTAAATCAAGACGTTTGCATGCACCACACCAGCGAGCCGTGAAATAAATGATGTTTGTGGGGGGAAGATCTGTAGAATCGGCTTGATCACCACGTCCAATAAGTTTTTCAAAGAGTGTTTGATTGTGGAGGAGTATCATCCCGTTCGTTGGGCTTGGATTCTGGGGGCTTGTCATTCTTCTGTGTTTGAATATTTCGTAACCAGCGAACAGCCGAAAGAGAGGCAGCAGAAAGAACAAAAACACTTATTGCCAAGAGAAACCAAGTATCTAAATCACCGGAATCCAAAAGACCACCACCGACTTGTGCTACAGCAGCCCCTGCCGCCGCGGCTTTCAGTTTCTCTGGATCTGTAAAGGCTTCAAGTTTTCCAGCCACTTTGGTTGCCACTTCAGGAACGGTTCCAGCAAGTTTCGCAACTCCATTTGCTGCCGTTGTGGCTGCTGCTACTGCTTGCTGTCCTTGTTGAATGACAGGTTCAGCAGCGCATTTTGCTGCTCCAAGCATCTGCATAATACTGGTGAGCCCTAATGCATCCAAAACAGGTTGTATAAAGCGAGTTAAGATAGATCCTTGGGGTTTGCTGGCATTCGCGAATGCACTGGGTTTCATTAGACTGGCAGCTACGTGGTCAGATCCTACAAACCAAGAAAGAGGAATCGATAAACTTACACCCTTTTCATAGAGGCGCTGAGGATCACTGAATACACCATACAACTCCACCAATGAAGACAAAAACAGAATAGGAAGGAGTAATCCAAAGAATAAAATCGTAAAAATAAACTTAATCACACCTCCTGATGTATCGCCCACAACAAAGTTTGAAATCCCAAAGGGCACTAACAAGAGTCCAAGATAAAGCATTAAAAAAATAGAGGAATATTGTCCTTTTTCAGCAGCAGGTAGATCAGGTTCTTCTTGTTTTTCAGG
This sequence comes from Phycisphaerales bacterium, assembly GCA_044360755.1. GTDB lineage: Bacteria > Planctomycetota > Phycisphaerae > Phycisphaerales > SM1A02 > UBA966. The sequence goes on from JBIKJV010000370.1 coordinate 2,450, forward strand.
AGCAACTACATTGCGAAAGTATTTATGAGCCAGACCCGTAGGACCTACAATAGGTCTTGATAACCCATACTTTTGAACATACTCTTTATCGGCAAAGACTTGGATGACATCATACCAATACCACAATCCTAAGGTAAAAAGATTTACTAAGCCTTTTTGAACTGCAGTCTGTGGAGAGTGAAAGAATAAATGGTCCAGACCAAAAAATCCAGTTGGAAGAATAGTCAAAATCATCAAGACCCAAAATGGAAATCCAGATCCTTCCCAATATTCACCTGATGTATAAGGAAAAAGATTTGTTTTTTTGGTGCTTTCTTCAGCCTTGTCAGCCATACTACTCTAAGACGAGATGTTCCTTACTCCAACAGGCAACCGCATGTTGAGTTTCTCTTCAAAGTCGGGAGAGAA